>DAOOPF010000127.1:0-10320 GCA_035388125.1 bacterium | reverse complement strand
GCTTCATCGGCCACAACGTCACCTTCATCAACGACAAATTCCCGCGCGCGACCAACCCGGACGGCTCCCTGCAGACCGAGGCGGACTGGGCGTGCGTGCCGACCTATGTGCGCAAGGGGGCGTCTGTCGGCTCGAGTTCAACCATTCTGTGCGGGGTGACCATCGGTGAGGGGGCGATCATCGGCGCGGGGGCGGTGGTGACCAAAGATGTTCCGCCCAACACTATTGTCGCCGGCTGCCCGGCCAGGGTGCTGCGGAAGATGGAATAGCCCGGGAGAAGGAGCAGCGTGGAAAAGGCTCTCCGGCTCAACGCTGAAAAGGGAGATGGAATTGATTCCATCTCCCTTTTTTCATGTGCTCGCCTCCGTCGGCGCGGACTATCGCCGCCGCCGGGTCTCGCTTGGCGTCAACTGATGCCGGCTATAGTCCGGGCTCGGCGGGGGCCTCCTGGATAATGGCCGGGAAATTTTTGATCTTGAGCAGCGAAGCGAAGACCTTGGGGATGTCGGTGTTCTCGTGGAATCCGGAGAGGAGCTGCGCCCCGGGGCCATAAGCGTAGAGGGGGACGGTGGCGCCGGAGTGGCCGTCGGTGCTCCAGTGGAGATCCACTTCGCTGCCATCGACCTTGCCGCCGTTGATGGAGAGGCCGCCGGTCTCGTGGTCGGCGGTCACCACCACCAGGGTGTGCTTGTCCTTTTGCGCGAATTTGAGCGCCTCGGCGACGGCCATGTCAAAATCAAGGGTCTGGCGGACCGAATTCTCCGCGTTGTGTTCATGGTTCGCCCAGTCGATCTGGCTGCCCTCGATCATGACGATAAAACCCTTCCGGTTTTTTTTGAGCAGCTCGATGCTCCTGGCGGTCATCTCCGCGAGCGTGGGTTCGGGGCGCAGGGTCTGCATGCCCTCCCCGGCAAAGAGTCCGAGCACCCTTGGTCCTTCGACGTTCTGCAACTCCTCGCGGTTTCTGATCACAGCATAGTTTTTGGAGCGGGCGAAGTCGAGGAGGTTGCGCTCGTCCGCCCGGCGGCTCTCCGGCTCGCTCTGCGGAATGAAAAAGGAGTAGCCGCCACCCAGCATGACGTTAATCCCGTTCAGGAGCAGGTGTTCCGCGATGAGGGGCTGCTCCTTGCGGCTCATGGTGTGGGCGCCGAAGCCGGCCGGGGTGGCGTGGGTGACCGAGGAGGTGGCGACCAGTCCTGTGGCCATCCCTTTCGCCTTGCAAGCCGCCATGATGCTGAGGGGCATGGCGCCATTCGGGGTGCGGGAGATGCGGCCGTTATTGGTTTTGATGCCGCAGGCCATCGCGCTGCTGGCCGCGGCGGAATCGGTGATGAGATTGTCCGCCGAACTGGTCCGGACAAATCCGGCGATGGGCATGCGGTCCATATGGAGGGCACCGGCGACACCCGGCCCCTTGATGCGCGCATAGGAGACGGTGGAGACGCTCATGCCGTCGCCGATGAGCAGAATGATATTCCTGACTTTTTTACCCTTGATGATCGGGAGCTGACTCTGGTCGGCCGGCGGCTCGTAAACGCTCGAATCGGCCGGCATCGTCCAGCCCGCTGCGGTCAGGAGGGCGATGAGAATAGGGATAAACAGCTTGCGGCAGTGAAGCATGGGGTGTACTCCTTGATAATTTTCTTAAAGTCTAATATGCATAAAATAATTCTTTTACGCAACTGATTTACAGCTCGCCCGGGCCGATCGCAGGCGATTCTGCCTCCCGGGAGACCGGCAAAAGGCAATCCAGGCATCGAGCCCGGAAGGGCGGAGGCCGCTCTCCCGCAGCCGCTGCGGCGGGATTCCCCCGGTGGCGGATACCCCCTGCTTTTCTGTTGACATTGCCCCTACTATTTTTTATTTTGGTGAAACAGAAAGGCCGGATATGCGCATTAAAAGTCTCATTCTGGGGATAATTCTTCTTGGCGCCGTCACTCTCCACGCCGGCACCGCCGGGGACAGCCTGCTCACGGCGCAGGAGAATCTGATCCAGGAGGTCATCGGACGGATCGATGTCGATTCGATGCTCACCCGGGTGCGCATTCTTTCCGGGGAGCAGGAGGCCTGGATCGGGGGCGTCAATTATACCATCCTCTCCCGCCACTACCTGCAGCCGGGCAACGCTCTCGCCGCCGACTATATCTTTCAGGAGCTGACCCGCCACGGCCTTGCCCCCTTTATCGATTATTTCGGCGCCCGGGGCGAGAATGTCGTCGCCTTTCAGCAGGGCTATCTCCATCCCGAACAGCAGTTCATCATCTGCGCCCATTATGACTGCATGCCCCCCGGCAGCCGCGCCTACGGGGCCGACGACAATGCCAGCGGCACCGCCGCGGTGCTCGAGGCGGCGCGCCTGCTCGGCCGGCAGCGCATGCCCTATACTGTGATCTATGCCCTCTGGGATGAGGAGGAGACCGGCCTGGTCGGCGCCCGCTCCTACGCCGGCAAGGTCGCCAACCTTGGCCACCAGATCCTCGGCGTGATCAACATGGACATGATCGCTTACGACGGCAATCAGGACCGCGTCGTCACCCTGCACACGCGGCCCGTCGCCCGGTCCCTCGACCTCGCGCAGCGGCTCGTCGATATCAATACCAATTACGGCATCGGCCTTGCCCCCTGGATCGTCAACCCCGGCACCCCGAACAGCGATCACGCCCCCTTCTGGGATTATAATTACAGCTCCATTCTCATCATTGAAGACTACCGGCGGGGCGCCTATCCCCCGGATTTCAACCCTTACTACCACACCGTCAATGACCGGATTATGGCGGCGGACAAGCTGGTGTTCGATCTCGGCTACTTTCTCCGCTGCGCGCAGATGTGCATCGGCAGCCTGGTCAGCTACAGCTTTGATGTCGCCCCGGCGGCGCCCCTATTGGCCGTGACGCCCCTGCAGCTGCCGGTGCGCACCACCCTCGCCTGGCGTGCGGATGAGCGGGCGCGGGAGTATATTTTGCAGCTTTCGCCCGACAGCGATTTCTCCGTTATCGCCTCCGAACTGAACGCTGCGGCCGATACCTTTTGCATCCCCGGCCGGCTGGCCTACGAGCAGCACTATTTCTGGCGGGCGCGCGGACGCAACCGCGGCGGCAGCGGCCCCTGGAGCCTGAGCGGCGAATTCACCACCAGCGGCCGGCGGCAGTACCAGCTCGCCCTGGATCCCGGCTGGAATCTGGTCTCCACCCCAGTGGCTCCGGATGACTCGAGCTTGAGCAACATGTTTGCCGACAAAAGGCTGATCCTGCGCGACGCCGCCGGGCGGCGCTTCAGTGCTGATCGCGGCTGGGATGAGCGCAAGGTCTGGTCGATGCGCGAGGGCTACTGGATTCATGCCCCCGCCGCGGCCAGCCTCGACTTTGCGGGCTGGGAGATCAACACCGCGCCTGCGCCCCTCGCCCTGCAGCGGGGCTGGCAGATCATCCCGTGGTGGTACACCATGCATATGGCAACCGATTCCGCCCTGGCCTCGCTCGGTGGCCGGGCCGCCCTGCTCAAGGATGGCGAGGGGCGTCTCTACTGGCCGGAGGAGGGGATCGACCAGATCGGCCCACTCCAGCCCGGCAGGGGCTACCAGCTCTATCTCACCGATGCCGATACCCTGCTCCTGCCGCTGAACCGCGGCGGCGCCCCGGAGCCTCCCGTCAGCTTGTGGACGGAGGGTTCCCCGCGCCATTATGAACCGCCCTTCGGGACGGGCGCCCATGCCCATCTCCTGCTCGAGGCGGAGGAGCTGGCCGATGGCGATGAGGTGGCGGTCTGGGCGGACGGCCGCATCCTGGCTGGAGCCGGCGCCGTACAGGGTGGGCGGGTGCTGATCACCATCTGGGGGGATGACATCGCCACGCCGGATTTTGTTGAGGGCGCACAGACTGGGAGCCCCCTCAGCCTGACTTATTGGAACAGTGAATTCGGGCGGGAGGAGACTTTGCTGGCGAAGAATCTGGAAGAGGTGCTCAAGGGTGAAGCGGCTGCTTCCCCCCTGGCCTGGGCGCAGGACGCGCTCTGGCGCGGCGCCGCCGGAGAGGTACAAATCAGCCCCAACAGCCTGGCCCTGCGCCAGAACTATCCCAATCCCTTCAACGCCGCCACGGTCATCCGTTACGAGCTGCCGCAGGCGGGTCGGGTGGTGCTGAGGGTGATCAATGTCAACGGGCGGGAGGTGGCGCGGCTGGCGGAGGGGGAGCAGCGCGCAGGCATCCACGAGGTCAGTTTCAGGGCGGAGGCCCAGGCGAGCGGTCTCTACTGGGCGGAATTGCAAACCAACGATAAACGAGTGCGCATCAAGATGATGCTGGTGCGCTGAGCGCCGGCAAGTGAACAGCCCCGGCAGAGCCTGGTGTGCGCGCCGGGGCTCTCATTTTTGAATCCTTATCCCAGAGCCACATCCAGAGTCATCATCACCGCAAATCCCAGCATCGCGCCGATGGTCGCGGCGTGGGTGTCGGATTCCTGCTGGGCTTCCGGAATCAACTCTTCCACCACCACATAGATCATGGCGCCGGCGGCGAAGGCGAGGGCGTAGGGCAGGATCGGCCTGATCAGCAGGACTGCGGCCGCCCCGAGCACACCGGCGATGGGTTCGACGATGCCCGAAGCCTGGCCGAACCAGAAGCTCTTTATGCGGCTGAGTCCTTCACGGCGCAGGGGGACCGAAACCGCCGCTCCCTCGGGGAAGTTCTGGATGCCGATGCCGAGGGCGAGGGCTATCGCGCCGGCGAGCGAGGCGGTGGGCAGGTCCGCGCCGACGGCTCCGAAAGCCACGCCGACGGCAAGCCCCTCGGGAAAGTTGTGCAGGGTGATGGCCAGCACAAGCAGGATGCTGCGCTGCCAGTGGGTCTTGATCCCCTCTGCGGCTGTATCGGGCAGGCCGATATGGAGATGGGGCAGGATATGGTCGACCAGCCATAGAAAGGCCCCGCCGAGGAGGAAGCCGATTACAGCCGGCACCCAGGCGGGCAGCGGTCCCCCTTCGGCCATCTCGAGAGCCGGGGCGAGCAGCGACCAAAAGCTGGCGGCGATCATCACTCCGGCGGCGAAGCCGAGCATGGAGTTGAGCACCTGACGGTTGATGCTCTTGAAAAAGAAGACCATGGCCGCGCCGAGAGCGGTGAGCATCCAGGTGAAACAGGTCGCCAGCAGGGCCTGCCAGAGCGGATCGAGGCTGGTGAACCAGGTCATGTTCTCCTCCATCGGGAATGAATAAAGCGCGGGGCGCACATGACCGTGCCCCCTGTTAGCGGTTATTAAGGGCCGTCAGTTCGGCGAGCCGGGCGAAGCAGGCGGTATCCATCTCACCATGGCCGAGCTGCCACTGCCAGTTGTCGACACTGGTCCCCGGCACATTCATCCGCCCCCGCTCATCGACGCCGAGCAGATCCTGCAGGGGGATGATCGCGACCCTGGCCGGCGAGCTCAGGGCCACCTGGATCAGCTCCCAGTGTACAGTGGACTCGTCGACCGCATGGCCGAGATATTCCTGCAGGTGGCGCTTCTCCTCCTCGGTGGCATCCAGGCGCCACCAGCCGATGGCGGTGTTGTTATCGTGGGTGCCGGTATAGACGATGCAGTTGGGTTCGTAGCGCCAGGGCATATAGGGGTTTTCGGACGGGTTGCCGCTGAAGGCGAACAGGAGCACTTTCATCCCCGGCAGGCCAAAATGCTGCAGGGCCTGCTTGACGTCGTCGGTGATCACGCCGAGGTCCTCGGCGATGACGTTGAGGTTGGGTATGCCGGCGACGAGGCGTTCGAAGAAGGGGTAGGTGGGGACGGTGACCCAGCGCCCGTTGATGGCGGTCTCCTCCTCGGCCGGCACCTCCCAGTAGGCGATGAGGCCGCGGAAGTGGTCGATGCGGACGATGTCGAAGAGGCGCAGGTTCTGGCGCATGCGGTTGAGCCACCAGGCAAAGCCGTCTTTGGCCAGGGCCTCCCAGTCGTAGATCGGATTGCCCCAGAGCTGGCCGGTGGCGCTGAAATAGTCGGGGGGCACGCCGGAGACCACATAAGGCTCGCGGTTTTCGTCGAGTTTGAAGCGGTCGGGATGGGACCAGACGTCGCTGCTGCCGAAATCGACATAGATGGGCAGGTCGCCGATGATGGTGATGCCGCGGCTGGCGCAGTGGCGTTTGAGGTCGAACCACTGCTTCTGTACCACATACTGGAGAAATTTCTCGAACAGGATGGCTTCGGCCAGCTGTGTGCGCATGGCCGCAAGGGCTTGCGGATAGCGGTCGCGCAGTTCGACCGGCCATTCGCTCCAGCTCTCACCCGGGAAATGGCCCTTGAGGGCGATGAAGAGGGAAAAATCCTCGAGCCAGGCGGCCTGGTCAGCGCAAAAACGGTCAAAGCCGGGATCCGGCGCGGTGCGCCATCTGGCGAAAGCCCGGGCGAAGAGGGCCCGCTTGTAGCCGGTGACCGCCGGATAGTCGATCGGCCCCTCCGGCGGCGGGGTCAATCCCGCGAAATCGGCCGGGGTGAGCATGCCCTCCTCGACCAGCCGCTCGGGGCTGATGAGCAGGGAGTTGAGCGCGAATGCGCTGCTGCTGAGATAAGGGGAATTGCCATACGCCGGATCGGTGGGGTTGAGGGGAAGAATCTGCCAGTATTTTTGCCTGGATTCGGCCAGAAGGTCGACAAAATTATATGCTTCCTGCCCCAGATCGCCGATGCCGTGGGGCGAAGGGAAAGAGCTCACATGCATCAATACACCACTGCCGCGGGTCAGTTCCATCTCTACTCCTGAAAGGGTGTTAGCCGCCGGATTTACAGAGGTCGCGATTTTTGCCATATAGTATAGCAGAATTTTCCATAGCAATCAAGCTGAAAATCGGCCGGCCTCTCCGGTCGGCGGGCAAAAAAAAGTGTTTTGATTCTCGCGCTATTTTAATATGTTTAACTACTGTCAAATCCGGAACATGTGGAGATGAGCATGGAAAACAGGACACGCGCCCTCTTCGCCCGCCTCCAGGCGGGGCGTCTCATTGCACTGCTCTCGCCGGCCCGGCCGGAGGAGTGCCTCGCCGCCTGGGAGGCCCTCGACCCCCTCGGCATCACCCTCGAAATCGCCCTGCGTTCACCGGCGGCGGCCCCCGGCATCGCCCTCCTCCTCGACCGGCAGCCCGAAGCCCTGGTCATGGCCGGCACGGTGATGACCGCGGAACAGGCCGACCAGGTCATCGGCATGGGGGTGGCGGGCATCGTCTGCCCTGACTATTTTCCCGAGGTGGTCGAGCGCAGCGCCGCCGCCGACCTGCTCTGCATCCCCGGCGGCATCAGCGGGGTGGGGGCGCAGCTGGCGCAAAAGGCGCGCCTCTACGGCTGCGCCATCGAAGAGCTGCCAAACCTCTATCCCTGGCAGTATATCCACAAGCTCTTCCCCGCCATCACCGAAACCGTCTCTTTCCTCGGCCTCGCCTCCGCCTGGAAGGGCCCTTACAAGGGACTGCAGATGGTCTACACCGGCGGGATCAACCGGGCCAACCTGGCTGAGGCCGCCGCATTCGACCGCAGTGGCATCTTTTGCGGCTCCGCTCTGACCAAAGCGGCGCCGGACCGGGAGGCGATGCGGGCGGAGGGGGAAAAGTGGGTCGCGATCCTGGCGGAGAAGGGGCCGGCATGAGCGGAGGAAGCTCATGGTCCGCCCTCATCGTCGATGATGAGTGGCTGGTGCGTGAGGAACTCAAGGGGCTGCTGGCCGATTATCCCGAGATCCGTGTGGAGGGGGAGGCCGGCAGCGTCCGGCAGGCGGCCGGACTGATCGCGCAGCGTTCTTTCGACGTCATCTTTCTCGACATCCAGATGCCCGGCGCCCTCGGCTTTGAACTGCTCGAGCAGGCGCAAGTCACCGCCCGGATCATCTTCATCACCGCCTACGACCAGTATGCCATCAAGGCCTTTGAGGTCAATGCCCTGGATTATCTGCTCAAACCTATCCAGAAGGAGCGCCTCGGCGTGGCGATCGGACGGCTGAGCGGCAGGCCGCCCGAGGCGCTGCGCCACAAGCCCAGGCTCGGCCTCGAGGATGTGGCCTATGTGATGGTCTCCGGCTCGCTCAAGTTCCTGCAGGTGGCGCAGATCCGCTGCATCACCGCCGGCGGCAACTACAGCTACCTCTATTATCAGGAGTCACGGCCGGAACTGGTGGCCAAAAGCCTGCAGCGGTGGGAGGAGATCCTGCCCGTGGAATATTTCCAGCGCATCCACCGTTCGACGCTGGTCAATTTTACCTTTGTCGAGCGGGTGGAAAAGCGTCCCAACTATTCCCATCTGGTCCATATGCGCGGGATCGGCAAGCCGCTGGTGATGAGCCGGCGCTACGCCGCCCGGCTGCAGCACCTCCTCGCCCTCTGAGCCCGCCGCGCGCTTGACCGCTGCCTTCCATTCCGGACCGCACCCGCACTATCCCTTGATCCCCGTCTCCTCGAGACTTCCGCGCTTCAATCCCCGGCTGGTGATCCGGATCCGGGCGTGCACCATGCCCTCCTCTTCGGTGAGGACAAAGCTCTGCTCTTCCCTGAACATGATTTCCAGCCGCTGGCGGATATTCTCCACCGAATTGCCGTGGCCGTCGCTCTGGGCACTGGCGCCGCCGGGCAGCGGCTTGAGGCGGCCGCTGTTGGAGACGTCGATGGCAAGCACTTCTTCGCGGTAGCGGATATTGAGGGTCACCTGCAGGGGCAGGGTGCTGGTCTGCATGCCGTACTTGATGGCGTTTTCGACCAGGGGCTGGCAGATAAAGGCGGGGACGACCAGCTTGCGCGCCTCTTCGTCGATATTGACCGCCACCTGCAGCGTATCCCGGTAGCGCACCTTTTCGATATTGAGGTAATTGGTGACGGCGGTGATTTCGTCGTCGAGCAGGGCCTCCGCCTTGTTAAAGTTGAGCAGGGAGTAGCGGAGGAATTCCGAGAGCGCCGATACCATGTCCCAGGCCTGTTCCTGGCTGATGAGGATCATCGAGCGGATCGAGCCCAGGGCGTTGAAGAGGAAATGGGGATTCATCTGGTAGCGCAGCAGTTTGAGCTGGGAGAGGCCCGCCAGGGAGCGGGCCTTGAGCAGGTCGCGGCGCTGGCGGATATAGTCGATGAAGAGCTTGACCAGCATGAGGAGGGCGGCCAGCACCAGCAGGGTGAACCAGGTGGTCTTCCAGAAGGGGCGGGAGATGGTGATCTGGATGGCGGTGCCCTCTTCATTCCAGATCCCGTCGTTGTTGGCGGCCTTGACGCGGAAGGTATAGGCGCCGGGATCGAGATTGGTATAGGTCACAAAGCGGCGGCCGGTGACATAGTTCCACTCGGTTTCAAAGCCTTCCATGATGTAGGCGTACTGGTTCTGTTCGCTGAGGGCGTAATTGAGAGCGGCGAATTCAAAGGAAAAGACGGTGTGGCGCCAGGAGAGGTCGATTCTGCGGGTGCGGCTGATCTCCTGTTTGAGCAGCCCGTTCGGGCCGTTGACCTCGACCGGCCGGTTGAAAAGGGTGAAACTGGTGATCACGACCGGGGGGATGAAAGTGTTTTCGCGGATGGCGCCGGGGTAAAAGGCGGTGGCCCCGTTGATGCCCCCGAAAAAGAGCTCGCCGTCGCGGGTTCTGAGGGCGGCGCCGTAGTTGAACTGGTTGCTCTGGAGGCCGTTTTCCTTGTAGAAGCACTTGGCCCGGCGGGTTTCGGGGTCGAAGCGGCAGAGGCCGTCGCTGGTGCTCAGCCAGAGGCAGCCGTTTTCATCCTGGAGGATGCCGTGGATGACATTGCCGGGCAGGCCGTCCCGGGTGGAAAAGGCGGTGACGGTTTCGGTTGCGGGATCGAGGCGGAAGAGGCCGGCCCCGACCGTGCCGATCCAGATCATCCCGGTGCGGTCCTCGAAGAGGGCGCGCACCTGGATCTCCCGGTTGCTGTCGTTGAGCCGGATGATGCTAAAGCCGTTGCCGGCGGGATCGAGGCGGCCGACGCTGGTGCAGCTGCCGCCGATCCAGATCCGTCCCGTACGGTCGCGGAGGAGGCAGAGGACGTTGCTGAAGCCCTGATCGTGCCAGGCGGTGAGGATATGGGAAAAGCGGCCGGTGCGGGGATCAAAGCGGTCGAGGCCGCCGCCGTAGGTGCCGACCCAGAGATCGCCCGATTCCTCCTCCAGGAGGGCGAGGACGTTGTCATTGGCGAGCGAGGAGGGGTCGCCGGGCCGGTGGGTGTAGCGGCTGAAGCGGCGGCCGGCGGTGCCGGGGAGGTAATTGAGACCACCGTTGAAGGTGCCGATCCAGAGGCCGCCCTGGCGGTCCTGGAGCAGGGCCTTGATGTTGTTGACGCTGAGGCAGGCGGGATTGCCGGG
>DAOOPF010000126.1:0-10359 GCA_035388125.1 bacterium | reverse complement strand
TCAACAACGTCCTCATCGCCGGCTATTTGACCAGCGATCCGGCGTTCCGGAAAACTACCAATGGCACACCTGTAATCAACTTTTACGTCGCCTCCAATCGCAAATACCGCGATAATTCCGGTATCTGGAGGGAAAATGTGTGCTATGTGGGTGTCGTCGCCTGGCACCGCCTGGCCGAAGCCTGCGCCGAAATCCTCAAAAAGGGCGCGTCCGTCCTCATCGACGGCGAGCTCCAGAGCCGCAACTGGCATAACGAGGACGGCACCGCGCGCAATGTCGTCGAACTGCGCGCGCGGCGCATTCAGTTCCTCGACCGCAGAAGCGGCCGGGATGTCGAAGAGCTCGCCCAGCAGAGCAGCGATGATACCCCCGGAAACCCCGAGGAAGATGGCAGCAAAATCAAACCCGCGCCTGAAGCGCAGGAATTCCAAAAGATCGAACCGACTGATTTCGATTTCGGATATCAGGATTTGAACCTGTAACCCCTCTCTAGGCCATAAAAGGAGTCAACATGTTGAGAAAAAAACGAATTTGCCGCTTTTGTGAAGAAAAAGTGGATTATATTGATTACAAGGACGAAAAGCGGCTGATGCGTTTCACCACCGAGCAGGGCAAGATCATCCCCCGCCGCACCTCGGGGACGTGCGCAAAACATCAGCGTCAGCTCGTCAACGCGATCAAAAAGGCACGCGAGATCGCTCTAATTCCCTACATCTCTGAAATGACCAAATAGTCTGGAAATTCCCCATGAAGATTATCCTGAAAAAAGATATCCCAACCCTGGGCACCGCCGGTGAGGTCGTCACTGTCAAGAACGGCTACGCCCGCAATTATCTTATCCCCAGCGGCCAGGCCGCTCTGGCCACCCCCGGCAACATGCGCGCCGTCGAGGTCGAAAACAAGGCGGCGGCCATGCGCCAGCAGCGCGGCGAGAGAGAGGCCCGGGAAGTGGCTGACAAGCTCGAGAAACTTTCGCTTACGGTTTCAGTGCAGGTGGGTGAAGAGGAGAAGCTCTTCGGTTCGGTGACCAGCCAGAACATCGCCGATCTGCTCGCTGAGAACGGCTTTGAGATCGACAAGAAGAAGATCCTCCTCGACGATCCGATCAAGGCCCTGGGCGTCTATGACGTGCCCGTCAAGCTGCACCAGGAAGTGACTGCGCTGGTTAAGGTGTGGGTTGTTCGCGAATAGTTCGCGGCCATCTCCGCGGAGCCGGGAATGGACTATTTTCAACTGCTGCTGCTGGCCCATGTCATCGGTGACTTTACGCTGCAGACCGACAGCATCTTCCGCCTCAAGCAAAAATCAGCCTGGGGGGTTCCGCTCCATGTCCTGATCTGCTCGCTGGTCAATGTCGCGCTCTTTTATCCCCTGCTTGACCGGCTCGCCATCTGGCTGGTCATTCTTTTCATCGCCCTCGTCCATTTCACCCTGGATCGGACCAAGCTCTTTCTCGCGCTGTTCCACGCCAGGGATGGACTGGGCTATTTTTTTATCGATCAGGCGCTGCATATGCTCTCACTGCTCGGGGGGGCCTGGTACCTGCAGGCCACCCTGCCGCAGCAAACTTTCTGGCTGACGCCCTGGCTGACCACCACCCTGAGCGCGCTCGTCATCGCCGCCTTCGCCGCCCCCCCGATCATCCACTACATCCAGCTCGGCATGGCCGGCGTGACCGTGCGGCTCAAGGGCCACGGCTTTCCCTCTTTCCGCCACCGCCTCCCCGGCATCCTCTCCCGTCTGCTCGCCACCCTCGGCCTCATCCTCGGCGGCTGGTATAACCTGCTCGTCCTGACCCTGCTCTCGGCCCTCGTGCTGCCGACTCCCGCACCGGGCCGCAGCCGCCGCTACCGCTACGCGGAACTGGCGGTCGGGGCCGCCATTAGCTTTTTCTGCGCCCTCTTCGCCTGGTACGTGCGCGCCCGCTGAACCGCGCCGCCTCCTCATCCACTCTGACCATATTCTCTAGCCCAGCTCGCCGGCGGCATCCAGCAGACGCACCGCCGCCGTCAGGGCGGCCGTCTCGCTGCGCAGACGCCGCGGCCCGAGACTGATCGTCCGGGCTCCGGCCGCCGACGCCAGAGCGACCTCCTCCGCGCTGAATCCGCCCTCGGGACCGATCAGGAGGGTCGCCGCCGTGCGCCCCGCCAGCGCCGCCGCCAGACCGGCCGGCGCCACCTCCGCCTCCTCCCAGGCGATGAAGAGCGCCTCTCCCCCGGCCGCATCGACCGCGCGGGCGAAATCCGTCACCGGCCGCACCAGCGGCACCAGGCTGCGGCCGCACTGCTTCATCGCCGCCCGCGCCTTCTCCTGCCAGCGCTCCTCCCGGCTGCGCGCTTCCGCCACCGTATGGGCGGTGATCATCGGCTGAAAAATCGAGATCCCGATCTCCGTCCCCTTTTCGACGACCCAGTCGAACATCCCCCCCTTGAGCAGCCCCTGCGCCAGCGTCAGCCGCAGCCGCGGCTCGCCCCCGCCCTCGTCGGCCGCCTCGATGGCCACCGTCAGTTCCCCCGCCCCCAGGGTGGCGATGCGCCCCTCATAACGGCGGCCGCGGCCGTCCAGTGCGATGATCCGCTCCCCCACCTGTTTGCGCAGCACCCGCGCCGCATGGTTGTACTCCGCCCCGCGCAGCACCAGCCGCTCCGCCCCGACATCGGCGGGATCGACAAAGAAAAAATGGATGTGTGCCATGGCTAAAACCAGACCTTCATGTCGATGATGTATTCACCGCGCCCCGCCAGGTTCCAGGCGCGCTCGAAGCGGAGCAGCTCCACATAGGGCAGCTGCAGCGCCAGCCCCGCGCCAAATCCGCCCAGCCGCCGCTGCTCCGCCCGCGACCAGCTCCCTACGGCGATCAGACCGGCATCGTAAAAAAGCTCCGCATGCAGCGCAAAGGGCAGATTACGGAAATAATCAAGATATCCCTCATCCTCATCGGTGAGGTTGAAATAACGCCGCTTCAACAGGGGCCAGCGCAGCGCCGACCCGGCCACAACCCGGCCGTCGCCCTCCACCACCTCATTGAAATGGCCGCGCACGCGCTCCGAGTAGCCGAGGTAAAGCCGGTTGTATAGCGGCAGCCGGCCGCTGCTCCAGTCGACGCGTAGCCGGCCGGCCAGAATCCCCCCACCGGGCAGGGGCTGGTAGCGCCGCACATCACCGACGACGAAAAGATAGTCCGATTCGGCGGCGACCAGCTTGAGCGCCACCCCGGCATCGGCATACCATCCCCGGCCGGGCCAGGGAGAATAGTCGCGGCTGTCATAATTGACGGCCGCCGAGATCTGGCCGATGCGGTCGGTGCCGCCGGCCGAACGGGTGAGTTCGAGCTCGGGCGGCAAATGGACCTCGCGGTAGCCCAATCCCGCACTCACACGCGTGTCGCTCCCCAACCGCTTGCCCAGACTCACGGCCGCGCTGAGATGCCGTTCGGTGAAATCGCTGACAGCCGGACTGAGGTTTTCGACATGACTGTAATTAAGCTGTGCGTTCAAGGCCAGGCGGTGGCGGCTGTGAATCCACGGATTGGTATAGCTCAGGCTGGCGCTGGGATTGTACCCGAGCCAGAAATTGCCGCTGACGGTGACGGCGCGGCCTCTGAAATTGTCGTGACGCACTGCGGCGCCGTAGGAGAATTTGCTCCAGTCCCGGTCATGAATGAAGAGGAGAGGATAGGGAAAGACGTACCACCGTTCACTGAGGATGTAGAGCAGCACGACGCCGCCGGCGCCGGGGAGAAGCTGCAGCTCGACCCGGGTGAAGAGGCCGAGGTTTTCGATGCGCTGCCGGTCCTCTTCCGCAGCGCGGGCGTCGTAGGGATCGCCCTCCCGCAGCCGCATCTCGCGCGTCAGGATCTCTTCATGCGTGTGGTCATTGCCGACAAAAAGGATGGATTCGATGAGGGTGGAATCGGGACTCTGCAGCGGGAGTGCGGCCGGCGCGGGAGCGCTCAAGAACGCAAGCAGGATCAGGAGCAGAGCCAGGGCAGCGGCCGGCTCCGTACGGCAGTGCCCCCCCGTCCGCACGGGCTCACTCCTGATCATGGACATTGTTTTTTTTGCGTTTGGTCAGGATGACCGTCGTCCCGCCTTCGGGCTCGAACCGGTACTCGACGCTGTCCATCATCGAGCGCACGATGAAAATGCCGCGGCCGTTGTCCTTGAGCAGATTCTCGGGCAGCAGCGGGTTGGGGACCCCGGTGGGATCGAATCCTTCGCCCTGGTCGGTGATGTGCACGGTCAGGCCGCCGTCCTGGAGATAAAAACGGATGCGCACGGTCTTTTTCGGATTGCTTTTATTGCCGTGATAGATCGCGTTGGCGACCATCTCGGTGATGGCAATGGCGACAGCGTCGCGCTCGTCATCGGCAAAGCCCGCCCGACCGGCCATCTCTTCGCACTTTTCCTCAACGCGCTGGATCTGCTCCGGCAGACTGGGGATGATCATCTCGTGCATTTCAACCTTCGGTTCGGTCAATCCTCTTCCTTCCCTGCATCGGGTCCGTCCCCCGTTTCATCCGCCGGAGGCTGCGCCGTGCGCCTAAAAAAGCCAATCGAGGCGCACATCCAGGGTATTGATGGTATACCGCTCCTGCTGCCAGGGCTTGACCCGGCGCCTGTGAGCGTCCAGTACAAAACGGCTGCGCCGCGAGGGCGTATAGTAAATGCTCAGGGCCGGCCCGTGGCTGCTGAAACTCTGCGCGCGGATGACCCGCTCCTGACCCAGGGCATCGATGTCATGCCGCCACTCCAGGCGGCTGTAAAAACCGTAGCCGGGACCCAGCGACAGGGAGGGGCCCGCGGCATAGAGCAGACGGAGCTGCAGCCAGTGGCTGGTGCGCGTGGTCAGCAGCCGCTCCTTCCAGGCCTCCCAGTAGAGCTGCCCGTTCTCCTCCAGCTGCAGCCGGTAGTCGAGTTTGACACTGCTGCGCCGGGTCACCTCCAGCCGGAGGGAGTCATCCCAGGCAAACTTGCGAAAGACAAAGCTGCGGGTCTGCAGGGCCAGGTTGTCAAAGTCATAGTCGACATAGTTGGCGAGCACCTCGAACGCATTGTGCCACTGCAGCCGCCGCGAGGGGGCATAGCGCAAAACCGGACGCAGCCGCAAAATGCGGTTCCAGCTGTTATCGGCGCTGCGTTCGCCAAAGATGTAGACCATGTGATAAAGACTGATGCTCGCCTGCACCTCCAGGCGCAAGGCGGGCCGGATCTGACGGCCATAGATGAACTGGGAGTTGATCCGCAGCTCGTCGCGGTCGTCGAAATTGTTGGTGTCCGGCGTGTCATACTGAAACCGGCTGACCGAGGCGTAGGCGTACAGGCTGTCGATGCGCCCCGCCGGGGTGCCGAGCTCACCGGAGAGCTGCAGCCGGCTGCTGCTGTTGTCCGGCGTGACAAAGGCGGTGTATTTGGAAAAGGGTACCTGTGAACCGCCGGCGGTGATGTCGTATTTCTGCTGCAGCGTGTTATAGCTCAGGGCCATCCGTCCCTGCAGGCGCGGCCGCGCCATCGTCATCTCGAGGAGGTGGTCGCCGAGCCGGTCGTTGCGCTTGCGCTGCCGCGCCGCCTCTTCCGTTCCGAAGGAGACCAGTTCCACATTGCGGAACTGCCAGCTGGTGCGCAGCAGGAGACGCGACCAGGCGCCGAGGCCGTAGGTGAGGATGTTCTCAAAGCCCTTGTTGCCTTCGCGCTGGCTCTCAACATCGCCGATGAGCGAGGTATAGTTATCGCGGCGGCGGCTGCCGTTGTAGATGCGCAGGGAATCGCTGCTGGCGGGGCTGAAGACCCGGGCCACGGCGTAGGCGATGTTGGCCTCGTGGTTCTTGCGCACATCGTAATGGTCCATCTCGAGCAGGCCCTGCAGGTGATTGAGGTAGCCGCCGAGGTCGAGTGCGGAGAGCGCTCCTTCCCCGGCGAGAAAAATGCCCTGGTCGTGGAATCCCATCCGCGACTCCCACCTGGGCCCGGCCTGGGCGGCGAGGCGCAGCCGCGGCGCCGGTGTGAACTGCATACCCCAACCGACCGCCTGGCTGCGTATGTCGTTGTTAAAACCCGTCTGCCGGTCGAAAAATGACAAAGAGCGGAAAAGGGTCTCCACCCGCAGGGAGGGCAGGAGCAAATAGCCCAGCGCGGTGGAAAAAGAGTGATCGTCCTTCCATTTGTCGTCGTTGCCGCCCAGCCGCAGCATCGAGGTGCGGAACTGCTCCTGGAAACGCCACTCCCAGCGCGGGCTCAGAGCGATGACCCGCCCGGCGTCAAACTGCCAGAGGTGGTTGTTCAGCTCCTGGCGGTAGCGCAGGGTCACCGGCATGTTCAGGCCGGGACCGCCTATTCCCCCCGCCGGGCCCTGGGCGCCGGCGCTCCCGTATAAAAGAAAACAACTGAAAACAATAAAAAATGCCATCTGCGCAGCGACGCGATGGCATTTTCCGATCAACGGTTGGACGAGCGCTCCAGCATGGGAGTTACTGCACGTGAACGATGATCTCATCCGGTTCGCCGAGGCTGTGCTCTTTCTGGGCTTCGCGCTTGATGCGATTCCGGTCATTGGTCAGGCTTTCAGCCTCTTTTTGCATCCACTTCTTTTTCTTCTGTTCGAGCTCGATCGCCTTCTGCAGCTGACGTCCCTGCTGCCACAGCCGGATCTGGGCGACAAATCCGGACGAGCCGGCGACATAGCCGAAAAAGAGGATCACAAAGCCGATCAGTAAGAATTTGCCCCGCGTGGCCTTGAGCTTCCCAAGACGCCGCTTGATCCCGGCGAGCGTCCCTCTTTTTGCGTTCATCATCAACCCCTCTTCAGGCCGGTCCCTGCCGGCGAACGGGCCGGCAGGGAGCCGAATCTCTCTTTACTTGCGCTTGATCACGCTCATGCCGGCAAAGTGGCCCACTTCGCCGAGGTTCTCCTCGATGCGCAGCAGCTGGTTGTACTTGCAGATGCGGTCGGTGCGGCAGGCCGAGCCGGTCTTGATCTGGCCGGCGTTGGTGGCCACCACCACATCAGCGATGGTGCTGTCCTCGGTCTCGCCCGAGCGGTGCGAAATCACGGCGGTGTAGCTCGCGGTCTTGGCCATCTCGATGGCGTCCAGGGTCTCGGTCAGGGTGCCGATCTGGTTGAGCTTGATCAGGATCGAGTTACAAATTCCCTTCTCGATGCCTTGCTTGAGCCGTTTGGTGTTGGTGACAAAGAGATCGTCGCCCATGATCTGGATCTTGGCGCCGAGCTTTTTGGTCATGAGCTTGAAACCGTCCCAGTCGTCCTCGGCCATGCCGTCTTCGATCGAAACGATGGGATATTTATTCACCAGATCTATATAATATTCGACCATCTCTTCCGAGGTGAGTTTCTTTTTCTCGGAGGCGAGGTTGTAGACTTTTTTGTCGGTGAGGTAGAAGGAGCTGGCGGCCGGATCGAGGGCGATAAAAATCTCCTTGCCCGCCTTGTAGCCCGCCTTCTCGATCGCCTCCATGATCACCTGCAGGGCCTCTTCATTGGACTTGAGGTCGGGGGCGAAGCCGCCCTCGTCGCCGACGGCGGTGTTGTAGCCCTTTTTCTTGAGCACACCCTTGAGGCTGTGGAAGGTCTCGACGCCCATGCGCAGGGCCTCGGAAAAATTCGGGGCGCCGGCCGGCATGATCATGAACTCCTGCAGGTCGACGTTGTTGTCGGCGTGCATGCCGCCGTTGAGGATATTCATCATCGGCACCGGCAGGACCTTGGCGTTGCTGCCGCCGATATATTGATAGAGGGGCAGGCCGAAGGCCTCGGCCGCAGCCTTGGCCGTGGCCAGGGAGACCGCCAGGGTGGCGTTGGCGCCCAGTTTGGCCTTGTTGGGGGTGCCGTCCAGCTCGATGAGGATCCGGTCGATCAGGGTCTGCTCGGTGGCGTCTTCGCCGATCACCTCGTCGGCGATGATATCATTGACATTCTTCACCGCCTGGAGCACGCCCTTGCCTTTATAGCGGGCGGCATCGCCGTCGCGCAGCTCGACCGCTTCATGTTCGCCGGTGGATGCGCCGGAGGGTACTGCAGCGCGCCCAACAGCGCCGCCTTCAAGGGCCACATCCACTTCGATAGTGGGGTTGCCGCGGGAGTCGAGAATTTCACGTGCAAAGACATCAATAATGGTGGTCATGCATCCTCCTTGTTTGCTTTATTTTTAAAACCGATTTCTCACAAAGGCACAAAGGACACAAAGTGGAACGATCCGGCAGGTTATCCTTGTGGCTTGGCGGCTTTGTGAGAGTGTTATAAGCCGTTAATATATAATCAGGACCAAAAGGACCGCAAAGGCCGCGGCGGCCATGTTGACGCGGTCGTTGTTGAGCCAGGCGAGCCCCCCGACGATTTCGGTCTTTACTCCGCGGCAGTGGTGGCTCTTTTCAGTCACCTTGCTGCAGACCGGGCAGCGGAACCTGGCCTGCAGGGTCGCCCCGAGCAGGCTGTCGAAAAGGCTGGCCGCTATTCCCGCGGCGAAGATCAGCATGAACTCGCGCAGGCCGACGACAGCCGGCGAATTCTGCGGCGTGACGAGCCAGCTCACCCCCGCCAGAACCAGGCTGCCCAGGGCCGAGCCGAGCGTGCCGATGACCGAAATGCCGCCGGAGGTGCCGACCGGCACCGGCTTGAAGGTGACGATCGAACGCGGGTCGTTGCGCGACAGAGTGCCGATCTCCGTGCCCCAGGTGTCCGCAGTCGCCGCAGCCAGCGAGGCCGCGTAGAGCAGAAACCAGATCGGATGCGGCCAGATGTACCCCAGAATCAGCAGCAGCCCTCCCGGCCCGCCGTTGGCGATCACCTGCCAGGCATCGCGCGCTCCCCCCTTTTCGATCATCCCCGCCAGCTTCTGCTTGCGCCGCTTGCCCAGTTTGGAGAGCAGGCTGGAGAGGATGAAGAAGGTCAGGATCGGGAGAGTGTAGGGCCAGCGCCCGATCCCGAAGACGATCGTGCCGAGGATAAAAGTCGCCGCCGCGCCGCTGGAGGAGAGAAACTTGAGCCGGTAGGAGAGCAAAGCCACCACTACCGCCATGCCCACGCCAAGAGAAAAGATCGCCGCATCACCCCGGGTGTGGGTAAGCAGATAATGCAGGACCAGCGCCGCGCCCAGAGGCACGGTCAGATTGTCGGAACCCTGATAGGAGATGGCCTCACAGACGGTGGCGAAAAAGGCCACCAGGGCGGCGAACCAGAGCACCTCCCCGGCCGGCCGGCCGGTCAGGGCCAGCGCCGCGGCGACGATCACCAGGCTGGAGAGAAACATCGCCGTCGAGCCCTCAATGGACTTTTTGTCCGGGCCGATATGGTAGATACGGGGTGCGCGCAGGTTCTCGCCGACCAGCGCGGCCACAGCATCGCTGATGGCCAGCAGCAGCATGGCGGTGATGAGGATGAGGGGGTGGCTCTCCCAGAAGAGCAGCGCCAGAATCACAAAGGAGACGGGATAATAGACCGTGCCGTAGGTGCGCCGGTGCAGGTCATGCATGCCCTTGAGCCAGCCTTTGCGCACGGAGTAATAGTCGATCACCGCGAAAATCAGGGCCACGGCGATGATCGGCCAGCGGCTTTTGAGAAAGAACGGGGAGACGGCCACCAGAATGCCGGTGAACATGTGCACGAACTTGCGTGAGAACTCTTCGGTGCCGTGGAACCGGCGGCGCATGAGCTCGGAGAGAGCCAGGAGCACGAAGAGAGCCGCGAGCAGCAAGAGCAGATTTGTCATGTCGTGGTTCATGCACTCCCGGGCTTGTGGATGGCTCGGCGGCCCCACCGGGCCGACGGTAATCAATTCAATGATTATTTACTAAATTTAGGGCAGAAATGCAATGGTTATTTACGGGTTAGGCGCGGCCGCCTATATCTTGTGGTGATGGCGATGAACCGGCCTAAAAGCCGGTTACCCACAAGTTATCCACATCTTTTACACATCCGGCTTCTCCCGCGCCGCCATGCCGCAGCGGAACAGCGAGGGCTGCGTTATTCCATAAAAATCAGCACGCCGCCCGTGCGGCGGAAACGGGGGCGGCCGGGCGGAACAGACTCTTTTATCATATTGATATTATGTTACTTGTAACAGCCGCCTAATTCATTGAAAATCCATGAAATGGGGCTTGCATTGCCCGGGCCGCTCGGGCAGCGGGGGTATGCAGGGCCGCAGCGGCCTCCTCCCTCCTGCTGCACAAAAATTGAACAAAAACAGGCAAGTTATCCACATCTGTCCAGCAGATTACCCAGTCCGCCACCGCTCTCGCGACTGGAAGCAGCTGGAAGCGCGCCGGCCGGGGCAAATTCGTTAATCCTGACCCTTTTTAGCTAAAAAGTGTTCAATTACGCGCCGCAGGATCTCGTCGAGCTGGACCC
>DAOOPF010000125.1:0-10459 GCA_035388125.1 bacterium | reverse complement strand
CGCGCAGCCGCTCCCAGAAGGCGCCAGGGGTCTTGCCGAATCCCCCCAGCCAGTCATAGATGACCCGGACGCATACCCCTTCAGACGCCTTTTTCAGCAGGGCATCGGCGAATTTCCGTCCGGTCGCATCCCCATGTATTATATAACTTTCGAGATAAACATAACGCTGGGCCGCGGCGATGGCCTCCAGCCAGGCGGGATAGTTTTCGGCCGCATCCTTGAGCAGGCGAATCCGGTTGCCAGGGATGAGAGGCGCGCCCGCCGCCCGCGCAAACGCGCGGTTGGCCGATGCGCGCAAATCCCTCCAGCTCACCTGCTGATGATCGATCGCCGGCGCAGCTGCCGGTGCACGCCTCTTTTCACGTCGCAATGCGTCCATATCAGCTCTCTCCCTCCGAAATTAGCCATTCGCAGAGCAAAAATCAAGGAGAATAGAAGCGGGCGCACAATCCCTTGCAATTATTCCTGAATTTCGCTATAATAAAGGAAATGGTTCCCTCTGGAAGGATGACCCCATGAAACTCCTGATGCTCACCAATCCCCTGGCCGGCCGCAGACGCGGACTGGCCGTGGCAGAAAAATCACTCGAGATGTTCCGGCAGAGGGGCATCACGGTGGAAAACGTCTTTTCCGATCGTCCCGGCCATCTTGTCGAGGTGGCGGCGAGAGAGGTCAACGGGGACTGGGACGGCATCGTCGCCCTCGGCGGCGACGGCACCCTCTTCGAAGTCATCAACGGCATGATGAAGGGCAATCCGGATCTGCCCATCCCCCTCGGCGTGCTGCCGGCCGGCACCGGCAACTCCTTCTCGCGCGACCTGGGCATCCGTACCCATGCCGACGCCTTTGAAATGATCGCAGCGGGCGCGACCCGGCGCATCGATCTGGGCGAGTGCCAGTGCGCCGATACCCGCTTCGTCTTCATCAACATCCTCGGCTTCGGCTTCGTCTCCGATGTGGCTCAAAAAGCCTACAGCTACCGGCAGTGGGGGGCTCTCAATTACGTCATCGGGGTCTTTATCATCACCCGCAGCCTAAAGTCCTATCCCCTCGAGTTCGAGATCGACGGCCGTTCCATCCAGCGCGACAATATCTTCGTCGAGATCAGCAACAGCCGCAAGACCGGCGGCGACATGATCATGGCCCCCGACGCCCTGATCGACGACGGCCTCCTCGATGTCGTCATCCTCAACAAGCTTTCGCGCCTGCGCCTGCTCTCCGCCCTGCCCAGGATTTTTGCAGGCACGCATCTGAAGATGAAAGAGGTCGAACATTTCACCGGCCGCAGCATGAGCTTCCGGACCACCCCGGCCAAGGTGCTCACCCCGGACGGCGAAATCGCCGGCACCACGCCGATCACGGTCAATGTGCTGCCCGGCAAAATCCGCGTTTTCGGCTGAGCGGCAGAGGCACAGCGACCGGACCCGCGCTGCCCGGGAAGGGCGGCGACCTATTAACTATAAAATTTTCTTGATTTAATCAATATATACAGTTAAATTTTACAGTATGCCAATCATGCAGACCAGGCCTGGCACCGTACGGGCCGGCCACAGCACCGACCTAAGGAGGAATAGTAGATGAACAAGAGAAAAGTACTGTTGATCGCCGCCCTGATGCTGGCATTTGCCAGTGGCAGCTATGCAAACGGCATCGGCCTGCAGTACAATCTGAACGCCGGCGAGCTTTATACCAACGGCGTGGCCCTCAACATGAAAATGGATGACCAGCCGCTCGTTCTCGCCCTCAGTTACTATTTTGGCGATCAGAAGACCCTGGGCCTGACCTCCGACTATTGGCTCTTCAATAACCGCATCACCGTTACGGGGAACTCGGATGTCAACTGGTTCGCCGGGGTTGGGGCCTTTGTGAGCACGCGCTTCGATGACGATGACAAGACCGCCGAGGACGAGAAGGGGATGAAGGGCGGCGTGCGTATACCTGTGGGGGTGAATATGCTGATCGATAAAAAGATCGAGCCTTTCTTCCAGGTCGTGCCGTCGATCGGGCTCCATTTCTCTCCCAACATCGGTGCAACCCACCTCTATTTTCCGATGAGCATCGGTTTCCGCATCTGGTTCTGATTCCCGCCAGCCTCCATTTTCAGCCCCCGGCTCTCCGGCCGGGGGCTTTTTCATTGGCATAGCAAAGGGGACGCGTATGGATATGGTTTCGATTCTGCCCGCCAATTCGATCGGGAAAAATTTTATCTCCGCACCCTACCTGCCCAAGGGGATGGATGAGTACTGTTACCGGAATCTGCAGACCCTCTGGCCGCTGGAACGCTGGCGCAATCTGCACGCGGCAGAGGTGGAGATGCTCGTCAAAAACAACAATACCTCCAGCGACTGGGACGACATCCTCGTCACCGATATTTTCGATCCCACCCTGCTCGTCAATAACCAGTTTTTCGGGATGGTGCGCATCGGCCGCCTGCAAAAGTCCGTGCTCGAGCACAACGACCTCAGGCTGCCGACCGGCATCACCGGCAGCATCATCATCGCCTGTGACATCGGCGATGACGTCGCCATCCATAACGTCGGCTATCTCTCACATTTCATCATCGGCGACCGCTGCATCCTTTCCAAGGTGGACGAGATGAATACCAGCGATCACGCCAAATTCGGCAACGGCATCGTCAAGGAAGGCGAGCGCGAGGAGGTGCGGATCTGGCTGGATCTGATGAACGAGGCCGGCTGCCGGCGCGTCGCCCCCTTTGACGGCATGATCGCCGCGGATGCCTGGCTTTGGGCCAAATACCGCGACGACCGGGCGCTCCAGGCCAGGCTCAAAGAGATCACCCAGAACAGCATGGACCCCCACCGCGGTTACTACGGCCTCATCGGTAATCAGTGCGTCATCAAGAATTCACTGGTGCTCAAGGACGTCAAGATCGGCTCGCACTGCTATATCAAGGGGGCCAACAAGCTCAAGAATCTGACCATCAACTCCTCGCAGGCCGAGCCGACCCAGATCGGCGAGGGCGTCGAGCTGGTCAACGGCATCATCGGCTATGGCTGCCATATCTTTTACGGCTGCAAGGCGGTCCGCTTTGTCCTGGGCGACAACTCGAATCTCAAGTACGGCGCCCGCCTCATCAACTCCTTTCTCGGCGACAATTCGACGATCTCGTGCTGTGAGGTGCTCAACAATCTCATCTTCCCCGCCCATGAACAGCACCACAACAACTCGTTCCTGGTCGCCGGCGTGGTGATGGGACAGAGCAACATCGCCGCCGGCGCCACCATCGGCTCCAACCACAACAGCCGCGCCAACGACAATGAACTCCAGGCCGGGCGCGGCTTCTGGCCGGGGCTCTGCACCAGCCTCAAGCACTCCTGCCGCTTCGCCTCCTTCGTGCTGATCTCCAAGGCGGACTATCCCGCCGAACTCGACATCCCTCTCCCCTTTTCCCTGCTGAACAACAATCCGGCCCTCAATCAGCTGGAGATGATGCCCGCCTTCTGGTGGATGTACAACATGTACGCCCTCGCCCGCAACGCGGCCAAATACCACAAACGCGACAAACGCAAAAACAAGCAGCAGAATATCGAATACGACTGTCTGGCGCCGGATACCATCGAAGAGATCTTTGCCGCCTGCCGCCTGCTGGAGATCTGGACCGCCAAGGCCTGGCTGCGCAGCAGCGGCCGGCCTCAGGAGGGATTGAGCGAAAAGGCCCTCGCCGCCAAAGGACGCATGATCCTCTCCGGGCCCGAGGAACAGACCGCAAAGCTCGAGATCCTGGGCGAAAACATCGAGCGCTCCAGCCGCAAGGTGGTCATCCTCAAGGTCTGGCAGGCCTGGCGCGCCTATCATGACATGATCCGCTACTACAGCGTGAAGAACCTGCTCGCCTGGATGCAATCCCATCCCGAAGCCGATTTCGCAGTTATGCAAAAGGAGCTGAGCGGAAAACGCGTCGAGCGCTGGATCAATTTCGGCGGACAGCTCATGCCCGAGCAGGAGGCCGACCGGCTTCGCGCCGACATCACCTCCGGCCGGCTCAAGGACTGGAAGGCCATTCACGGCCGCTACGGAAAACTGTGGGAAAAATATCCGCTCGCCAAACAGAGACACGCTTTCGCCTCCCTCTGCGCGGTGCAGGGCCTCCGGCGCATGACCAATGAGCAGTGGCTGGCCGCACTCGAGGATTCGGCCAGGATCCAGCACTACATCAGCGATCAGGTCTACCTCTCGCGCAAGAAGGATTATGACAATCCCTTCCACCGTTCCACCTTCCGCAACGACGATGAGATGGAGGCTGCGATCGGCACGATCGAGGAAAACGATTTTATCAGACAGATGCGCGCTGAAACCGGGGAGTATCTCCGGCTCGTCGCGGAGATTGCCCGGAGAGGCTGAACAATTTGACCGGTTTCGGGAAAGGATACCGTTATGAATCTGGAACAGGAAAAATATGCGCGCTATGCGCTCGTCCGCGAGATGATGGAGGCCATCGCTCTGGCGGAAGAATTCGACCCCGCGCGCGGCCTGGAGGTTGTGGCTGCCATTAAAAAGGCCGGCCAGCTGCTGCTGACCGGAGAAGGCTCGAGCCGGATTTTTCCGGCGAAAAACGCCATCCGCAAGGCCCTCACCCGGGGCCTTGACCTCGCGGTGGTGACGGAGGGGGCGCGGCAGGCCGCCGGTTACGATCTCTCCCGATTCGCGGTCTTTTGCGCCTCCAATTCGGGCAAGACCAGGGAGGTCGTCCTGCTCGCCCAAAAACTGGCGGCGGCGGGCCACCTCAACCGCTTCGCCCTCTGCGCTCATCATGACACCCCGCTCGAGCAGGCCTGTGTGCAGACCTTCGTCCTCAACTGCGGCCGGGAGGAGGCCGTCGCGGCGACCAAGAGCGTGGTCGAGCAGGCCCTCTTTTATGACTCTTTGCTCTGGCATATGGGCGCTCCCCCTCAGACCGGCTGGCAGGCAGAACTGGCCGGCTCGATGCGGACGGCGTTGACCATGCCCATCGATCCCGCCATCATCGCCGCCGCAGTCAAGGCGCCGACGATCTATTTCGCCGGCTACAATGATGGCGTGGCCGAGGAACTCACCCTCAAAACCAACGAGATCACGCGCAAAAAATCGGACTTTCTCGAGGGCACCTACGCCGTCCACGGCATCGAGGAGGTGATGGATCCGGCCGATGTGCTCTTTGTCATCGATCCGATCGCCTCCGAGACCGCCAAATTCCAGGAGGCCCTGGTCAAGGGGGTAGGGCTAACCGTGATCGCCATCTCGGCGCAGGAGACCCCCTTTCCGACCATCCGCGTGCCGGAGGCCGGGGCGCTCAATCCCTACCTCTTCCTCACCGCCGGCTGGAACCTGCTGGTGGAGATCGGCCTCGCCGTCGGCATCGACCTCGACAAGCCGCAGCGTGCGCGCAAGGTGGGCAACGAGATCACAGGATGAAATCCTGCTGCGCACTGACCGGTTGACGTGCTCAGTGACCGGCCCACCGGGCGGGGCCTGCCGGCTCCTGCATGGCTGCCGGCGGATTAGCAATCCCGCGTCCAGCCGGCCGAAGATCGGGGTATGGGGGGAAAAGGAAAACCCGGAAGAGATCGCTGCTCGCGCTTCTCTTCCGGGTTTTGTCTTTCACAGAAAGGAGCTATTTTTCTTCCATGGGGGGCAGTTTTCTGGCGATCACGATCATCAGCCGGGTGACAAAGTAGAAAAGAATCAGGACGGTGAAGACCCCGCCGAGTCCGAGCCCCATGATCTTGAGAGCAGCATCGATTTCCGGATTCATAGCAGCAACCTCACTATTTCATGAACAGGGGAACCAGGGCGAGGAGCAGTCCCCCGGCGACGATGGAGCCCAGCTGTCCCGCCACATTGGCGCTGGTGGACTGCATCAGGATAAAGTTGGTCGGATCTTCCTCTTTGGCCATGCGCTGGATGACGCGCGCGGACATCGGAAAAGCCGATATGCCGGCCGCGCCGACCATCGGATTGACCTTGTTCTTGAGGAAGAGGTTGAGAAACTTGGCGAAGAGAACGCCGCCGGCCGTGTCGAAGATAAAGGCGATCAGCCCCATGCCCATGATGATCAGGGTGTCGGCGCGGAGGAAATCCTGCGCGATCATGGTGGAACCGATGGTGATGCCCAGCATGAGGGTGACCAGGTTGGCGAGTTCGTTCTGGGCGGCGTTGGAGAGGCGCTCGAGGACGCCGCAGGCGCGGATGAGGTTGCCGAACATCAGCGAGCCGATCAGAGCGACGCTGATGGGCGCCACGATGCCTGCGATCAGGGTGATGACGATCGGGAAGGCGATCTCGACCAGTTTGGGAATAGCGGTCTGATGATAGGTCATCCGGATCAGCCGCTCCTGCCGGGTGGTCAACGCCCTGATCACCGGGGGCTGGATGATCGGCACCAGCGACATGTAGGAATAAGCAGCCACCGAGATCGGCGCCAGCAGCCGTTCAGCGAACTTGTTGGCGACGTAGATGGAGGTCGGCCCGTCCGCAGCGCCGATGATGCCGATCGAGGCGGCCTCCTTGAGATCATACCCCATGAGCACGGCGACAAAGAGACAGGCAAAAATGCCGAACTGCGCAGCGGCGCCGAAAAAAAGCATGAAGGGATTCTGCAGCAGCGGCTTGAAATCGATCATGGCGCCGACCGCGACGAAGATGAGGACCGGGAAAAGCTCCGTCCGGATGCCGTAATTATACAGTATGGTCAGGAATCCCTCATGCCCGATCGCCGATGAAAAAGGAATATTGGCCAAAAGTGCGCCGAAGCCGATGGGAAGCAGCAGCATGGGCTCATAGTCCTTGGCGATGGCGAGATAGATCAGGATCAGGGAAATACCGAACATGACAAAATTGCCCAGATGCAGATTGACAATGCCGGCTAACAATTCATTCATCACACTTCTCCACTTGAATTATCGAGAGGATCATACAGCTCCTGCCAGCGCCGCCGGGCATCACCCGATGATCGCCAGAACATCCCCCGCTGCAACACGCGCGCCCCTGGCAATCAGGAAAGAGACGACGCCGTCGCAGGTGGAGACCACTTCATTTTCCATCTTCATCGCTTCGAGGACCAGCAGGGGCTGACCACTCTTGACCCGGGCTCCGGCCTCCACCCTGGTGTTGATGACGACACCCGGCATCGGTGCAAGAAGCTTCTTACCAGCCGGGGCGGCCGGCGCGGCAGTGCCCGGCGGCGTCGCCGGCGCTGCGGCTGCTCCCGCCTGAGCCGGTTCTACCAGGGTCGCTTGCCCCTTCTCCACTTCGACTTCATATTTCTTATCGTTGATCGTGACGACATATTTCATGGCTTCATTCCGTCCTTGGCTTCTTCGGTCAGCTGATCGCCCTGATGGATTTGAATTGCAGTTCTTCAAGCGGTATGCCCGCATCACTGGCCACGATGGCGAGAACCATGGCGGCGGTTTTTTCGTCGATGCCTGACAAGGAAAACTCCTTGCCGGACACGCGGTAATTATTGATCGTCGCGGTGGTTTGAGCGCCGGGGCCGTCCGCTGCCGCAGAGAGAGCCCCTGCTGCTTGACCGCCGGCGCCGGCCGCAAGAATCGAAGCCGCTTCCGCAGCCGCTTCAACCGCGCGCAGGCGGGCGCCGGCTATAAAAGACGAGATCACCTTGACTGCGATGATGGCGCCGACGATGATGGCAACAATGATCACTAGTTCCGACTCATAGGACTCCAGCATGGCCTTGATCGTCATGGATGGGCCTCCTCTATATCCTGGCAATGGTATAACTGACTGTGGTCGCTGGCCGGACCGGCTCAGCCGGTACCTGCGGGGTCTCCTTTTTCACCCCCTGCTTGCGGACTGAGATCGTCGCCTCGCCTTTCAGGAAAGTGATGCCCTTTTGCCCGCAGGCCGCCGCGATAAAGATATTTTCATCGCTCGCCGGCAGGCTGGCTTCCTCAAGCATCCTTCTCGCCGCCGCGATGCCCTTTTGCGGGTCGCGCTCATTGATATCGATCACCGCCTCCGTGGTCGGCTCCAGCTTGAGCTGTGCGGAAGCGATCCTCACCACTTCGGGATCGGGCTCAACCGGTGTCTTGCCGAAATAACCGAGGACCATCTTGCCGTACCCCTCGGCGATCTTGACCCATTTGCCGAACATGACATTGTTGAAAGCCTGCTGGAAATAGAACTGCGAAACCGGCGTCACCGAGGTGCCAAAGCCGCCGAGTTCGACCACCTCGCCCATCGCCTTGATCACCTCCGGATAACGGTTCATGATCTTGTTGTCGCGCATCATCTGCGTATTGGAGGTCAGCGCTCCGCCGGGCATGGGCGAGAACGGGATCAGCGGCTCCACCTGTTTCGCTTCGGGCGGCATGAAATAGTCGCGCATGCACTCTTTAAAGACCTCTTCGGCCTCGCGCATGCGGTCGACGTCGATGCCGAGATCGTAATCGGAGCCACGCAGGGCGTGCCACATCGAGATGATGTCACTCTGGCAGGTTCCGCCCGAGACCGGGGCCATGGAGAGATCGAGGCCGTCGGCACCGCCATCGAGGGCCGCCAGATAGGTGGAGACGCAGGTGCCGGCGGTGTCATGGGAGTGAAAGCGCAGCGGCGCCTGGTCGCCGAGCAGGGCGCGGGCCTGCCGGATGGTCTCGAAGACGGTCCTGGGCGTAGAAGTGCCCGAAGCATCCTTGAAGCAGACCGAATCGTAGGGAATGCCGGCTGCGAGGATCTTTTTCAGAGTATCGATGTAAAAATCGGGGGTATGCGCCCAGTCGGCTCCGGGGGTATCGGGAGGAAGGCTCATCATGGTCACCACCACCTCATGCCTGAGACCCGCCTCGTAGATGCACCGTCCTGAAAAGATGAGGTTGTTGACATCGTTCAGAGCGTCGAAATTTCTGATCGTGGTCACACCGTGCTTTTTGAACATCTCCGCATGCAGCTTGATGATATCGCGCGGCTGGGAATCGAGACAGACGACATTCACCCCGCGCGCCAGGGTTTGAAGATTGACCCCGGGCCCGACTGTCTCCCTGAATTTGTCCATCATGTCGAAGGAATTCTCGTTCGCATAAAATATCGGGGACTGGAACATTGCGCCGCCGCCCGACTCAAAGTGATCGATCCCCGCCTCAACGGTCGCCTTTACAGCCGGCATGAAATCATCGCTGAAGACGCGCGCTCCGTAAACGGACTGGAATCCGTCCCTGAAAGCCGTGATCATCACATTTATTTTTTTCTTTGCCACAAACAAGCCTCTCAATTTGTTCATAACCCGCAGGATTGAACGCTTCCGGCCGGGGCTTAAAAGCTTATTAAATTACCGAACAATAGCCAGAAACACAACCTGAATTTTTCGCATAGCATTTGACGGCAATATTCCTAAATTATGGCCTCTGGTCAGAGAAAGGCACAGCATTGGAGCAGCGGCCCGGGAGGGCTGGCTGCGGCGGCCATTGTACGCACCCTCCATCTGAATAACCAGAAGAGGCGTCACCTGCCGCCGAACGGTCTGCCGGGCATCATCTTGCCGAAGAGGAGCTTGTGGAACCTTCGAACAGAATAATCTACCTCGATACCATTGATTCGACCAACAGCTACCTGCACAGGGAAAAGCCGCCGGCGGGGACAATCGTCTACACCTTCCGCCAGAGCGCCGGCCGGGGACGCCAGGGTAAAAGCTGGATCGAGGTGAACGACAGGAATCTCGCCTTGTCGGTTTTATTCGGCGCAGCGCCGGGCGAAGCGCCGTTCTGGCGGATAGCGCTGCTTTCGCTTCCGATGGTGGAGTTGTTGAACGCTGTCAAGGTCGGCGCGGTGTGGATTAAATGGCCGAACGATATTCTGGCCGGCGGGAAAAAGATCGCGGGCGTTCTCGCCGAGACATTGCTGGAGGAGAACAGGATCACCGGCATCATCGCCGGGATCGGAATCAACGTCAACACGACCGCGGAGGAGCTCACCGCCGTCGCCCGGCCCGCCACCTCCATATTTTGCGAAACCGGGCGGCTGCAGGATCTTGACCGGTTTGCGGAGGAGTACCTCGAGCGGCTGCTGCGGCTGCTGCGTGAGAACCCGCCGCCTGGAGTGATCAGGGAGAGGTGGCTTGCCGGGAGCGGCATCATTGGCCGCACTCTGGCGTGGGCCTCCCCGGCCGGCGCAGTGCATGGGTGCGCGGTAAACGTCGATGAGGAGGGGCTGCTCTGGCTCGAAACGGATGGTGGCATAGTCAAGGTGGCGGCGGGGGATGTCGACCTCCGCTAGCTGCGGAGAGCAGCAGACAGTTGAATCCGGCCGGCCGAAACAGAGCTCAAACCGCTGTTGTGCAAAAAGCCCCGGCAATCAGTTAATCACCGGGGCTTTCATTGTGGGCCTGGTAGGTTTCGAACCTACAACCTGCGGATTATGAGTCCGTTGCTCTGCCGTTGAGCTACAGGCCCGAAAAATAGAAATCGTAAGATACTAATACAAATTCAGACACTTTCAGGCAAATGTC
>DAOOPF010000124.1:0-10531 GCA_035388125.1 bacterium | reverse complement strand
ATACCATCTGGTTTTTCCTGGTGGGCGTCCTCTTCGCCGGCTATGCCATGCTCGATGGCTTTGACCTTGGCGTCGGCGCCCTGCATCTCTTCACCCGCGGCGACGAGAACCGCCGCATCCTGCTCAACGCCATCGCCCCGATCTGGGACGGCAACGAAGTCTGGCTGGTCACCGGCGGCGGCGCCCTCTTTGCCGCTTTCCCAGAAGTCTATGCGTCCGCCTTCTCCGGCTTTTACGTCGCCTTTATGCTTCTGCTCTTCGGACTGATCTTCCGGGCGGTGGCGATCGAATTCCGCAGCAAACAGCCGATGGCCTGGTGGCGCAAATTCTGGGATATCAGCTTCAGCGTCAGCAGCATTCTTTCGAGCCTGCTCATCGGCGTGGCCCTTGGCAACATGGCATGGGGCATCCCCCTCGACGCCCAGGGCAATTTCAACGGCTCCTTCTGGAGTCTGATCCATCCCTACTCTGTGCTGGTCGGCCTCTGCACGGTCGCCCTTTTCACCATGCACGGCTCGATCTATCTGGTGCTCAAGACCGAAGGGGCGCTGCAGCAGCAGATCCGCGAATGGACCCGTTCGACGATCATTGCTTTCGTCCTGTTCTACATCACTACTACCATGTTCACGCTGCTCTATGTGCCGCATATGACCGACACCATCCGCGCCAATCCCTGGCTCTTCCTGGTGGCGCTGGTCAACATGCTGGCCATCGCCAACATCCCGCGCGAGATCTTTAACGGCCGCGAGATGCGGGCCTTTTTGTCGAGCTGCGCCGCGGTGATCGCCCTGCTGCTGCTCTTCGGGATCGGCAGCTATCCGAACCTGATCTATTCCAATCCGCTCCCCGGCAACAGCCTGACCATCTACAATGCCGCCTCTTCGCCCAAAACCCTGCAGATCATGCTGATCATCGCCATCTGCGGGGTGCCGATGGTGCTCGCCTACACCGCCAGCATCTACTGGATCTTCCGCGGCAAGGTCAAGCTCGATTCGCACAGCTACTAGGGAAAGAAAGAGGAAAAAGGCAGGATGCGGCAGAATGCGCCCGAAAAGGGCGCGGTCGCGAATAAATACAAGGCCGTCTGTGTTTGCATTGATACATGCCACAAACGGCCTTTTTGCTGGAGAAAATAATGAAAAAAACAGTGATCATCGCCCTGCTGCTCATCGGGGCCGCCCTTGCACAGGAGCCGCCGGCCCCGCCCATTCCGCTGCCGGCCGCCGCTCCCGACAGCCTGAATGCGCATCTCCTCCCCTTCAAGCCCTGGCTCAACCGGACCTGGAAAGGAACCTTCGTTGAGGAGCCCGGCCAGCCGCCGGCGACCGATGTTTCGCGCTGGGAGCGCATCCTCAACGGCCAGGCTATCCGCATGACCCATTCGCTCAACGAGGGAGCCTACGGCGGCGAGACCGTCCTTTTCTGGGACCAGGGCAGGAAGAGCCTGGTCTATTACTATTTCACCACCGCCGGTTTTTTCACCCATGGCACCATGACCATGGATGGCGAAAAATGGGTGGCGCATGAATTCGTCGAGAACAATGCCAACGGCATCACCGAGGTGCGCAGCACCAGTATATTTCCACCCGAAGGCGGGATGCACACCGTATCCGAATTTTTGCAAAACGGCACCTGGGTGCACGGCCATACCATCGACTATGTCGAATCGCCCGGCAGCCGCATCATTTTCAGATAGGCCGCCGGCGACCCTCCTGCCGCAGCCCCATTCACCCGCGCACCCGCAGCGTAACACCGCCATAAATACAAAAAGGCCTCCCCTGCAGGAGGCCTTTTTGTTGCGGGACGCTGCCTGAACCTTAAAAGAATCTATTTTTTCAGCATGTAGGTCAGATCCTCGAGCAAAGCCTGCAGCTCCTCCTCGTGCATCACCTCATCCTGCAAAATCTGCACCGCCATGTTGTAGGTGACCGGATCCTTCATACCGACCTCCTGCAGCAGAGCATTGTAGACCGAAATCGCACACTGCTCACCCTTGATGTTCTGGCTGAGGATCATCTTGACAAAGGGGGCGGAGGGTTCGTCATAGCCGCAGGTGCTCATTTTAAACCACTGCTGCGGCGTGGTCAGCGGAGTGCCGCCGAGCTGGATGATGCGGTTGGCGACCATATCCGCGTGGCGCAGCTCATCGGCGGCGTGCTGGACCAGCTCGGCGATGACCGCGTCCTTCATCGGACCCGCGATGACCTTGGCCCCGAGCCAGTACTGATAGTAGGCCAGCCACTCATCGGCGAAGGCCTTGTTGAGCAGTTCGATGATCGAGTCGACATTCATGCCGACGATTTCACGTCCTTTGGTTCCCATGGTTGCTCCTTTTTTTCTCCGGGCCTGCGCAGGGCAGAACCCGGATTGTTCACTGCCGGCCGCCCGTCTCCTGATGGATGCAGGCGGCGGCCGGGCCTCTCCACGGAGAGGCCCGCTGCGGGTTAAAAATCAAAGGGATTCCGCACCATGCCGAGCATGTTCTCGTGATGGACCGGATCGGTCATCGCTTTTTTATGGCAGACAGCGCAGTTCTTGTTGGCGCCGATGGCGTATGAAGTGCCGGTATACTGCCGCGGCTGGATATTGTCGCGATAGAGCACGAAGGGATTGTCCGCCGGGTAGAGGGCATGGGTGGCGCTGTGACAGGCCTCGCAGCGGATGCCGGCATTGTCGGTGCGCACGCGGTAGAGATCGGCGAATCCGGCCGTCCACTTGTTAAAGCTGGCGATATCCTCCGGAACATTGAAATCGGCATGGCAGTTGAGGCAGTCGGGTTCCTGGAGCCAGGGTGTGCGCGGATGCACCTCGGCGGCGCTGGCGACCTGGTCCGATCGCAGGTGGTTGATCAGTTGTGCCGCCCGCGGTTTGGCCTCTTCACCGCGCAGCAGCGCCATGGCGTGCTCCTCGAGGGTGCCGTGGCATTCGGCGCAGGTGATGCCGATCTCCTTGTGGAAATCCCGCGCGCAGCGGGTGGGGCCGTCCGGTTTGGCCGGATGGCAGGCGGCGCAGGCGGCCGCGCCCTCCAGGTGCATATAGTTGGCGTGCCAGCCGTGCATGGCGGCCGAAAAATTGAGGCGGAGGCTGTCCCCCCTGGCGCCGACTGCCGGATCGGCGTGGCAGCGCTGGCAGAGGGCCGGCATGCCCGCCCGCGCCTCCGCGAGCAGGCTGGTGCCGCTGTTGCGGTCATGGGCGGCGAGGATATTGATGGCGGTCTCGTCGCTCACACCGGCCACACCCCGCTTCCAGGAGCCGCCGTGGCAGCCGCGGCAGCCCATCTCCGAGGAGACCGGCGCCACCACCCGGGTGCTGGCAAGCAGGCGTTTGCCGGTTTTATCCCTGGCCTCGACCGTGAAGGTCGGGTAGGCGTTGAAGGAACCGTCGTCATTGTAGGGGGCCACCGGGATCATCTCGGCGGCGTAGGCGGCGAAATCGGGCTTGTATTCCATCTCGCCCGTGAGCCCTTTGCCCGCCAGACCGATATTCTCCGGCAGTTCGACGCCGAAATTGGATTTCACATGGGTCCAGAAGGGCATCTGGCCGGCCGGATTTTCAAACCCCTCCTCCACCTTGTAGCTCAGGGTCACCCCTTCCGAAATCAGGGCCGGGGTCGCACCGCGGCGGATGAGCTGGGCGTGGAGGGTGTTGGCCGGGGGCAGGATGACAAACCAGGCGTCGCAGTCGGTCATGCAGTGCATCCCCAGGTCATTCCAGGCCAGAAGGAGATAGTCGTCCTTGCGGCTGTCAAAGGCGGGGATCTTTTCGGCCCCGGACGCCGCGGGCAGAGCGGTGCCGACAAGGGAGGCTTCGGAAGTCTTCCCGTGCAGCCCCTCCACGATCCAGGCCGCCAGGGCCTCCCGTTCCGCCGGGGTTCCGGCCACCGGGGGCATGTAACTGTTAATCTTGCCCTGGCCGTGCAGGAACGAGAGCATCCCCTCCTGCGGGAATGTGCTGGTGCGCCGGAGGATATCATTGCGCACCCCGCCGACGGTGTGGCAGGGCAGACACTGAATATCGAAAAGCTCCTTGCCCGCCTGCAGCCGGTTTTCAGGAGTGATCTCTTTGTGCTGCACCCAGCGGGCGTTGGCGAGCACCCCCTCCTCATTGAGGCGGGCGGTATCGGCGGCATGGATCGAGGTGCTGTACATATAGCCGTGAATGACCCAGGGCTTGCGGGCGATTTCGCGCAGATACTCAAAACCGCCGTAGAATCCCAAACCCACCAGCACCAGCACGACGGCAAGCACCTGCTGCAGCCCGCGCGGAGATTTGAGCAGGTAATAGAGCGCGAGGAGAAAGATAGCCGCCGCGGAGACCAGCCCGATCAGAATGAAAGGCTCGCTCTGGGGATTGAGGCCGAAAGCCACCTCCCGGGTCGCGGCGGGGATGCTGCGGTAATACCACCAGCCGGTCGCTGCCATGAAGGGCAGAGCCAGCAGCAGCCATTTGCTGCAGTAACGCAGAATCTGGTCGCGGGAAAAGCCGTTGGGCATCCGCACCGCGGTGAAAATGCCGAACAGTCCAGCGATCATCACTGCCACGCCGGTGCGGAAGAAGGTGGAGGCGAAGTAGGTCGGGTTGAGGAACCCGTGCCAGAAGCTGGCGGTCTGGAGCCATTTGCCCGGGGTGAGCATAAAGGCGAGGATGCCGTTGATGACCACCAGGCTGAGCCAGGCGAAAAGGGCGTAGAGAAAGGCGATGTTGAGGCGGGGCCGTTTATCCAGCTTGCTGAAATTGTAATGATAGATGAGCAGGGCGGTGATCTCGCCGAGGAAAAAGACCCATTCGATCGCCCAGCCGAAGACAAAGGTATGGATCAGGGCGGAGGTGGCTGCGGGCTGGACCAGAGCGATGACGAACCAGATGCCCACACCGGTGATGCCGCCGAAGACCATGGTCAGGAGCAGAAAAAACCAGGTGTGCCGGCGCACATAGACGTGGATTTCCGGGTTGTTCTCGCGGAATCCCTTCCAGTCCATCAGCCAGATGAAAATGCCGCCGCCGACGGCGAGATGAGAAATATAGGCGTGCAGTACGGCGATCAGGGCGATCAGCGAGCCGCCGCCGAACCAGGTCAGCTCCCAGATTGGATAGTTCATTGGCCCTCCCTCCCTTCACCTGCAGAGATCATTGTGCGCACCATGTACCAGACTGCCGCCAGACCGATAAGGAGAATGACCCCGAAAATGATCAGGAGATCATACTGCGGTTTGAGCGTCAGATCCGAAACCTGGAAGAAGCGGCCAATGTAGAGATCGCGCAGGGCCAGACGGTTGAGGACCATCACCAGGGTGAGGGCCAGGAGGTGCCAGAAGGTGGGCCAGAATTTACCCATGAAAGCCAACACCAGAGCACCGATGGCGAGGATGATTCCGGCGACCAGGATGAGGGTGTAGAGGAGATTCCCGCCCATGAAGGCGAGCATGAACTCCTGCGGCAGGGCGATGAGGAACCAGATCCCTACCGCCACCTGCACGCTGGTGGCGATGGCAAATATCCTCAGTCCCTTCTTGACCTCCTCCCCGCTGCCGGGCACCCCCTTGCGGGCGCGCATCTGCCAGACCAGGCTGCTGAAGAGCCCGGCGACGGCTACCGAGGCGATGACGAAATGGAGATAGCGCGGCCAGAGTGCGGGATCGGAAAGATTGAGGATAGTGCCGCTGCGGTTGGTGAAATAGGCGGGCCATTTCTCCGGCTGCAGCATCAGCGTCATATTGTTCGAGTAGATAAACGTGATATAGAGGAAGATGAGGGCGGCCAGGCCGATCGCCGTCCTTCCGAGCCAGCGCACGCTGGTGCGGGCGTGGATATAGGTGCCGTAATAGGCGATGATCAGGAGGGGGATGATTAAAAGCCAGTAAAGAGCCATCAACACCGAACTGCTGTAGATGAGATGGCCGTAAAGGACCTGCAGAAAGAGCAGCGGAGCAATGCCGAGGGTCACTCCGATTGCCAGGGTTGACGGTATCTTTTTATAGATCGCCGCGGCCGCACCGTATTCTTTCGGCTGCCTGCTGAAAAAGGCCAGCAGCGACCCGCCAAGAACCACGTTGATGAAGAGAATATGAAGCATGAAGAGCAGGAGCCCGAGGATTTCGAACACCGGCCATGGCGCCGGAATGGCCTCGGGTGTGGGGATGAGAGGTATGCCATCCATGAAAGGACCTCCTCTGCCGCTTGGTGGTGAGAATGGGGAAGAGCGTCGATGCACAACGGTCCCGCGGCCGGAGGCGCGGAACTGCCTCTATATTAAGGATTGAATTTGACTTTTTCAACTATAAAATAACGAGCCGCCGGAAGCGGGCAGGACGGGCGGAGGCGCGGCTCAACCCGCCAGGGCGCGCAGATTGCCGAGGTCAAAAAAGAGGAGAAGATGCTGCAGATCGGGGATCCGGCTCATTTCTGCAGTTTGGCCCAGGTGGTGAAGATCATATAAACGCCCACCAGGACCATCATCACGCCGAAAGCGAGCCGCAAATGCAGCTGATTGAGCCGGTTGGCCATATGGGAGGCGGCCCAGGCCGCAATGAAGAGACAAATGGCGATGATAACGGCGGCCTTGAGATTGACATTGTTGTTCTGATAGTAGACCAGAACAGCGGCCAGGCCGACCGGCGGCAGCAGAATGGCCAGGCTGGTGCCGGTGGCCATCTGCTGGCTAAAGCCGGCAAAATAGACCAGCGCCGGCACGATGATGATGCCGCCGCCAATGCCAAACAGGCCGGAGAGCGTCCCGGCGGCCAGGCCGAGAATGATGTAAAGCCAGAGAGAAGGTTCGGAACCTGTCAGCATAAAATCTCCAAAATCAGAGTGTGACCGGCGGCCTGCGGCTCTGCCGGCCGCTAGTAAAGCTGCTTGATCTGGGTGCCGGGATAATAGTACTTGAGAATTTCACTCACAGTGCTGCCCCGGAGGGCGCGGGCCGCCGCGCCAAGCTGGCACAGCCCCACACCATGGCCCCAGCCGGCACCCCGGAAGAGAAAGGTTTCAGCCAGGCCCTCCTTGACCCCTTCCTTCTCGATGGTGAAGCAGGCGGAATAGAGGGTCGACCTGGAGAGGGCGCGGCGGATGTTGAGTTCCTTGCGTATGGTGACGCTCTCCTCGGTGCCGACGCAGTTGATGCTGATCAGACGGCCCGATGTGCCGCGCTCGAGGGGGACGATGTCAACCAGCTGGCCGATGGAGGTGCCGGCATAGGCGGCGATCGTTTTTTCCAGATCGGTGCGCGCGATTCGCTGCTCCCAGCGGAAATATTTTTCCGCATAGCGGCCGAAATCGGGATTGCCGGCGGACTCGAGGTTGCAGCAGACCTCCGGACGGGAGTTGACCCAGACGCGGAGATTATCCTCGCGGGTGAGGTCAAGTTGGCCGATATCGGTGGGAGTATCCAGCCGGCCGGTCAGGTAGGGCTCGCCGTCGCTGTCCCAGACATCGGATGCGCTGGCCGTATGACCGCCGCACATCGCCGAATAGCTGGCCGAACAGAGCGCGTCCTTGTAGGTCAGGGCCAGCCCCTTGGTATCGTGCACGGCCTTATCGACCGCTTCGCTGTTCTTGCCGATGCCGATATAGGCCTGGCAGTGAACATCATCGCAGACATCAAATTCGGCGCCGCGGTGAAAGCGGCCGAAGCTGTAAAGGAACATCGTCCGCGAAATGATCGCCTGGGCTTTGAGCGCCTCTTCGGGAAAGGAGTTGGCCATCTCGCCGGCCACCACCCCGCGCAGATAGAGCTCGAGGGGAACGACGTTGATGGCGGTCAGCTTGCCGCGGGCGTTGATGCGCAGCTCCATCTCGCCGCCGTAGGTGCGGGCCTCGTTGCGCGCCCAGTGGTAGCCGCTGCCCACCTCGACATCGCGCAGGGTCATGTTGGCGCCGGTCAGACGGAGGGCCTGGGTAAGAATGATGGTCCGGCCCTGCGGCGTCTGCAGGGCGATTTTGCCCATGACCACATCATCCATGTTGCGCACCACCTTGCCCTGGGCGAGGGCGGGATTGGCGCTGAGATAGCGATCGGCCTCTGCTGTGGTGGCGAAAGAGCGGTCGAGGAGCACCCGGTGATAGATGCGGTCGATAAGCTTGTTTGCGCCCGCCTGCAGCTGCTCACCCTGGCTCTTGACCGTCACGGCCAGCCCTTTGCCGCGCAGGGCTTTGGCCCGCTCCGCAGCCCGGTCGCTGTCCAGAGACTCGTAGAGCTGGATCTGATAGGTGAGGGCGCCGGGGAGAAGAGAGTGCACGGTCGCTTTCCACAGGCCCTTCTCCAGTGCCGCAAAGTTTTCCTTTTCGTCATAAGCCACGACGGAGAAATCGCCCGCCGGCTCGAAATAAACCGCCTCCTGGTCCTCGAGGATGCCGACCCGGATGATCGGATCGCCCGCGACCGGCACATAACGCATCTGGGTACATCCGGCGGCCAGAATCAAAGCCGCCGCAGCCAGAGCCTTCCAGATCATTCTCATATGGTTTCCTTTACCCCTGATAGCCAAATTCCCGCAAAAATGTGTCATTCTTGCGCCATTTGTCGCGTACCGCTACCCAAAGATCGAGAAAAACAGGACGGTCCAGCAGAGCTTCGATGTCGGTGCGCGCCTCCTCCCCCACCTTGCGCAGCATCGCCCCGCCCTTGCCGATGATGATCCCCTTTTGCGTCTGCCGTTCGACCACGATGCGGGCCTTGATGAGATCCTTCCGGCCCGGCCGTCCCTCCTTGAACTCGTCGATGATCACCGCGGTGGAATAGGGGATCTCCTCGCCGAAATTGGAAAAGATCTTTTCGCGGATGATCTCGCTGACGAAGAAACGCTCGGGATGCTCGGTGAGTGCATCCTGGTCATACAAGGGGGCGCCAGCCGGCAGACGCGCCACCAGGGCCTCGAGCAGGAGATCGCAATTTTCGCCGGTGCGCGCCGAAAAGGGGACGACCGCTGCGAAGACATGGCGCTGGCTCCAGGCGTCCAGAAAAGAGGGCAGGAGCGTCCGCTCCGCCAGATCGATCTTGTTCACACCGAGCAGTATGGGTTTGCCGGTGGCGGCGAGCCCGGCCAGCGTCTCGAGATCGCGCTCCTCCGGCCTGGCCGCCGCAGTGACAACGAAGAGCAGCAGATCGGCATCCGCAACGGCACGGCGTGCCGTCTCCATCATCACCTCCTGCAGGCGGTAGCTGGGGGTGATCAGGCCGGGAGTATCGAGAAAGATGATCTGATAGCGCTCTCCTGTGAGGATCCCCATGATCCGGTGGCGGGTCGTCTGCGGTTTGGGTGTGGTGATCGAAAGCTTGAACTGCAGCAGCCGGTTGACGAGGGTCGATTTGCCGACGTTGGGCTGGCCGACGACCGCGATGTAGCCGGAACAGAAGGCCTTACCCTCCTCCCGGCTCTCCTGCTCCCTGTCCGTGCTCACAGATAAGAGTCGAGGCTGTGGGATTCGTAGAGCCGCTTGACCAGCTCATCGCTGCTGACCAGTTTGAGGCTGTGGAACTGGCAGCCGTTGCGCAGGCAGCCCTCGACAATCCCGCCCTTGGGCAGCTGCATGGCGAACATGGGTGCCGAGCAAACCGAACAACGCTGGTCAGCATCCTGAAGAGAAACCTTGCAGGTCGGGCAGAGGAATTCAACCAGCTCGCCGTCGGGGACAGTGATCTGGGAGATGTTCTTGAAACTGCCGTAGATTGGATCGAGGTGGATCAGGCCGGTCTCATCGCGATAGCGGGCCAGCACCGCGACCGAGGGATAGCCGTTGATGAGATGGTCTTCGTCCATGAGGCTGTGGCCATTGGGACAGCCGGCATTCTGGATGCGCAGCACCTTGCTGGGCACCTCCAGTTCGACGATATCTTTGCTTTTGGGCATAACGCCTCCACACACAAGAAAAATTGGGGGCGGCGTGCGGGTGTGCGGCCGCCCCGGTTTGATTAATAGGATTTGGCCACAAGCACACGCTGGCCCGAACGCCCGCCGCAGACGATGCAGGCACCCTCTTCCTTTTGTTCATCGATCGGCACCAGACGGATGGTCGCCTTGTGCTCTTCCTGGAACCTGGCCTCGCACGCGGGCGATCCGCACCAATGGACCCAGAAAAAGCCGCCCGGATTTTCGATCTTCTCCGCCAGCTCCTCATAGGTGTCCACACTGAAGGTGTTGGCCTCGCGAAAGTCCCTGGCGCGCGTGTACAGGTTCTGCTGGATCTCGACGAGCAAGGCCTCGATGCGCGCGAGCAGATTCTCCTGTGGCACAGCGCTCTTTTCACCGGTATCCCGGCGCACCAGCACCACCTGTCCGGCCGCCACATCCTTGGGCCCCATCTCGATCCGGATAGGCACCCCCTTCTTCTCCCACTCGTTGAACTTGTAGCCGGGACGGTACTGGTCGCGCTCATCGATCTTGAAAGTGATCCGCTCTTCCCAGCCGGCGGTCAGCTCGCGCGCTTTGGCCAGCATCACCTCCCGCTCGGACTCTTCTTTCCAGATCGGCACCAGCACCGCCTTGACCGGGGCGAGACGGGGCGGCAGCACCAGCCCCTTGTCGTCGCTGTG
>DAOOPF010000123.1:2554-10649 GCA_035388125.1 bacterium | reverse complement strand
CCTCCGGCCTGCTGCCGGTTGAAAAGCTGGATGTGGTCTTTCCCGCCCTGCACGGACCCTTCGGCGAAGATGGCACCCTGCAGGGGCTGCTCGAACTGATGGATATCCCCTATGTCGGCGCCGGCGTGCTCGGCTCGGCCATGGCCATGGACAAGGTCGTCCAGAAGCATATCTGCCGCCAGCAGGGCATCCCCACCGTCGATTTCCTCTGGTTCCGCGACATCGACTGGCGCTCCGAGGGCGGCGGGCAGCCCTTCCCGGCCCTGCCCGACCAGCTCGCCAACCGCTCCCGCGAGGAGATCGTCGGCTCCCTCATCGACGCCCTCGGCCTGCCCCTCTTCGTCAAGCCGCCCAATCTCGGCTCCAGCCTCGGCATCAGCAAAGCCCACGACCGCCGCGAACTCTTCAACGCCATCGAGGAGGCGCTGCAGTACGACCGCAAGGTGCTGGTCGAAAAAGCTGTCGACCGGCCGCGCGAGCTCGAACTCAGCATTCTCGGCAACGAGTACCCGCGCGTCTCGGTCGCCGGCGAGGTCTTTCCCGGCAATGAATTCTACGATTACGACGCCAAGTACGTCGACGACAACAGCGGCCTGGAGATTCCCGCCCGGCTCACCCCCGGGCAGCTGCGCGCCCTGCAGGAGACCGCCATCCGCGCCTATGTCGCCACCGAGTGCGAGGGCATGGCCCGCGCCGATTTCCTCATGGAAAAGGAAACCGGACGCTTTTATCTCAGCGAACTCAACACCATCCCCGGCTTCACCCGCATCAGCATGTATCCCAAGATGTGGGAGGCCTCGGGGCTCCCCTACAGCGCCCTGCTCGACGAACTCATCGAACTGGCCCTGCGCCGGCAGGAGCGCCGCCGGACGCTGCGCACCAGCTATGAACCGAAGCGGGACTGGTACAAGGGATAGCTGCTTCCCGCCGGACCCACACCGGAAGCACCTGTGCACGGCCAGCAGCCCGGCGGCGGGCATGGCGCTTTCAGGCAAAATAACTCCAATCCAGATGAGGATTCATCAATGAAAAAGATTTTGTTCTATATCCTGTTATCGCTCCCCGTCGCCCTGTTCGCAGCGGAGAGACGCGCCTTCCAGATCGCCGATCTCTATGCCCTCAAATCGGTCAGCGACATCCAGATCTCGCCGGACAGCAGGCAGGTGGTCTTTGTCGTCGGCACGCAGGATCTCGCCAAATCCGAGCGCAACAGCGATCTCTGGCTGATGAACCTCGACGGCAGCGGATTGCGGCAGCTCACCTTCAGCCCGCAGGGCGATTACCATCCGCGCTGGTCGCCGGACGGTAAAACCATCGCCTTCCTCTCCGGCCGCGACCAGGGGGGGCAGATCTGGCTGCTCCCGGCCGACGGGGGCGAAGCGCGCCGTCTCACTGATCTGGCCGTCTCCCCGGGAGATCCGGAGTGGCTGCCTGACGGCAGCGGCTTTATCTTCACCACCATGGTCTATCCCGAGTGCGGCGGCGACGATGACTGCAGCAAGAAGATTCTCGAGACCATGGAGGAGGGGCCGGTGCAGGCCCACCTCGCCGACCGCCTCTTCTACCGCCACTGGACCTGGTGGCGGGACGGCCGCGTCATCCACACCCTTAAATACACCCTGGCCGACAGCCAGCTCACCGACCTCACTCCGGGCGCGATCGACCAGCCCGCCGATGCCGGCGCCGGCGGCCATGCCGGTTTTTCCCTCTCCCCGGACGGCCGGGAGCTCGCCATCGCCCTCCATCCGGACCGCAACGATTACGAGACCACCGACAAGGATGTCTGGATCAAATCCCTCGTCAAAGGGGACAGCCTCAACCTCACGGAGGATAATACCGCCTATGATGGCGAGCCGGTCTGGTCGCCCGACGGCCGCTATATCGCCTACATTACGCAGAAGGTGCCGGTCTATGAAGCGGACCGCAAACGTCTGGCCATTTATGACCGCCAAAACGGGATTCATCGCATCCTCACCGAGCCGTTCGATTATTGGGTCAACGCTTTTCAGTGGGCTTCCGACAGCCGCAGCCTCTATTTCACCGCCGATGTGCGCGGCCATGTTCCTCTTTATCAGGTCGACCTGCAAAAGGGGGCGATCCGTCAGCTCCTCGATCTTCGCCACATCACCGGTTTCCGGGTCGCCCCGGATGGCAGGAGCGTGCTCTGCACCCGCACCAGCGTCGGCGAGCCGGTCGAGCTCTGGCGCGCCGATCTGCCCAAGGGGGACAAAATCAGGCGGCTGACCGCCTTCAATCAGGAGCTCGCCGGCGAAGTTGACATCCGCCCGGCCGAGGAACTCTGGATCCCCTCGCCCACCGGCAAACTGATCCACACCTTCGTGGTCACGCCGCACGGCTTTGATCCGGCGAAAAAGTACCCCCTCATCATCAATGTCCACGGCGGGCCGCAGATGCAGTGGGCGGACGGCTTCCGCGGCGACTGGCAGGTCTATCCCGGCGCCGGCTACATCGTCGCCTATCCCAATCCCCACGGCTCGACCGGCTACGGCCAGGAGTTCACCCTGGCGATCTCGAAGGACTGGGCGGGCAAGGTCTATGAGGATGTGATGGCGGTGACTGACTCCCTGGCACGGCTGCCCTATGTCGATGCCGAACGCATGGGGGCGATGGGCTGGTCCTATGGCGGCTATATGATGATGTGGCTGGAGGGGCACACCACCCGCTTCAAGGCGATCGCGGCGATGATGGGGGTCTATAACCTGACCGCCATGTACGGCACCACCGAGGAGCTCTGGTTCCCCGAATTCGACCTCGGCGGGACGCCGTGGGAGTCGCCCCTCTACAACCAGATCTCCCCCAACCTCTACGTGAAGAATTTCAAAACCCCCTGCCTGGTCATCACCGGGGAGAAGGATTTCCGCGTCAGCTATACCCAGAGCCTGGAGTTTTTCACCGGGCTGCAAAAGATGGGAGTGCCCTCGCGGCTGATCGTTTTCGAGAACGACGGCCACTGGCCGGACGGATTAAAGTCGATGCCGCTCTATTACAACGCCCATCTCGACTGGTTCCATCGCTACCTGGGCGGGGAGCCGGCGCCCTGGGATGTGGAGAAGATGGTGCGCAACCAGATTTTCAAATAGCTGCGTATAACGTGCAGGGTACGTCCGGGCCAGCTGCCGGCTCTGCCGGCGGGATAATCGGCGCAGATGGGGGAGGCCGTGCGAGTGCAGGGGAACCGGTGAGGGAGGCGGCCGGTGCCCGGCTGGACGAGAGGCAAGGGGAGGAGCATGCTGGAAAAATTTGCCGACCATATCCGCCGGCAAGAGCTGCTGCGGCCGGGGATGCGGCTTCTGGTCGCGATTTCGGGTGGGCTCGATTCGGTGGTGCTGCTCGATCTGCTCGCGCAGCTGGCGCCGGAGTGGCGCCTGGAGCTGACCGCCGCCCATTTCAACCATCAGCTGCGCGGCGCTGAAGCCGACCGTGATGAGGTTTTCGTGCGCGCCCTATGCGCCGGCCGCGCCATCCCCTGCGAGACCGGGCGGGGCGACGTGCGCGCCTTCGCCCGCGCTAACCATTTGAGCATCGAAGCCGCCGGCCGCGCCCTGCGCTATGATTTTCTGCTTCGCACTGCCCGTCAGTGCGGCTGTGCGGCCATTGTCACCGCCCATCACGCCGGCGACCAGGCCGAGACCGTGCTCGACCGTCTCATCCGCGGCGCCGGGGTGCGCGGTCTGGCAGGCATTTCGCCGCGCAGCCTGATCGCGGCAGCGCCCGATCTGCCCTCCTCCGCAGCGTCCGGCGGTGAACCTCCCGCCCCGCTCCTCCTCCTCCGCCCCCTGCTCTTCGCCGGCCGCACCGAGATCGCCGCCCATGCCGCTGCCAGGGGACTCGAATTCCGCGCCGACACCACCAACAGCGACCGCCGCATCCGCCGCAACCGCATCCGCCACGAACTCCTTCCCCTGCTGTCCGGGTACAATCCCGCCATCGAGGCGGTGCTGGGGCGCACCGCCGGGCACATGCGCGAGCTGGAGGAGTATCTGTGCGGGGAGGCCCGTGCGGCCCTGTCGCGCTGCGCCGTCGAGGCGGGGGCGGGGAAAATTATTCTTGAAAAAGAGTCCTTTTTATCGTACTTTACTCTTCTGCAGAAATATCTCCTGCGGGAGGCCTGGGAGCGCATCGGCGGGGACAGCCGTGATCTCGACGAGGCTTTCTGGCCCCGCTGGGAGCAGTTTCTCGCCGCCGGGCGCACCGATCGCGGCCTGGCCGCTGGATCCATTGAACTCTGGCTGACGGAACACCGGCTGGTGCTGCTGGCGAAGCGGCCCGCCGCCGCGGCGATGGGCATCCCGGCCGCGCCCGGCCGCTATCTCCTCTGGGACGGCATGACCCTTGAAATAAACCGGGTTGCGCCGCCGTTAGAGCTGATAGAGAAAAACCGCGACTCCCGCCTCGCCTGGATCGACGCCGGCCTGGTGGGAAAAGCGCTGCAGCTGCGCCCTCCCCGGCCGGGCGACCGGTTGCGGCCGCTGGGGCTGAAAGGGAGCAAAAAGGTGGCCGACCTGCTCGCCGGGGCGGAGGTGCCCGTCTACGAACGGAGGCGCATCCCCCTTCTCTGCAGCGGTGATGAGATCGTCTGGATCTGCGGCATCCGCGCCGCCGGACCGTTCCGCGTAACCCCACGCACTACGAACATTTACCAGCTGAAGGTGGACATCAACCGTGACTCAGCGCTCTGAATTCGAGAAGGTGGTTTATGACGGCGGCTTCCGCACCCTGCTGACGCAGGAGGCGATCAAAGACCGCATCCGGGAGATGGGCCGCCAGATCACCGAGGATTACCGCGGCCGGCAGCCCATTATGATCGGGGTGCTCAACGGGGCTTTCCTCTTCATGGCCGACCTCATCCGCCACGTCGAAATCGATCTGGAGGTCGATTTCATCAAGATCTCCAGCTACGGCAATGCCAAGGTCTCGTCGGGGATCGTGCGCATGCTCAAGGACATCAACGCCGACGTCAAGGGGCGGCATATCCTGCTGGTGGAGGACATTGTCGACACCGGCGGTTCGATCAAGTTCCTGCATGAAAAGTTCATGGCCCTCGAGCCCGCGTCGCTGCGTTTTGTCACCCTGCTGATCAAGCCGGCCAACGTCGAGACCGATATTCCGATCGATTATGTCGGTTTCAGCATCGCCAATGAATTTGTCGTCGGCTACGGCCTGGATTACAAGCAGATCCTGCGCAATCTTCCGGCCGTCTATGTGATGGATTAAGAGAGGATATCGATTTGTACAACCATACACGAGATCTAAACCAGCCGCTGCGCCGGCAGGAGGGCGGAGGGGATTCGCGTCCCCCGCAGCGCCCCGGCCAGCCGCCGCGGCGGCCGTCCGGTCCCCAGCGCAACCAGCCTGAAGGGCCGCAGTGGGGGCGGATGATCCGGCCGCTTTTAATCTGGGTAGGACTGATTTTTCTCGCCCTGGCGATTTCACAGCAGTTCGCCCGTCAGGAGCCGCAGGAGAGCCTGCTCACCTACGACAGTTTCAAGAATTTTCTCCAGATGGGCAAGGTCGAGACCATCACGGTCGAGGATGATGTCATCCATGGCCGGCTCAAGCCGGATGCCGCCCTCGAGGGCCAGCGCGGTTTTCAGGTGACGCTGCCGCCGCGCGCCAGCCTCGAGACCTTTGACGATTGGATCCAGAAATATGATGTCGAGGTCCTTTTCAAAAAGAGCGGGCCGAGCATCTGGAGTTCCCTGATCTACATTTTGCCCTGGGTCCTCTTCATCGGCATCTGGATCTTTTTCATGCGCCGCATGCAGGGGGCCAACAACAAGGGCATCTTCGCCTTCGGCAAGTCGCGGGCGCGGATGTGGACCGACAATATGCCGCTCGTCACCTTTGCCGATGTGGCAGGCGCGGACGAGGCCAAGCAGGAGCTGCAGGAGATCATCGAGTACCTGCGCGAACCGGAAAAGTTCCAGCGTCTCGGGGGCAAGATCCCCAAGGGCGCGCTTTTGCTCGGTCCTCCGGGCACGGGCAAGACCCTGCTCGCCAAGGCGGTAGCCGGTGAGGCGGGGGTGCCCTTTTTCAGCATGAGCGGGGCGGACTTTGTCGAAATGTTTGTCGGCGTCGGGGCTTCGCGCGTGCGTGACCTCTTCGAGCAGGGCAAGCGCAACGCGCCCTGCATCATCTTCATCGATGAACTCGATGCCGTCGGCCGTCACCGCGGCGCCGGCCTGGGCGGAGGGCACGACGAGCGCGAGCAGACCCTCAACCAGCTGCTGGTCGAGATGGACGGTTTTGACAGCAACGAGGGGGTGATCCTGATTGCCGCGACCAACCGCCCCGATGTGCTCGACTCGGCCCTGCTCCGGCCCGGCCGTTTTGACCGCCAGATCGTGGTCGACCGGCCCGACGTGCGCGGCCGTGAGGGGATCCTCAAGGTCCACACCAAAAAGATCCCCATCGCCAAGTCGGTCAATCTGGCCATCCTCGCCAAAGGGACGCCCGGTTTTTCCGGAGCTGATCTGGCCAACATGGTCAACGAGGCGGCCCTGCTGGCAGCGCGCAAGGACAAGACCCAGGTTGAGGCCGTCGATTTCGAGGAGGCCAAGGACAAGGTCATGATGGGCATCGAGCGCAAGAGCCTGCTCATCAGCGAGGAGGAGAAGAGGAACACCGCCTATCACGAGGCGGGGCATGTGCTGGTCGCCCGGCTCACCCCGGGTTCCGATCCCGTGCACAAGGTGAGCATCATCCCGCGCGGACGGGCTCTGGGCGTCACCACCATGCTGCCGATGGACGAAAAGCACAATTACAGCCGCACCTACTGTCTGGCGATCATGCGTCAGCTCCTCGGTGGTCGCGCCGCCGAGCAGCTCATCCTCAACGAGCTGACCACCGGCGCCGGCGACGACATCAAGCGGGTCACCGAACTGGCGCGCAAGATGGTCTGTGAATGGGGTATGAGCGAGAAACTCGGCCCCCTCACTTTCGGCGAAAAGCAGGAGGAGATCTTTCTCGGCCGCGAGATCGCCCAGCACCGCGATTACAGCGAGGCGACCGCGAATCTGATCGACCTCGAGATCCGCAGCCTGGTGGAGAGCGCCGCGGCCGATGTGGCCCGGCTGGTCAGCGACAAGGTCGATCTGCTGCACGCCATCGCCAACGCCCTGCTCGAGCGCGAGATGCTGGACGGCGAGGAGATCGACAAGATCATGAACGGGATCGCCCTGCCCAGGCGCAAGCGCGCCGGCGGCAAGGCCGCGGGCACTGCACGCAAGCGGCCCGCGCGCAAGCCGGCTTCGGCGAGCCCGAAAAAGACCCCGCCTCCTCCAGCGGCAGCCCCAAGCGCCGTAAAGCGGAAGCGGCCTGCGAAAAAAGCCCCGGACCAGAAGGCCTGAGGCGGGAGAGCTCTCCATGACGCCCCTTTTCTGGCATTGCCGCGACCATCGCATCGAATGGGGGCGGCGGACGCTGATTATGGGCATTCTCAATATCACGCCCGACTCGTTCTCCGATGGCGGGCGTTATTTTTCCATTGAGGCCGCCCTTGCGGGGGCCGAGGCGCTGCTGCAGGAGGGGGCGGACATTCTCGATGTGGGCGGCGAATCCACCCGCCCCGGTTCGGAGCCGGTCTCCGCATCCGAAGAGATGGAGCGGGTGGTGCCGGTGATCGCGGCGCTGCGCCGGAACTTTACCTGCCCGATTTCGGTCGACACCTATAAAGCCGCTGTCGCCGAGGCTGCGATCGAGGCCGGAGCCGCGATCGTCAACGACATCAGCGGGCTCACTTTCGATGCGCGCATGGCCGGCGTGGTCGCCTGCAGCGGCGCCGGCGTGGTGATCATGCACATCCGCGGCACCCCGCGCGACATGCAGAAAGATCCGCACTATGAGGATGTGACCGGCGAGGTCGGTTCATGGCTGGCTGGGCAGGTCGCCCTCGCCCTGGCGGCGGGAGTAGAGCGCGAGCAGATCGTGATCGATCCCGGCCTGGGGTTCGGCAAGCGGCTCGAGGACAATTTTACCCTTTTACGCGAGCTCGACCGTCTCTCCGATCTGGGTCTGCCCATCCTGGCCGGCCCCTCGCGCAAATCCTTCATCGGCCGGGTGCTGGATCTTCCCG
>DAOOPF010000123.1:0-2454 GCA_035388125.1 bacterium | reverse complement strand
TTCAAAATCGGATTTATCCCCGTCACGGTGATGGACATTGCCGACATCCTCATCATGTCCTTCATCCTCTACCGCAGCTATCTCTTCATCCGCGGATCACGCGGCGCCCAGATGCTGGTCGGTCTGGTCATCCTCCTCCTCTTTTCAATCATCACACCGGTCCTGCAGATGCGCGGCATCAGCTGGATCTTTCAGAACCTGCGCACGGTCTGGCTGGTGGCCTTTGTCATCCTGTTTCAGCCGGAGCTGCGCCGCATCCTGCTTTCGGTTGGTCAGAGCCGGTTGATCCGTTATTTCGTCAAGGTGAGCGGTAACAAGGTGATCGAGGAGGTTGTCGATGCGGCGGCGCAGCTGCAGCAGCGCGGTTACGGGGCGCTGATCGTGATGGGCCGCGAGACCGGCCTCAAGCCGGTCACCGAGACCGGGGTGCGCATCCAGGCGGAGGTTTCGGCCCCCCTGCTGGTCTCGCTTTTCAATCCGCGCTCGCCGCTGCACGACGGCGCGGTGATCATCCAGAACGACCTCATCGATACCGCCAAGTGCATCCTGCCCCTGACCGAGAATTCGTCGCTCGAGCTCAATCTCGGCACCCGCCATCGCGCCGCGATCGGGCTCTCCGAGGAGAGCGACGCGGCGGTGATCGTCGTCTCCGAAGAGACCGGTCGGATCTCGGTGGCGATCGGCGGTGAGTTGAAGTACGATCTCACTCTTGAAACCCTGCGGCACACCCTCTATCAGATCTTCAACCAGGCCTTGCCGAAAGCGGAGAAGGGAGCATCATGATGGCGCGCCGATGCAGATGGGTGCTGGCGGGGCTGCTCCTGCTCGGGGCAGCGGCTCTGGCGCAGGAGGAGTGCACGGTGGCGGTGATCGCCGGCAGCGCGACGGCTGATGGCCGTCCCCTGCTCTGGAAGAACCGCGACAGCAGCTTCCGGGAGAATTCCGCCGCCTTTTTTCACGGTCCGCGTTACGATTTCATCGGCGTGATCAACAGCGGCGACACCACCCAGGTCTGGATGGGGGTGAACACAGCCGGATTTGCTTTGATGAACAGCGAGTCCATGGATCAGGACGGGGACAGCGCCGATACCGAAGGTTATTTCATGAAGCAGGCCCTGGGGGAGTGCGCCCGGGTCGAGGATCTGGATGCCCTGCTGCGCAGGACTGCTTTGGCCGGGCGCGGCACGCGCGCCAATTTCGGCTGCATCGATGCCGCCGGCGGCGCCGCTTTTTTCGAGGCGGGCAATTACCGCCACCGCAAGTTCACGCCGCAGGATTCGGGGCGGGTTCCGGCCGGTTTGCTGGTGCGGGCCAATTTCTCGATGACCGGCCAGGGAGGCGAAGCCTACGGCGGCTGGCGCTATCATCGTGCCCGCGCGCTGCTCGCCGGCCGGGCGGCGGCCGGAAAACTCGATCTCGCCTACATGCTGGAAAAGGTGATGCGCGACCTGGTCAGCGACGATCTCGATCCCTATCCTCTTCCTTTCCGCTCCAGCACCGGAGAGGCCCCCGCGGGCTTTATTCATGCCCAGAACACCATCAACCGCCACCGCACCGTCTCCGCTGTCCTCTTTCAGGGGGTCAGGCCGGGTGAGGATCCCGCCCTTACGACGATGTGGATCCTTCTGGGCGAGCCGGTGGCGGCCGTGGCCCTGCCCCTGTGGCCGGCCAGCGGTGAGGTGCCGCCGGCCTACGGCGGCGCCGGCAAATCCCGGCTCAACGCGGCCTTTACGCGCCTCCGCGCCCGGCTCTATCCCGATCGCAAACGGCCCCAGTATCTCGATACGGAACGGCTGGCCGCGGGCCGGCGGCCGTGGGTGCGGGAGCGCACCGCGCTGGAGAGCGAGGTGCTGCAGGAGGCCGGCGAGGCGATGGCGCGCTGGCGCCGGCAGCAGCCGGCCGGTGCCGAGATGGCCGCGCTGCAGAAAAAACTGCTCAACAAGGTGATCCGCGCCCTGTAAGGTGCGCTGACCCCCTCTGAGTCATCACACCGTTCCCCGTATCACTCTGGAACAATTCGCATCGGCCGCCGCCGCCGGCGGCCCTCTCCGCAGGCACAAAACCGCCCTGTTCTTCCTTCCGGAATCTGGCATGGGTTTTGCAAAAGAAAAGAATGAAAGCGGCTCCTGGAGACAGATGGGACAGCATGAAAGTCGGGAGCAGCATTGCACAGCAGCGGTTCTGACCGTAACATGGATGACGGGGTGCGGGTGGACGGAACAGGCCGTACGTATGGGACGCAACCTTAAGGGGGGCGGCCCGCCACGGCACACGATCAGGACCAGAAGTGGAGAAGGGAACGAGCAGCGCACTGGACCGGTGTGAAGAAGAGGTGGATGTGCCGGTGCGGGTGCAGTTTTCTCCGGGAGCGCCGTTTTCGCATGGAACTCCTCCTCTCTTATGACCCACCACAGCAAAAAGGGCAGCGCCCGAGCACAGCGCTGCCCTTTTTTT
>DAOOPF010000122.1:0-10730 GCA_035388125.1 bacterium | reverse complement strand
TCTCGTTGATGCGGGCCTGTTTGCCTTCGCTGACCGAAAAATCGATATTGAGCACATGGTTATCGGCCGGCACCTCCGTGGGCTCGACCTGGGCGTAGATATAGCCGCGGTCATAGTAGAGAGTGCCGATGCGCTTCTGCAGGGCCTCATCCAGTTTTTTCTTGCTGTAGACCTCTCCCTTGGCAAAGCCGAGATTGCCGGCCAGGACCTCGGTCGGAAAGACGGTGTTGCCCTCCCAGGTGATGTCGCCAAAGGTGTACTGTTCCCCCTCATGGAGCCAGATCTCAACGAACATGTCGCTCTGGTCGGGGCTGTAATAGAGGGAATCGCGCAGGATTTCGGCGTCGCGATAGCCGTGATTGAAATAGAAATCGAGGAGTTTGCCCTGGTCCTCGGCGTATTTCTCCTTGTCGAAATCGGCCCCGCGCCACCAGCGGTCTTCCTTGGTGCCCTTCATCTGCTTGCGCAGCTTTTTGTCGGCAAAGCGGGTGTTGCCGTGGAAATTGACCTGTTCGATCTGGACCTTGTTGCCCTCCTCAAAGACGAAACGGACCAGCACGCGGGCGCTGTCGCTCCGGCTGACGTACTGGTTGGCCTTGATTTTGGCGAGCAGATAGCCCTTTTCCTTGTACTTGTCATAGATCTTGCTCTTGGCGCGGCTGATCAGGGTCGGGCTCACCACCTGGCCGGGGTAAAAATTGAGAATGCTCTCGATGTCGTCCTTCTTGAGCTTTTTGTTGCCTTCGATCTCGACCTTTTCGAGGCGCGGATGTTCCTCGACATGGATGGTGAGATAGGCGCCGTCGGCCAGTTCGCGGTCGACGAGGATCTGCACATCGGAAAAGAGCGAGAGACGCCAGAGCTGGCGGATAGCCTCCTGAACGGCGTCGCCGGTCACTTCGCTGCCAATGTTCAGTCCGGAACTGAGACGGATCATGCTGGCATCGACAGTTTTGTTGCCCTCCACGGAGAGGCCAAGAATCTTGACCGACCGCTTCTGGGCGATGCCGGCCAGAGGCAAAATCAGTAACAGGACGAGTAGAGGAAAGATGTTCCGGCGCTGCAGTAGGGTCATGAAAGGTCAGCCTTTTTTCGGTTTATTCAAAACTTTTAAATTTACTGATTTTTTGCGTTCTTTTAAAGAGAAATATTTTATTTCCCGACGATTTGACCCTGCTTTCAGAACGGAAACCAGTGACGGACCATGATCCGTTTGTCATCCCGGTTGTACAGCATCAAACTATCATAATCGTACTCAAGTTCCAATAAAACTTGCGGACTGATGCGGTATTCCAGGCCGAGGCTGTGGCGCAGTCCGAGTCCCTTGGCCTGATAGCGGTACTCCACACCGGCCTCGACCTGCCCGGTGTACTGCAGAAAGATGTTGCGGCTGAGATATTTGCCGAGGATGATCCGGCTGCTGCGCAGCAGGGCGAGCCGGCTGTTGACCTGCAGGTTGTTGTTGAGATTGGCGTCGAGAAAATTGCGGGTGAACCGGGAGCTGAAACGCACATAGTCGAGCTGGAGAAACTGCTCGAGGGTCCGCTCGACCGGTTTGAAAAAGGGACGGAGCAGATAGTTGTCGGTATTGATGCCGATCACGTCCATCGCCTTGGTCTGGAGCGTCCGTTCGGAATAGCCGAGGGAGGCGAGCAGCTGCGCCTCGGTGCTGCCCAGGTTGGGATTGTCGGTGCTGAGCTTGAAGCGGATCTGGTCCCAGCGGCCGCGGCGCTCCTCCTGGCGGACGATATCATTCACCTCTTTTTTCTCCATGGTCGCATCGACGGTCTGGACCGTGAGAAAGATCTGGGAGGTGAAGCCGAGAGAATCGGTGACGGTGGTGCGCGCCTGTCCCCAGGTGACCGGATAGAGGCTGGCGCGGTCCCAGCGCGCCCCGCCCTGCTCGATGCGGAAAGTCATGTCCAGATATTCGATCACCCCCGAGGTGGTACGCGCCTGCCCGAGGATGCGGAAAGTGGAGTCGAAGGTGACGCCGGTGAACTCGATATCCTCACCCCCCTCCTCGATGAGGATGTTGGTGTAGACCTTGTCGAGTCCGCCGGGAAGAGATTTGACATAGCGGACATCCTCGAGCACGCGCACGGCCACATCCCAATCGGCGCTCATGAGGACATCGTAGACGATGCCGTCCTCCATCGGAGGCAGGGTTTCATCGAAGGGGAACATGAATTCGGCATTGGCCGCCTTGACGAGGCCGCGGAAAACCGGCCGGTGGATGGGGCCGGCGATGTAGAAGGATTCGCCCGGTTTGCGTCCTTCCAGCCAGAGGGTGCCGGTCTTGCCCCTTTCCATCAGGCCGAGGATGTTGACTTGCAGGCCCTCGGCCCCGTTCTCCAGGGCAAGGACCCCGAAATTGAGTCCCCCCCACTGCGGAAAGAGCAGATTTTCGAGCGGCCGCTCCGCGAGCCCGGAGTGACTGAGGTAGCTGCGGATGCGCACCGGACGGCCGCCCATGCGGGCCTGCAGCTCCTCGAGCTGGAGAAACTGCTCCTCCGGCCGGAAAGCGATCTCGGCGCTCAGCTCGCTGATCACGGGCAGAACCGATTCGAACCTGATCATCCCGTGGCGGACGGAGAGGCGGGCATCGCTGATCTGCGGCCGGCCCCAGGTGCCGCCCAGACGGGCGCTGAGCCGGCCTTCGCTGGCGCTCTCAAGAAACCACGGGTTGACATCGGCGAGGAGTGCGAGGAAATTGCCTGTTCCCTGCAGGCCGATATCGATCTCATCACCGCCCCGCAGAGGCAGGGAGCCGCGGGCGACGAGTTCCAGGACCCCCTTGCGGTGGATAGCCAGGCGCTGCAGATGGAGGCGCGGTCCTTCTCCCTGTGGCGGGGGAGATATCGTCCCCTCATCCGGCCCGAATCGGGCCTGGAGATCGTCGAATGCAATGCCGTAGCAGCTCCCGTTCTGGATCCGGATTTGGCCGCTGAGCAGGGGCCGGCGGAGGGTGCCGGCAAGCACAAGATCGGTCACGGTCTGACCGGTGAGGGGTTTGATGCCGGGCAGCAGTGCGGGCGAGAGGCGCAGGATCTCGAAACCCGCGCCCTGCAGGCGCAGATAGAGGCTGTCCCCTTCGCTCCTGTACCAGCCGTTGGCGAAAAGGAGGGTATTCTCTTCACTCGTCAGCAGGAGGCGTTCCAGGACCACGCCGCCGGCGGCGATGGTCAGCGCGCCCTCGCTCTCGAAAGGCCCGGCAGAGCGATACCTTCCCTCCTGCAGGCGCAGCGTGGTGTGAAGACGCGGTTCCCGGGTGGTGCCGGTGAGGAGCAGTTCGCCGTCGAGGACGCCGCGCGGGCCGCCGGCAGCGTTCCCGCTTAAAAGCTCGACGGGAAAGTCCTGGAGAAAACAGGAGCCGGAGAGGAGGCCGTTGCGGCCGACCTGGACGACTCCGGAGAACCATTCGCCCATGGTCCAGTCGCGCAGGAGCAGCCGCGTGCTGTCGGCGGCGAGGGCAAAGTGACCCCGCACCTGGCCGGTCTGCTCGGGTTTTAAAACAGTGGTGCCAACGCCCTTCCAGGAGCCGCCCTGGCGTTCGAAGCGCGAGGAGAGGGTGAAAAGGGTTTCAGCCGGGCGGCCGGAGCTGCTGCGGACCAGCCGCGCCTGCAGACCGTAATGGCCGCCCAGATGATTGAAATGGAGTGAGAGATCGAGCCCGCGTTTCCGCATGGCGAGGGCCGGAGCGGGCCAAAGCATCTCCAGCCAGGCGAGGGCGGCCGGCAGGTTCAGGGCGAACTGCGGCTCTTCTCCCGACCAGTCGACGACGCACCTGAGTCCCTCCTCCTGCCCGCCGGCCGGATTGAGTGCAAGGCGGCGCTCGCGCAGGCTGAACCGGGCATCGGAGGTCGTGGCCGCTCCTGCGCTGTTGGCGAGGCTTAGTTTCAGGCTCCCCTCCGCGGCCGGCGCAGCGGCAGGACCGGAAATCAGGGCTGAGAGGGAGATGCGGGCCTGGCGCAGCTCCCCGGCATAGGCGGGCGGCAGGAAAGGCATGAGCTCGCCCGCGGCGGTCAGCCGGCCCTGCAGTCGGGTCGAGTCGCCGCTTCCGCTCAGAGTGCCGGCGGCGGCGAGCACGAGCCCCCGCCAGCGTCCCGTGAGGGATTCGACCTGCAGGCTGTCGCGCTGCCAGATGCCGGTCAGGCTGACCTCCTCCAGGAGCTCCTCCTGCAGGCGCAGGGCTGGTGAAAGCGCCTGGATCTGCACCTGGGGCGAGGTGAGGCGGCCTTGCAGAGCGGCGGTGAGGGCGATCCCGCCGGTCAGGCCGCGCAGCTGTTCGGGCAGGGCGTCGCGAAAGCTCTCGGCCTCGATCTGCGGTGCGGTGAGGATCAGTTCCAGTGTGGGGTTGACCGGGCCGGAGATCATGCCGTCGAGGGAGACGGGGGTCTGGTTGATCCAGAGGGCGGAGCGTTCCACCTCTACTTTCCCATCCCGGAGCTGCAGGGTGAAACCCGACCGGTCGCAGCGGAGATGATGATCCGGCCAGGAGGCGGCCAGGTTGGCCACGCGGATCCAGCCGGAGAGGTCCGGCTTGTTCTCCCCGCCGGGCCGCAGGGAGAGCGAGATATCGGCTTCGGCCTCGCCGCTGTGGATCGTCCACGCCCTGCCGGTTTTGCGGGGCAGGGCATGCGTCAGGGGGAGACGCGAGAGCGTGGCCCGAACGGTATCGAGCCCTCCCTGTTCGAGTCCGAAGCGGCCTTCGAGGGTCATCAGGCTCTGGCGGGCGCCGAGGGGATGGCCGCTCAGGCGCAGCAGCAGGGTGTCCGGGTTGTCATTGATGAGCCATCCCTCGAGGCGGGTGAGGAGGGGAAAGCGTTCCCGGCCGTCGAGATCGAGCGCCAGCTCGCCCTCCTGGATGGAGGCCATCTTGAGAAAATCGAGTTTTTGCAGGCTGCGGAGATAGAGGCGGATCTTTTCACCCTGCGGCCAAAAGTCCGCCACGGGTGCGCCGGCATGGGAGCGCAGCAGGATGACCGGTTTCTTGATCATGACATCCTGGGAGAAGGCGCGGGGATCCATGCCGTAGCGGAACATCCGGACGGGGTTGATGCCGACGCGCAGGTCGTCGATGCGGATCGAAAAGGGCTGTTCGCCGGGCGGGATATAGAGGCCGAGGAGGTGGATATTGCCAAAGCTGATACTGACGCGGTCGATGGCGCAGGCGTCGCCGAGGATGGGCTGCATTCTGGCCAGCAGGTAGAGTTTGGCCTTTTCGTCCATCCTGGTCCAGCGCCAGGCGCGGGGCAGAAGGATGGTCAGAGCCAGAATGAGAAGGAGAATGTGCAGTACCCAGGATCGCTTGCGCAAGGATCGAATGCCTTCAGCGGGTTAGCGTGCAGAGAGCCATCAGGACACAAACCGGAGAGCAGAGAGCGCGAGCGGAGGAGCGCCTGATGATCAGGTGACCTTGCCGAAACGTCGGTCGCGTGTCTGAAAGGTCTCGATGGCGTCCAGGAATTGATCGTGGCGAAAATCCGGCCACAGGATCGGGGTGATATAGAATTCGGAGTAGGCCAGCTGCCAGAGCAGAAAGTTGCTCAGGCGCATTTCGCCGCTGGTGCGGATGAGCAGATCGGGATCGCCGATTTCGGCAGTCTGGAGGTGGCGGGAGATGCAGGCCTCATCGATGGTTTCGGGATCGAGCGTGCCGGCGGCGGCCTGGCGGGCCAGTTCGCGGACGGTCTGGGTGAGCTCCTGTCTGCCGCTGTAGCTCAGAGCGAGATTGAGGATGAGGCCGGTATTGTTCTGCAGGCGGGCGATAGTCGTCTTGAATCCGATGCGCGGGGTCGCCGGCAGCTTTTCGAGGTCGCCGATAACGGTCAGGCGGACGTTATTGCGGTCGAGTTCGGCCGCCTCGCGGCGGACTGTGCGGATGAGCAGGGACATCAGCGCCGCCACTTCGCTGCGCGGCCGTGCCCAGTTCTCCGATGAGAAGGTGTAGAGGGTGAGGGCTTTTACGCCGAGCGCTCCGGCCGCTTCAACGGCGGCGCGGACCGATTCAATCCCCTCCTTGTGGCCTTCGGTGCGGGGCAGTCCCCTGCCCCTCGCCCAGCGGCCGTTTCCATCCATGATTATCGCGACGTGGCGGGGCACATTGCCGCGTGCCTTGATGCGGTCGACTCGTTCCTGATCGATCACGATTTGCTCATCACCAGACTACATGCCATACGGGCCAGTCGGGCGGCTGCGCCATGCAGGGCCGCCGCCCGGGATTTGCTATAATAAACACAATAAATAGAACATATTCAAGGCAAAAAAAAGCCCCACAGACGGGTGTGGGGCTCTGCTCCTGCGGAGAGCGCTTACTTGCGCATCTCTTCTGCTTTGGTGAAAAATTCAGCGCCCTTGGTCGCTTCGCCGACATTGACATAGGCGACGCCGAGGTTGTAATAGACCGCCGAGTTGTCGCCCTTGATGGCGATGGCTTTTTCCAGGAAGGGAATGGCCGAGCGATAGAACTCTTTCAGCTTGGCGACATCTTCTTCAGTGACAGCCTGCTTGGCGTTTTCCTTCTCGACCAGGGTCTTGCGCAGATCGTCCGCCATGGTCAGGTAGGCGTTGCCGACGTTGAGATTGGCATCATAGTCCTCAGGACTGAGGGTGATGACTTTCTGGAACATCGCGATGGCCTTGTCATACTCCTTGTTGAGGTAGTTGAGACGGGCCAGGTTGAAGATCAGATCCTGATCCTCGGGATTTTTCGCCAGCGCGGTTTCGTAAGTCTGGATCGCCATTGCGTTCTGCCCATCCAGGTCATAGGCCATGGCGAGATTGGAGATGGCATCAATGTTCGCGGCATCGACGCTGATTACAGTCTTGGCGGTCTCCTGAGCCTTGACGTACTCCTTGTTTTCCAGGTAGAGGCGGGTCACTTCGTTCAGGATCGAAATCTCTTTGGGATTGATGGCGAGATAGTCCTGGTAGGCCTTGATCGCGCCGGGCAGGTTATTGCTGCGCAGATGGGTGTAGGCCAGGTTCTTGTAGGACTCGATGTGGCTCGGATCGATGAGGATGGCGTCATTGAAAAACTTGGCCGCGCCCTCGAGGTCGGCGGTCTCGCCCTCTTTGGCGTTCACTTTGGCGACGCCCTGATTGAACATGCCCACCCAGTACTTCTCGCGGGTGTTCTTGATCTGCGTGGAGAAAGTCGGCGCCAGTGCGTTGGCCTGATTGAACATCTCGTTCATCTTTTCCCAGAGGCCTTTGTTGCCATAGCCCTCGCCGAGGAGGTAACGGGCCTCGACGTCATTGGGATAGAGCTGGACGGCCTGTTCGAGCTGCTCGATCGCCTTGTCCCAGTTGTTCTGGCTGATGTAGACTTTGGCCGAGGTGACTTCCTTGGTCTGGCAGCCCATGGTCGACATCAGGGCGACCAGCAGGGCCATGGTGAGGACAAAAGTGAACATCTTTTTCATTGTTTTCGCTCCCAGAGGTTTGGTTTTTTATTGGATTAAATAATTTAAAATAAAAAAAATTGCGAATCAAGCTTTTACTTGCAAAGCGGCCAAACTTTCCTCATATGGCGGCCTGAAAAGCCCCTTTTCGGTGATAAAAGCGTCGATCAGCTTGGCGGGCGTGACATCAAAAGAGGGGTTGAGTACCGGCACCCCTTCGGGTACCACCCGGGTCGTCCCGCACAGCTCCACTTCCGCCGGGCGGCGCTGTTCGATGGTGATTAGATCGCCGCTGCGGATCTCCGGATCAAAAGTGGAGAGCGGCGCGGCCACATAAAAGGGAATGCGATGATGGCGGGCGAGGATGGCCAGTCCGTAGGTGCCGATCTTGTTGGCGGTGTCGCCGTTGCGGGCGATGCGGTCGGCGCCGACGATGACCAGCTGGACCAGGCCCCTGGCCATGGCGTAGGCAGCCATGTTGTCGCACAGCACGGTCACCGGAATCTCATCCTCGGCCAGCTCCCAGGCCGTGATGCGGCTGCCCTGCAGCAGCGGCCGGGTTTCGCAGGCATAGACCTGCACCTTTTTGCCCTGGCTCACCGCCGTCCGGATAACGCCAAGCGCCGTGCCAAAGCCGCCGGTCGCATATGCACCGGCGTTGCAGTGGGTCAGGATCGAAGCCGTCTGGGGCAGCAGCGCCGCGCCGACGTGGCCGATCGCCCGGCAGCGCTCGATATCGTCGGCGTGGATCTTTTGCGCCTCCTCAAGAAGGGCCAGTTTGATCTCGCGCAGCGGCCGGCTGAGCAGGCGCATCAGGGCGGCGCGCATGCGTTCAAGCGCCCAGAAGAGGTTGCGTGCGGTCGGCCGGCTCCGGGCGAGGGCTTCGCTCGCCTGATTGACGCGCTGCAAAAAAGCGGGGCGGTCGGACTCCTCCAGCGGCCAGACGGCGAGGACAATGCCGTAGGCGGCGGCGATACCGATGGCGGGCGCGCCGCGCACATTCATCTCCGTGATTGCGCGGATGATGCCCTGATAATCCGAGATCTCCAGCAGCACCAGTTCCTCCGGCAGCCTGGTCTGGTCGAGGATCCGCACCCGGCCGTCGTGCCAGGATATGCCTTGCAGCTCATCCAACATGCTTCTCCTCTTTTCTCTTCAAATGGTGGAGAATGGACTCCACGACCCGCTCGCTGGCGCCGAGATTTTCACGGACCAGAGCGCCGGCGTTTTCTCCGATCCTGCGCGTCTCCTCCCCCCTGTTCAGGTATTTTTCCAGGGCTGCGCCCATCTCTGCTGTGGAGGTGATGAGTAGACCGCCGCCGCGCCGGATCAGGGCCGCAGCTTCGAGTGAATTGACATGATGCGGCCCGAAGCAGACGGCGCAGCCGTGAGCTGCCGGTTCAAGGACGCTGTGCACGCCGGGTCCAAAGCCCCCGCCGACGAAGGCCAGGCCGCCCAGAGCATAGAGGTTGGCGAGCAGACCGATGCGGTCGATGAGCAGCACCTGAAAGGAGGGAGTGTCCGGCTTAAAATCAGCCAGACGGACAAAGCTGATCCCCGCGCCGGCGAGGTGGCTCTCGATGCCGCGCAGGTGTTCTTCGGTGGTCTCATGGGGTGCGATGATGACGGAAAAGCCGGGATCCTTCGCCAGCTCTTCAGTGACGGCGGGGAGAACGATCTTTTCATCCGAAGGCCAGGAACTGCCGATCACCATGCAGCGCTCGCGGGTGAACCGGCCGCTCGCGCGGAGAAACGCGATCTTGTCGGTCTCGAGGGCGCGACGGCTGACCTGGTCATAGCGGGTGTCGCCGCAGACGTGGATGCGTTCGGGCCAGGGGTAGATGGGGTGAAAATGGGCGACATTTTCGGGGGTGGTCACCAGCACTTCGTCGAAGGTGGCGTAGACCGGCCGGATAAAGGCGCGCAGCCGGCGGATAGTGCGCAGGCGCTGCGGGGTGAGGCTGGCATCGGCCAGCAGCGACGGGATGCCGCGGCGCTGCAGCTGCCTTTGCATGTTGGGCCAGATATCGTGACGGATAATCATGTGCAGGGAGGGTTTGAGCAGATCGAGAAAGGCCCTGCTCTTGCGCCAGGAATCGAGCGGCAGATAGGTGATCAGGTCGGCCTCGCGGTAGCTGCGGGTCGCTTCATAGCCCGAGGGCGAAAAGAAAGAGAGTGCGATCGTGGCCTGCGGAAGGCGTTGGCGCAGGGCCTGCACGATAGGCCTGGCCTGCTCGAATTCTCCGAGAGAGGAGATGTGAATCCATATCCGCGGCCCGGCATCGGGCAGTGCGGCGCATTGTTCAGCGAGACGGTCGAAAAGGCCGCGCCGTCCCGCGACTCCACGGGCCACTTTATCGTTGAAAAGGGCCGCAAGACGGACGGCAAGCATGAAGAGGGGGATGAATATCCCATTATAGAGCAGAAAGATGATGGACTGCATTCCTGTCAGCTGGTAGGTGCGGTAAAAGAAAGCCTCCCGGGGTGGGAGGCATTCGTCATCAGTGCTTTTTCTTGTATGCGCGCAGATCCTTGTAATCCGAGCCGATAATGAGATCGACATCGCTCTGCGAAGTCTTGCTCTCGATGGTGAGGATGCGGTCGCGGGAGACGCCGACCAGCGCAGCGATCTTTTCGGCTTCCTTGCTGCTGATCTGGCCGCGGTTGATCAGGACCGATTTCTCATAGTCAAAAGTCTCGGCATTGCCGGTATTGACGACATTATAGTGTTTTTCGCGCAGGGCATCGGCGAAGACCAGGGCAACGCCCTTGACGCCGCAGCCGTTCAACACAGAAACCGAAGTGCTGCTGCTGTCGACGATCGAGGTGTCCGTTCCGCCCGAGGGGATGATGATCTTTTTGACCAGAGAGGCGACGAGTATGACATTGATAACCAGCAGCCCCCAGATCAGAATGGTCTTCGACCCCTTTTTGATCGCTCCCGTATCAAAAGCGCTCTTTTTGCCCGTCTTGGTGCTCGCGGGTTTCCGTGCATATACCTTTCTGGTAGCAAACGATCTCTTGTTCACAGCCTTCTTCCTTCCCTTTAACCGTATTATTGCCGGCTCATCCTGTGCAGCGCACCTCAAGTTCCCCGGGTTCCTCACCGGGCGCCCCGTCTTTCCATCCGCCGGCAGGCGCGCTCTCCCCTTTTGACTCAGGATCCGGGTGGCGGCGGCCGGCAGCTGCTGAATGAACGCGAGGAGCAGCATCCGTTTCAGTCCGGCTTACAGCTCGGCCGGTCTGATGGTTTAACAGCATTAAAGATATAAAAATTAACCAGAAAAACAACAAATAATTTCAGTATTTTGCCCCTTTACGGGC
>DAOOPF010000121.1:0-10805 GCA_035388125.1 bacterium | reverse complement strand
CGATCTCCAGCTCCTTGTAAAAGACCCGCACCATGGCGGTGCAGGAGCCGGAGGGGGCAACCACATATTCGTGCCCTTCAAAGAGGCGGATGAGGCGCTCCGCGACCGGCACGATCTCCTTGCGGTAGCCCGAGTTGAAGGCCGGCTGGCCGCAGCAGGTCTGATCTTCGACATAGTCGATGCCGATGCCGAAATGGTCGAGCACCTTGACCATGGAGAGGGCCGATTCGGCGAACATGTGTTCGGAAAGACATGGTATGAAGAGGGCGACGTTCATTTCACTCCTCGTTGGGAAAAAAGTGCCGCCGGCCGGGGCCGGCGGCGGATCCGGACTCAGCGGGCCAGGGCTCGCCGGGATGGCTTGCCCCCGCCCGTTCTCCCGCCCGCATTTGCTGCGTGAGCGGGGGAGGACTCAGCGGGCCAGGGCCTGCCAGCGTTTCTTCAGGTAAGGGTCCTTGACCGTTTCGAGCAGATAGTCGCAGAAATCGCGGCCGGTGGCGCCGTCCTCGCGGCCGGTGATCACCACCTCTTTCTCGAACTGGCTGCAGACGTCGAGGGCCATCTCGAGCTGTTCGGCCTTGTCGCTGATGCCGATGTGGCGCAGCATCATGGCGGCGGCGCGGATCAGGCTGGAGGGATCGGCGTACTGGCCGCGGCCCTCATCGATCATGCGCGGGGCCGAGCCGTGGATGGCCTCGAACATGGCATAGCGCGTGCCGATGTTGGCGCTGCCGGCGGTGCCGACGCCGCCCTGGAACTCGGCCGCCTCATCGGTGATGATGTCGCCGTAGAGGTTGGGCAGCACCACGACGCGGAACTGGGTGCGGCGCTTGGGATCGATGAGCTTGGCGGTCATGATGTCGATGTACCAGGCGTCCCATTTGACCGCGGGGTACTCTTTCGCGATGCGCTCGGCGGTCTCGAGGAAGAGGCCGTCGGTGGTCTTGATCACATTGGCCTTGGTCACCACCGTCACCTTGTTGATGTTGTTTCTGGCGGCATAGTCGAAGGCCATGCGGATAATGCGCTCCGAGCCCTGCAGGGTGGTGGCGGTGAAATCGATGGCCAGATCCGGGGTGACCTGGATGCCCTTGCTGCCGAGGATATAGGCACCCTCAGTGTTTTCGCGGTAAAAGATCCAGTCGATATTGTCCTTCGGCACCTTGACCGGCCGCACATTGGCGAAAAGATCCAGTTCGCGGCGCATGGCCACATTGGCGCTCTCGATATTGGGATAGGGCCCACCTTTCTCCGGCGTCGTGGTCGGCGCCTTGAGAATGACATGGCAGGCCTTGAGTTCGGCCAGCACATCATCAGGGATGGCCTTGAGGTGTTTGACCCGGTTTTCAATGGTCAGCCCCTCGATAACGCGAAAGTCCACTTTGCCCTTCTCGATCTCCTCCTTGAGGAGGTATTCCAGCACGCGCTGGGTTTCGCGGGAGATGATCGGGCCGATGCCGTCTCCCCAGCAAAAACCGATGATGATCGGCTTGAGGGTGGCGAAATCAACCGCTTCTTCCCCCTGCTTCATGCGCTCCACGCGGGCGAGCTGATCGGTGACAATTTTTGCAAAGTGTTCTCTGGCGCGTTCGATGACCTCGTTCTGCATAAGTACTCCTCTTTGTGATGCGGTTCATGGTTATCCGCCGCCGGCGCGGGCCGTGCGGCGGGGTGTCAGGTTATGCTCTGCAGCGGCTCAGGCCGGCGCAGACGCTGGTGATAGTCGGCGATACGCTGATTGCGGCGCTGCAGCCGGGCCGCAATGGTTTCGAGATGGCCGCGGATGTAGCGGGCGTAGCGCGGGCCTGCGCCTGCGGCCTCTTCCTCGAGTCCGGCGCGGACGATCTCGACAAAGTCGCTGCAGCACTGCTGCGAGATCGGGCTGGGAAAGGCGGCCCACTGTTCGAGAGCCGCCTCCAGATCGCGGGTGAACTCCTGGTCGGGGCCGCCGGCGCACCCCTTGAAGGGGCGGGGATTGGCCCGGCGCTGGAAGCCCTTGAGGGCGAGGATGAGCGGCTGATAGTCGTATTCGTAGTGGAGCCGGGCGAACTGGTACTCGACCACGGGAATGGTGCTCTCCTCGCCGGGCCGCTGGTGGTGGCGGTTGAGGCGGGAGAGGTGGAGGCCGGTGCCGGGGTGGAGGATCTCCCCCTGGAAGATGCGCATCTCGCGCAGCCGGCCCTCGCCGTCTTCGCGCAGGTCGCCGCCGAGCAGGAGCAGACAGATAAAGTATTCGGGATTCTCGAGCCGTTTAAAGGGGATGGTTTCGTCCGCCTGGATGCTGAGGTGGAGGCTGTGGGGCTTGATGTCGATGTAGCGGGCCGCCAGGTCGATGAGCTGGCTGAGGACCCAGGGATCCCGGGTGGCGGGTTTGGAGACGTCGCCGTAGAGGCGATAGCGGCCGAAAGCGAGTTCGAGAAAACCGCGCGCGCGCTGGCGCTGGGCGGCGGCGAAGCCGTGGTCGTCGACGTGGGCGCCGAGTTTCCAGCCGCGGCGGGCGAGGTCGAAATCGTGGAAATAGAAAAAACCGTCGAAGAGGGGATCCTCGTCCTCCCGGGCGCCGACAGCGCGCACGCCGAGCTGGGAGAATTCGAGTTCCGCGCCGAGGGGGGTGTCGCCCTCCTGGCGGTGGTCGTCGACCCAGGCGGCCGCGGCGCGGGCGCGCTCCTCCTGCCAGAGCTCCTCGGCGATGAAGAGGGCGGCCACGGCGTAATCCGGATAGGTGAAATCGGAGCGGTAGGTGTCGACCCCCTGCCGGGCCATCGCCTCTTTCAGGGCGGGGAGTTGATCGACCAGGAGCCTGAGGGCCATCAGTGCCGAGAGGCTGCGTTCGTAAAAGGCTTCACCGGTGCGGGTGAGGCCGCGGAAATCGCGCCTGCATCTGGTCTCGATCTGGTTGAAAATCATGAATTTGACCGCCAGGGGCAGGTAGGCCCCGGCGTAGCGGCGGGCCTTGCGGTCGCTTTCGAGCCACTCCAGCCCGGGGAGGTCGGCCTTTTCGATCTCGTGCTTGATCAGCCAGGGGGCGATCTGCTCATCGTGAAGGGACTGGTTCAAAAGCCCCTGAATCTCTTCGGAGAGGAGTTCACCGGTGACGGCCAGGACAAGCTGCTCGTGGCCGCTGAGGGGGCAGCGGTCGGCTTTGGTCTCGAGATAGCTCCGCACGCTCTGTTCGACAAAGGCCTCGATGCGGTCGCGTTCGGCAAAGCCGCGTTCCAGCCAGGGGCGGATGGCCTCGGGGTCGGCGATGTAGACCCAGGCCGGCAGCTTGCGGCCGGCGGCCTCGACCTCCACGATGCGGCGCTCGTAGAGCGAGCCGGCCGATTCGTACTCATCGAGCCGGGCGAGCAGGGCGGGGGTGACACCGGCGAGAAGCCGTCCCTCGATATGGCCGCCGCGCCAGGGGACGGCGAAGGCGAAGGCGTTTTTGGGCTGAACGCGCCGGTAGTTGGCGAGTTTGGCCGGAATGCCCGCGAGGGTTGTGCCGGTCAGCAGTCTGAAGTGGTGGTCGTCGTTGAGGGAACCGTAGACGAACAAGGCATCGATCTCCCCTTGAGGCCGGGGGGAGGCCTCAAGGGGAGACGCTTTTACCGATGTTTTGGGTGCCGGATCCGTCCGGGCATTCACGACCATGATGAAGGCCGCGCGGCGTTCGGCGCCGCGCGCTCATGCGGGTGATGGAATGGCCTGACCAGCGTGCGGTCAGGGAGTCTGATTAAAATGGAGCTGGAACTGCTGGTGCATCTCCTCCTGGGAGATCGCCGTCACGCGGCCGGCGGCGTACTGCGCCTCGATCCACTCAAAGATCTTGGCCACGCGCGGGTCGCGTTTGTCGACCGGCGCCTGGCCCTGCCGCTGCAGCTGCTGACTGACCCAGTAGCCGACCCCGGCGATGCCGGAGCGGTCGGTGATATGGACGCCCAGCGGCCGGTTGAGGATCTTGCCGGTGTCGAAAATGTTATAGATCTCTTCGTTCTTGATCACGCCGTCGGCGTGGATGCCGGCCATGGTTACATTGAAATTCTCCCCGACAAAGGGGTAATTGGGAGCGATCACCGTGCCGATGCTGCGCATATAGTCGGCGATCCCGGTGATGGCGGAGAGGTCCATGCCGTTGGTCGAGCCTGTGAGCGAGGCGTATTCGACCGCCAGGGCCTCGAGGGGCGAGTTGCCGGTGCGCTCGCCGAAGCCGAGGATGGTGCCGTTGACCGAAGAGGCGCCGGAGAGCCAGGCGGCGACGCCGTTGATGTGCACCTTGTGGAAATCGTTGTGGCCGTGCCACTCGAGGTTGTGCGCGGGGATGCCGAATTCGCGCTGCAGGTAGTAGATCAGCTTGGGCACCGAGCGGGGCAGGGCGGCATCGGCGTAGGGCAGGCCGTAACCCATGGTGTCGCAGAGGCGGATCTTGATGCGCAGGCCGCTGTGGGCGGAGAACTCCATCAGCTCTTCGGTGAAGGGGACGACGGCGCCCCAAAAGTCGGCGCGGGTGACGTCCTCGTAATGGCAGCGGATCGCCTCGAGGCCGGCCTCGGCGGCGGCGCGGACCACCTTCATAAAGTCATCGAGCACCTGACGGCGGCTCTTTTTGAACTTGAGAAAGATATGATAGTCGGAGATCGAAGTGAGCAGCCCGGTCTCCTTGAGGCCGGCCCGGCGCACCAGCTCGAAATCGGCGGGATTGGCGCGGATCCAGGCGGTCACCTCCGGAAAGCGGTAGCCCTTGCTCCGTACCTCCTCGAGGATTTCGCGGTCGCGGTCGGAATAGACGAAAAACTCGGACTGGCGGATGACGCCGTTGGGGCCGGAGAGGCGGTGGATGAAATCGAAAAGGGTGGATGCCTGCTCGACGGTGAAGGGGGTGCGCGCCTGCTGACCGTCGCGAAAGGTGGTGTCGGTCATCCAGATCTCCGGGGCCGGCCGGGCGTCCACCGTCACACCGTCAAAGACGGTGCGCGGGATCTGATCGTAGGGGAAAATATCGCGCATGAGATTGGGCTCTTCGACATCGATCAGGGGATGCCGGGGCTCCTTTGCTATCGTCTGCCATGGGGCTTTTGGTGTCGACATGGATACCTCCGTCTGCGCTGGTAAAGTGTTCAGTCTGCTCTCTTTACAGTTGGATGGAACAGACCGTACAAAGGATTCGCTCCCCTGACGGAAGAATATGCGGAGTGCGGCAAAATACGGCACCGGCGGCCTGGTGTTTTCGGCTCCGCGGTCATCAGGGCTCCTGCACCTCGGTCAGGTGTTCAAGCGCGTCGCGCAAAAGCCGGTTGTCCGGATGGATCTCCAGCCCCTCCTGATAGGCGGCGATCGCATCACGGGTGCGGTTGAGCCGGAAGTAGACATTGCCCAGATAGAGCATGACATGGGGGTCGCGATGGCCGGCCGCAGCCAGACGCTGGAGATGATCGAGGGCGCATTCATAGGCCTGGTCGGCCATGCAGGCGAGGGCGGCATGATAGTGACCGATGATCGATTCCTTGTTGCTCTCGAGCAGAGTCTCGAACGCGGTGCGGGCCTTGAAATAGAGTCCCTTGTGGTAATAGGCCATCCCCAGCCAATAGTGGCCCATGATCATCGCCGGCGAGGAGGCGATCGACTGCTCGAGGGCCGCGATGGCCTCATCGAGCCGCATCGCGCGGTAGTATGAGACGCCAAGATAGTAGTAGGCGTAGGGGAGGCGCGGATTGACACTCACCGCTTTCTGGAAAGTCTGAATGGAGGAATCGATCTTGCCGCGCAGGTAATATCCATTCCCGAGCATGAGCAGAGAACGGAGATCGGTGGGATCCTCGGCAATGTGCTTCTCCAGATCGCGGGTCAGGTCATCGAGCTGATCCGCTTCGAGAAGCTCCATGTCATCCATCAGGCCTGACGATGTATCGCTCATCTTGGTCTCCTTAAGATGCCGGCATGGCGTAGTGAGTATTATAAGACCTTTGCCCTTGATAGTCAAGGGATATTTTCATTGATTTTGTGCGCTAATAGTGATAAATTGCCGTACATTGAATAACGCGACAATTCGAGCGAGAATTCCATGAAAAAAGTACTCCTTTGTCTGTTCAGCGCCGGCAGCCTGCTTCTCTGCGGAGCCGCCCCGGCGCAGGAGCGCAGCTCCGCCCCTCAGCCGGCCCCGGCAGCAGCCGATTCGGCCCTCACGCAGCAGGAAGATTGGGATGCCGCCGGACTCGGCTCTTTCCTCTCCGATTTCACCACCGGCCGCGGCGAGGCGATCAGCGGCGGCGAACTGCTCAGCCGGATCAAGGAGAAGAGCGAGGTCGACAGCAGCCGGATGGTGGAGGGCTACCGCATCCAGCTCATGGCCACACGGGACGAGAGCGAGGCGAGGCGCGCCCGCGACGATGCCCGCTCCTTTTTCCCCGAAAACAGCTATCTGCTCTTCGACAATCCCTACTACAAGCTCCGCCTCGGCGACTGCCTGACGCGCACTGCGGCCGACTCGCTGCAGCAGCGCGCATCGAGCAAGGGCTTCTCCGGAGCCTGGATCGTCCGCTCCCTCGTGCATGAATTCACCCCTCCGCTGAACATTTTTTACGCCCCGCCGCCGGATTCCAGCTCCGCAGATTGGGAAAACCCCTAAAATATTTATTGATTTTAAGCCAAATTTTTATTATATTTGACGCCTTTTTCCCCTTTGATAAATAATCTGCAGCGGATACTAATCGCATGAAACTACTGCCGGTTTATGGTATCGCCCGTTATCCCGTCCAGGGATGGCGGGTTTATTTTTAGGAGGCACTATGTCAGGCCATTCCAAGTGGGCGACCATCAAGCGCAAGAAAGAAAAGACGGACGCCGCCCGCGGGCGCGCGTTCACCCGGTTGATCAAGGAAATAACCATCGCGGCTCGCCACGGCGGCGGCGACGAGAACTCCAATCCACGTCTCCGCACCGCTGTGCTGGCCGCCAAGGCAGCCAACATGCCGGCTGCCAACATCGAGCGCGCCGTCAAGCGCGGCACCGGTGAACTGCCCGGCGTCAACTATGAAGAGATCACCTATGAAGGCTACGGACCCGGCGGCGTCGCGGTCTATATGGACGTGCTCACCGACAACAAGAACCGCACCGTGGCCGAAATCCGCCACCTGCTCTCCAAGTACAACGGCGCCCTCGGCGAATCGGGCAGCGTGGCCTGGATGTTCTCCAAAAAGGGCGTCATCCTGATCCCGGCCAAAAACACCACCGAAGATGACCTCATGATGACCACCCTCGACGCCGGCGCCGACGATATCGCCGCCGAAGAGGAGTACTTCCGCGTCACCACCGAAGTCGGCAAACTCGAGGCGGTCAAGAAAGCCCTCGATGCGGCCAAAATCGCCTATGAATCGGCCGAGATCACCATGGAACCGGCCAACCAGGTCAAGGTCGAGGGCAAGGCCGCTGAATCGGTGATCAAGCTGATGGATGCCCTCGAAGAACACGAAGATATCCAGAACGTCTATGCCAACTTTGACATCGACGAAAAGACCCTGGAAGAGATGGAAGATTAGGCTGACATGGTGGTGATGGGGATCGATCCGGGCAGCCAGATCACCGGTTATGGAATGGTCTCCATTGCCGCCGGCGAGGCGCCCCGCTATATCGCCTGCGGGGCCATCCGCACCAGCAGCCGGGACGATTTCAGCGCGCGCCTCAAGCAGATTTATGACGAGGTTGCGGATCTCATCGCAGCGCACCAGCCCGACCAGGCCGCGCTCGAAGAGATCTTTTACGCCCGCAACGCCAGATCCTCCCTGCTGCTGGGTCAGGCGCGCGCTTCCGCCGTCCTGGCGGCTCTGAACAGCGGCGTGCCGGTCTTTTCCTATACGCCTGCGGAAGTTAAACTGGCGGTCACCGGCCGCGGCAACGCAGCCAAAGAACAGGTGCGCTACATGGTGGTGCAGCTGCTCGGAGTCACCTTTACGGGCGAGTCCCTGGATGTCTCCGATGCCCTGGCCATCGCCCTCTGCCACGCCCTGCGCTGGCAGAGCGGCTCGCGCACAACCCGATCCTGAGAAACGGTTGATCCGGCTATGATCTCATTCGTCCGCGCCATCCTGACCGACAAGCAGCCGACCCACGTCGTCGTGGAGCGGGAGGGGCTGGGACTGGAAATTCTCATCCCGCTCTCCACTTTTACCGCCCTGCCGGAAGTGGGCGAGAGCGTTCTTCTCCATACTCATCTTCACGTCCGGGAGGATGCCCTCACCCTGATCGGTTTCGCCACCCCGGCAGAGAAGGAGCTTTTTCAGCTCCTGCTCACGGTCTCGGGCATCGGCGTGCGCTCGGCCCTGGCCATCCTCTCCGGCTGCCGGGCCGAGGAACTCTATACCTGGATCGCCCGCGGCGACGAGGTTGCGCTCACGCGCATCCCCGGCCTCGGCAAAAAGACCGCCCAGCGCATGATCCTCGATCTCAAGGAGAAGGCGGCCCAGCAGCTGCAAAAAGGCGGCCTCACCGCCGTCCCCACTCCCGCCGTGGCGCCCCAACTCTCCGAGCAGGCCGTTCAGGCCCTGACGGCGCTCGGATTCAGCAAGCTCGAGGCGCAAAAGGCGCTGGAAAAAGCCGCCGCCCGGCTCGGCGAGGGCGCGGAACTGGAAGATCTGCTGCGTTCGGCCCTGCAGGGCTGAGCTGAAGGAGCATTGTGAATCAAAGCGACCGCCCCACCTATCCGGACGCCCTCAACGGCGAACGGGAATTCGACGCGACTCTGCGGCCGGAGCGGTTCGGCGAATTCATCGGCCAGGACAAGCTCAAGGAGAACCTCCACATCTTCATTCAGGCGGCCCGCGAGCGCAATGAGGCCCTCGACCACGTCCTGTTTTACGGCCCGCCCGGCCTCGGCAAGACCACCCTGGCCCATATCATCGCCCGGGAGATGGGCAGCCAGATCCGCCTCACCTCCGGCCCGACTCTCGAGCGCGCGGGCGACCTCGCCGGCCTGCTCACCAATCTCGGCGAGCACGACGTCCTCTTCATCGACGAGATCCACCGCCTCAACCGCGTCGTCGAGGAGTATCTCTATCCGGCGATGGAGGATTTCAAGCTCGATATCATCCTCGACAAGGGGGCCAACGCCCGTTCGATCCAGCTCAAACTGCCCCATTTCACCCTCGTCGGGGCCACCACCCGCGCCGGTCTGCTCACCTCGCCCCTGCGCGCCCGCTTCGGGGTCTCGTTCCGCCTCGATTTCTACGAACCCGATCGGCTTTGCGAGATCGTCATGCGCTCGGCCAGGATCCTCGATAAAAAGATCGATCCCGCCGCCGCTCTCGAAATCGCCCGGCGCTCCCGCGGCACCCCGCGCGTGGCCAACCGCCTGCTGCGCCGCATCCGCGACTTTGCGCAGATCCTCGGCGAGGAGGAGATCACCCTCGAACGCGCGGCCTCGGCGCTGCAGCGCCTCGACGTCGATGAGCGCGGCCTGGATGATATGGACAAACGCATCCTCCTGACCGTCATCGACAAGTTCGCCGGCGGACCGGTCGGACTCAATACCCTTGCCGTCGCCATCGGCGAGGAGCCCGATACCATCGAGGAACTCTACGAACCCTATCTCATTCAGTCCGGTTTTCTCAACCGGACGCCGCGCGGACGCACCGCCACCGACGCGGCCTATACCCATTTCCGCCGCCGTCACGGCGGCATCACGCAGCAGCAGCTGTTCGACTGACAGCCGCAGACCCTGCGGCTTGTATCCTGGGTTGAGCCTTTGCTTTATATTCGGGAATCCGGTGCGATCCGGATCCTGCACTCTACAGAGGAGGAATCGCCGCGATGAAACTGTCCGATTTCAAGTATAATCTGCCTGATAAATTGATCGCCCAGTACCCCAGCGATGAACGCGATCAGTGCCGGCTCATGATCCTCAACCGCGAGAACAGCGCCATGGAAGAGGGCATCTTCGCCGATGTGATCGATTACATGGAAAAGGGCGACAGCCTGGTCATCAACCAGACCAAGGTCTTCCCCGCCCGCCTGGAGGGGAGCAAGGACAAGACCGACGCCCGTGTCGAGGTCTTTCTCCTGCGCGAACTCGAACTGGGGCTCTGGGAGGTGCTGGTCAAACCGGCGCGCAAGGTGCGCGTCGGCAACCGCCTGACCATCGGCACCGAGCTGGCCTGCGACGTCATCGACAATACCGTCTCGGGCGGGCGCGTGGTCCGTTTCAACTACAGCGGCGACTTTTACGAGATCGTCGACCGCATCGGCAAGTCGCCCCTGCCCCCCTATATCCGCCGCGAGCCGGAGCCCAGCGACAAGCTGCGCTACCAGACCGTCTACGCCAGGGAGCGCGGCGCAGTCGCTGCGCCGACCGCCGGCCTCCACTTCACCGACCCCCTGCTCAAAAAGATCAAGGCCAAGGGGGTCAAGATCGTGCCCCTCACCCTCCATCTGGGGCTGGGCAGCTTCCGCGCTGTGGTGGTCGAGGATCTCAGCCGCCATAAAATGGATTCCGAATTCTTCGAGATTTCGGACGAAGCCGCCGAGACCATCAACGAGACCATGCGCAACAAGCACAAGGTCATCGCCGTCGGCACCAGTGTGGTGCGCGCCCTCGAGGCCAACGTCACCTCCGAAGGCTGGGCCAAGGCCGGGCACGGCTGGACCGACAAGTTCATCTATCCGCCCTATGAATTCAGGATCGTGGACCGGATGATCACCAATTTCCACCTGCCCCAGTCCACCCTGCTCATGCTGGTCTCCGCCTTCGCCGGCCGCGACCTCGTTTTCAAGGCCTATCGCAAGGCGATCCGCGACAAGTTCATGTTCTTCAGCTACGGCGACAGCATGCTCATCCT
>DAOOPF010000120.1:0-11020 GCA_035388125.1 bacterium | reverse complement strand
GTTTGCCCTGACCATGGCGGTGAGCCCGGGGGGGAGCGGCACGACCACGCCTGCGATCGGCTCGCACAGCTATGCGCCGAACACGGTGGTGAACATTGTTGCGACGTCGGCGGCTGGCTACCAGTTTGTCAACTGGACGGTGAGCGCGGGTTCGGCGGTGGCTGCTCCGACCAGCGCGAGTACGACAGTGACCGTGGATGTGGCCAAGACGGTGACGGCCAATTTCACCCAGATCACCTATACCCTGACCGCCGGCAATGACGGCCATGGCACGGTGACGCGGAATCCGGTTGGCCCGGCCTATGCTGCGGGCACAACCGTTACCCTGACACCGGTGCCGGCTTCGGGGTATCAATTTGGCTCATGGTCAGGCGCCAATGCCGGTGATATTGTCAATACCGGCGGGGTCTATACCATCGTGATGAACGGCAACAAGGTGGTAATGGCCAATTTTATCGAGGCCGAATATACCCCTGTTGTCGAATTCTGGGCCACGCCGACCAGGGGCTATCCCGCCCTGAGCGTCAAATTCACGGACGCTTCCGAGGGCTATCCCTACGCATGGCTCTGGGATTTCGGCGACGGCCAGACCTCCACCGAGCAGAATCCAACCCATGTATACTGGCAGCCCGGCAAATATTCGGTCACCCTGACCATAACCACCCAGATGGGCGTCTTCTCGCTCGAGAAAGAGGAGTTCATCTATGTATGCGGGTTCGAATTCTGCTCCTGTGTGCTGCTGGATCTCTTTGATAATGGTCCGAGTTTTGCCAGCGAAAACTGGAACAACGCTATCGACCGCGACGCCAGCGGCCTCGACGGCACGGTTTCCGCGGGCGGATCGCTCCCCTATGCGATCTTCAGGTTCCATGATAACAAGTCCAAGCAAATCAACATGATCCGGCTTATGACCAACACAGATGTCGGCATGGAGGAGCGCTGGACTAAAAACTTCGAGGTCTATATCTCGAACACGGGCCTGAATGATGCCGATTTCAAACTGCTCCTGCGCGGCACCAAGAAGGGCGGGGCCTGGGAAGAGTTCACATGCGCACCCACGCAGGCGAAATACATCAAGCTGGTCCTGACCAATCCCAATTCCGGCTGGCGGCAGCTGGGTGAATTCGAGGTTTGCGTAGTGAAGGAGTATCCGGATCTCGTCAAATCATCGGTCAAGGCGACCTCTCCTCACACCGCCAACGGCGTTGATGCCTCGAAAATGACCATCACTCTGAAAAAACCGGATGGTTCGGCGCTGACCGGCCTCTCGACGGAGGAGTTTTACCTCTACAGCTACTCCGGCGCTTTCACGCACACAGCGGTGGTGGAGAGCTCGACACCCGGTGTCTATACGACCTCGATAACGACGATCGAACCTGATGTGAAAGAGGTCAAGGTCATCGTCAGCTGTAAGCTTGTCGGCAGCGCCACCATCAATTTTTCCGCTCCGGTCACGAAGGAATCCGCCCTGGTCTTTATTGAGGGGTCGACCGCCTTCCGTAACGAGGGTTGGGATAATCTGGTCGACGGCGATGAGGCAGGTTGGGATGGAACTGCAACAGTCGGCGGTGTTGAACCCTACGCCATTTTTGCCTTCGCTGACAATACGGTCAAGGCGGTGCAAAAAATCTCCCTGCTCATGAATACGGGAGTCGGCTTTGACAGCCGTTGGGTTGAGAGATTCCGGCTGCAAGCCTCCACCTCCGGTAAATCGGGATCCGACTTTGTCACGGTTTACGATGGCAGGGCGGCGGGCGGCGATTGGCAGGATTTCACCTTCCCGGCCTTCAACGCCAAATACATCAAGCTGATCGTCGATTTTCCGGCCGGGACCTGGCGGCAGTTGGGCGAGATGCGGGTGTACACGACAACCATCGCCGCTCTGGCCAAACAGGCCGGCGAGCTTGTGCAGATTGGCGATACTCCCCGGGAGTGGGCGGTGAGCAACAACTATCCCAATCCCTTCAATCCCGAGACCCGTCTCCAGTTCAGCATGCCTGAGGCCGGCCAGGTCACAGCGGCTGTGTTCAACATGCTGGGCCAGCGGGTGCGGACCCTGGTCAACCGTGAGCTGCCGGCTGGCACCAGTCAGGTGGTTTGGGACAGCCGTTCCGATGCGGGCGAGACTGTGCCCTCGGGCATCTATTACGTGCGGTTTGACCTGGGCGGGCACTATTTTACCAAAAAGCTCGTTTTGACCAGATAAGCCGATTTATAATCAGTTAACCTGGAATGAATGCAGATGGCGGCGCGGCTGTGCCCGCGCCGCCATTGCTGTTGCTGCGGAGGTCGAGCGGTATGAAGCCATTGTTTGTCACCCTTTTTCTGGCAGCCACCCTGTTTTCAACGGCTCTCTCCGGCGTGATGGCCGGAACGCCGGATCTGGACCCTTTAGTCACGGGGTTGCTGCAGACCGCGCCATGGCTGGAGCACAGGCTGAAATTGTATCAGCATCGTCTTGAATGCGAAAATCCGGCCGAATCGGTAAGGAAAGCCCTTTTGGCGGAGGTTACTGCTCCACTTCCCGCGGGACGGAGCCTGGCCGGGGCGGGGCTGCTCTCTGCCGCATCCGGGCCAGTGTTCGGAGCGATGACGGAGGCTTACGATCCTTTCGTGAAGGTTCCACAGACTGATTCGCTCGCCAGCAGTGCCAATCTGGCCGTCAGCACGGTGAGCAACCGCATCCTCGTGGTCTGGCAGGACCATCGCAGCGGCCTGGACAATCCCGATATTTATGCCCAGCTTTTCGATCTGACCTATACGCCCGTTGGTGTGAACATCAAGGTGAATCCGCCCGGCATCAAGGCCGCCCAGATCGCACCCGATCTCTGTGCCTTGTCCGACGGCCGTTTCCTGGTCTGTTGGGAGGATTACACCGGACCGGCGCCGCAAATTATGGCGCGCCTGGTTCAGGCGGATGGCAGCTTGCCGGCTCCGGCCGTCACGGTTTCACCTTTGGCGGAGACTCCGCAGTTATTTCCCAAAACCGAATCGTGGGGCGACAGCACACATGTCGTCTGGCTCCAGAAGGATGGGGGGGATTACAATATCTACATGCGCACCCTCAGTCTCGCCGCGCTCCCGCAGGCGCCGGCCATCAAGGTGAACGATGACGAGAACAGCCTGCAGTGGATTCCGGAGATCGGTGTCTACAGCAGCGGCCAGACCGCCGTCGTCTGGGAGGACAAGCGTGCGGGGGATTCCGAGATCTATGCCCAGATTTTCAAGGCGGACGGAGTCAAACGGGGCGATAATTTTGTCGTCAATGCGGATGCCTCGAGAAGCTTGCAGTGGCGGCCCGCTGTGGCGGGCAATGAAAACCTGCTGCAGATTGTCTGGGAGGATACCCGGGACAAGAGCGCGGCGATCTATACGCAGCAGTTCGATCGCTGGGGTTTGCCCAGCGGTGATAATCTCCGTCTCGATCAGCCCGAACTCTCCGCGGCGAGAGAAAAGCCCTCCCTTTTTGTGGATGATCAGGGGCAGCGGGTATTCGCCTGGCAGGAGAAAAGTGGAGAGGCCTGGCGCCTGAAATTCGCCCTCTTCCCGGCGGCCTCGGATCTGCCCATCTATCACACCCTGGGTGAATCCGATTCCGCGCATGAATTCACGGATATAAAGCTTCATCACCTAAAGAATACGGTCTTTTTCGCTTTCCTGGGCATGCCCCCTGGCGGCCGCAGCACGGTATTGGGCCACAGGGTGAATTTCACCACCGTGCCGGTCGAACTGGTCCGTTTCACGGCCGCCGCGCGTTATCCGGAGGTCGTCCTGACCTGGCGGACTGCGAGCGAAACCAGCAATCTTGGTTTCGAAGTGGAGCGCAAAGGGGAGGCCGGCGGATTTGAAAGTATTGAGTTTGTCCCGGGGATGGGCACCTCGGCCATGGGGCAGGAGTATCTCTATGAGGATCGGGGGCTGATGCCGGGGAGGTACTTTTATCGTCTGCGGCAGGTCGATCTCGACGGCAGCGCCAGCCTCTCCGGAGAGATCGCCGTCGTTCTGGCGGGGCCTGATCGGTTTGAGCTGCCGGCGGCCTGGCCCAATCCTTTCAGCCTCAGCACGCAGCTGCGCCTGCGTCTGCCGGAGAGCGCCGGTGTCGCTCTTTCCGTTTTTAATTTGCTGGGCCGGCGGGTGCGGCGTATCGATGCCGGCAGGCTGGCCGCCGGGGAGCATCTGCTGCGCTGGGACGGCCGCGATGACGCGGGCGTACCGCTGCCGCCGGGCGAGTATCTCATGCAGGCCCGGGTCGCCGGAAAAGCCGAGGTCAGACGCGTTACGCTGATAAGGTGACAGGAGGGGGCGCACGGACCGGCCATGGCATGCACCGGCCCGCAGCGCTAGAGGGAATAGGGCGTTCGCCTAGTTCAGGTGCTTCGTCGACCCCATCAGCTCGCCGACATTTCCCTTGTCAAAAAAGCCGGTGAAAGAGCCGAAGCGCTGCACATATTCGGTGATCTCGTGACTGAAGGGGGATGGGGAGCTGAAGATTTGCAGGATGCCGCGCGTTTCGTCGCCGATGAGGGCCTCGGTGGTGAAGTTGAGTCCGAGTTCCTTCTGGCGGAGCAGGACAGCGCGCAGATCATCCGTGTAATAGGCGGTATGGTGGACGCGGGGGCCATATTTCGCTGTATAGGCGTGGACCACAGATTGCTCGTCCCAGCCATAGGAGACGACGATCGCGGGCTTGCGCTCACCCCAGCGGAAGACCATGGTCTCGGCGTTCTGATCGGCCACGGAATAACAGGAATCGAAGGAGTAGCCGGTCAGTTTCATGATCATCTCCGCCGTCCGTCTCACATAGGCCACAGGGACGCGGTAGGCGATGTGATCGAGATGCCCGATGCTGTCTCGCACATCGCCGAAAGGGGCGATGCCGACTGCAGCCGGGTCGATCGGCAGGGGTTCCAGTCCGGGCGCGTCGTGCCAGGCCGGTGCCCCCGCCATGAGATAAATAAAGCGGTCTCCGGGGCCGGGGATCGGTTCAGTGGCGATCCCCCAGGGCTCTTCACGGCTGGGGATGCAGCCATTTTGCAGGCTGTCGCGGACCGGCTGCAAATCGGTGACGCGGAAAGCGAGGGCATCGAGTCTCGGATAGCCCTCCAGGCTCCGTCCGTTTTCATGGATGATCATCGCCGGCAGAGAGGGATCGAGCAGCAGTTCGTAATAGAGCGCGTCGGCCTCGCGTTCTTTCCAGGCCCTGGCGAGGCGGTAGCCGGTCTTGCGGCCCACTTCGCGGATCAGATCGACGCCGCTGCCCGCAGTGACGCGGTAGCGGAAAAAGGCCAATCCTGCAAAGACCGGCGCGACGGGAGAGGGCCCAAGGCGCTCTCTGAGATCGGTGAGTTCTCCTTCAATACTCTTGTGCATGCTCGTCAAGTTGTTTTACTCCTGCTTTGGCGTGCCCACCGGCGTCAGCCGGGTAGGCCGGAGACCGGCTGCGACGGGAGGGAGATTAAAAAAGACCAAGGGCGGCCGGCAGCCGCCCTTTTCAATCAGGGACTATTTGGAGCCCTTTTTGGCTTTTTTTTCAGCCCTTTTCTCTTTCAGGCTTTTTCCCGATTTTTTCTTGTTTTCTTTGGGTTTTACATCCTGATTTTTTGCCATGGTTTTCTCCTTTGTTTTCGTTGGAATACCAGGGTATAAGATAAAAACCAAAAAACAGCTGATTTTATTCTCGATTTTCCCTGCCGGCCGCTTCAGCGGCCGATTATTTTGAGGGCGCGCCGGGGCATGGTGACATTTTGCTTGCTTTTAGCCGGGCGATTAGCTAATTTTTCCCGCAAATCCTGTCTATGGTTTAAACCAGGGAGAACAGATAGATGAAAGGCAAGAAGTATATCGGCTGCGGGGCGTTCTTACTCCTCATCGTCCTGGGCCTCTTTTTCTGGTGGCGTTACTATTTTGTTTTCGGCGAGGGCGTCAAAGCGGGCGACCTCAACTTTCTGGTGAAGAAAGGCTATCTCTTCAAGACCTGGGAGGGACGCCTGATTCAAACCGGCTTCAAGACGCCGGCGCCGGGGTCGATGCAAAGCAATGAATTCGAATTCAGCGTGGTCTCGGACGATGTCGCCAAAAAGCTCGAAAACGCCAGCGGCAAGTTTGTCGAACTGAGATATAAGGAATATCTCCATCCCCTGCCGTGGCGGGGCATGAGCAGATATCTCGTCACCCAGGTCCTCCGCATTGAAGAGATGCGGGAGGAGAACAACTTGCCCTATTGAGCGGTCTGACTTTAACGCCGCGCCGGCTTTGCCCGGTGCGCCATCGGCGCACCGGGCTTTTTTTTATACTCCAGCGATCCGCCGCTTGTACTCGGCCAGGGCCTCATCCAGCCGCTGGCGGGCGGTGGTGTCGCCCGGCACATTGTGCGAGGGATGGATGTAGAGCTTGACGCCGCGTCCGGCGAGGATCTCGGCCACGGTGCTGATGGTCATCCATACGGCAGTGACGAAGGCCATGGTCGAAACCGGTCCGATCTTGTCGACATGGTTCATCAGCGGCACCGAGGCGTCCTGAGCCGGTACACAGGTATCGACCACGACATCGGCCAGTTCAAAGATCTGCTTGCCGGAGGAGTGGCGGGTCTTGACCCCGGAGAACTCGCCGGCGGAGCCGAAGACGACGATTTTCATGCCCATCCGCCGGGCTTCCAGGGCGATGTCGATATTGACATTGTTGATGCCTGAATGGGAAAAGAGCCACATAACGTCGTTCTGGTCGAAATTATAGGATTTCATGATCTGCTGGCCGTACCCCTCGACACGTTCGAGAAAGACAAACTGGTGCACGCCCATCTCTCCGACGATGTGGGTGAAGAAGGAGAGCGGGATCTCGATCATCGGATGAAAACCGACAAAGCCGCCGATGCGGGGATACATTTCCTCGATCGGCAGGGTCGCATGTCCGCAGCCGAAGGTATGGACCCAATGGCCACCGCCGATGGCATCGGCCATCAACCCGGCCGCCTTGTTGATATTCTCGATCTGGGTGGACTCAATCTTGTCCATCACCCCGCGGGCGTTATCCAGCCACTGTTTTGCCAGCATATTTTACTCCTTTTTCTTTTCAGGATATATGTTGCGCACAATTATAAAGACCAGGGTCATCAGGATCAGACCGGCCGGAACAATGGCGAGGGCCAGGCGCAGGCCATGAGCTTTGCCCAGCAGACCCGAAATCCAGGGCATGAGGCTGCCCCCGGTGAGGGCCATGACAAAAACCATGCTGAAGGCGGTGCCGCTGAGATGGGGATAGCGATCGCCGACGAAGCCGAGGACAATGGGATAGACTGCGGCAAAACCAAAGCCCACCAGCATCAGACCGGGCAAGGCCTCTCCCACCTCGCCGGCCGAAAGGAGCAGGAGGGTGCCGAGAAAAGCGATGGTGATAAAGCTGACCAGCAGCCGTCCCGCGTCGCAGCGCTGCAGCAGCCGCGGCAGAATCAGCCGCGCGGCCATCAGCGCCAGCCAGAAGAAAGAGAGATAGATCACCGCCCGCGAGCTTTCGACCGCCAGGGCTTCGTTGAAAAAGGTGGCCGACCAGCCCCCCATGGTCATCTCCATGCCGCTCTCGAAGAAGAGCATCAGTCCGAAGAGGAGCAGGGGCGCCTCTTTGATCAGCCTGGCGCCCTCCTTGAGCGGAAAGCCTTGTTTCTGCTTGGGTTCGGGGAAGCGGATGAGGAGAAAAAAGAGAATCGGGACAGCAACAGCCGCACCGACCAGGGCGGCCAGGCGGGCGTAGCCGAGGCTTTTCATGAGCAGACCGAGGAGGAAGGGGATGCTGAAGGCACTGATGCCGAAAAAGACCCCGAGCAGGCTCAGCCGGGCGCCGCGCTCTTCCTCGTAGATGTCGGAGACGAGGGCATTGGAGGCGCCATTGATGACCCCGCCGCCGAGTCCGATCAGGAACATGGCCGCGCGCAGCACATCGAGCCCCCCGGCCCGGCCGATCATCACCAGGCCGGCGAGGACAAATGTGGAGCAGACGATCAGCAGGCTCTTGTAGCCGTAACGGTCGACGATCGGGCCGAAGAAGAGAGAGCCCAGGAGCATGCCGATGGTCATGAGGGGGAAGAGCGATCCGGCCATGGCCTTATCGAGGCCGAACTGTTCGATGACCGAGGGGAGGAGGGCGCCGAGAATGGACATGACGATGCCGAAGATGAACATCGCCACGCAGGCGGCGCTGAAGACGGCTTTACGGTTATACGCCATAGGGTATCCTGTGGTTAGAGTGTGCGTCGATATCCGCTGTGCAGGAGTCAGCAGAGGCTCGCGGGGCGGACGAATACGCCTGGCCGGTCCGGCCGGGGGCGGAGGATCAGTCGCGCGCCGCCGCCAGCGCCAGGCTGCCGGCGCCGATGAGGCCGGCATCGCCGCCGAGGGTTGAGATCTCCAGTGTCACCCGGGAGAAGGCGATGGGCTGGGCCCACTTGCTGGCCTCAGCGTGAATGCGGCCGATAAAACGGGCGGCGGGGCCGAAGACGCCGCCGCCGAGGATGATCTTTTCAGGATTGAAGGCGCTGACCAGATTGGCCACGGCCATTCCCCAATGGACGATGGCCTCGTCGAGGATGCGCCGGGCCAGGGGGTCGCCCTGATCAAAAGCGGCAAAGATATCCGCGCCCTTGAGCTCTGCCGCAGCTTTGGCGCGCAGCGGGCTCCGGCTGGCGGGGTCGGCGGCGAGATACTCCCCGGCGACCCGGGCAAGTCCGTCGCCGGCGGCGTAGTATTCAAAGCAGCCGCATGCGGCGTACTTTTGCTGCCAGGGCTGAACCAGTCCCATCCAGCCGACGGCCCCGGCGATATCATCATGGCCGCGCAGGATGCGGCCATCGACGAGGATACCGGCGCCGATACCGGTGCCGACCGCGAGAAAGATGGCGTCGCGGCAGCCGCGCGCCGCTCCCTGCCAGGTCTCGCCGAGGATGTAGCAGGCGCGGTCGCTGTCGATGCGGACCGCGGCAGCGGGAAAGGCGTGCTGGAGCTCGTCCAGCAGCGGATAGTCGTCCCAACCGGGGATGTTGGGCGCCCAGACCCTGCCCCTGCGCGCATAATAGATGCCCGGAACGCAGAGGCCGATGGCGGCGATTTCGTCCTCTCCAATGAGTTTGCGGGCGGTTGCTGTGATCAGCGCGCCGACTGCGTTGCCCTCGCGCCCATCGAGCAGGGCGCTCTCCCGGTGCAGGAGCCTACCGTCCTCTGCAAAGCGGGCCGCGGCAATCTTGGTGCCGCCCAGATCAAGTCCCAGTACCTGCGTGATCATTCCTCCTCAGTGCATAACGTGGGTGACCGATGAAACAAAAATGCCAAAATCTGGACACAAATGCAAGTGAAAAAAACTTGCTTCACTCCGACACAATTGCTATATTCAATCAAGAAAACAACTTGATTCCCTGAAGAGGGATCCCGCTCCTGATGCATAACTTCTGCTTCCCCATCCCCGATGCTCCCGCTGTTGCCGCAGCAGGGCGTTTATTCCCCCGAATTTTCGCAGCACGACCCGTTCTATCATCCTCACAAGGAGGTTCAGTCATGTTCGCGAGGCTTAACAGGGCCGTTTATTTGACGCTGACAGGGCTCATCATTGTTTTGTGCGCTCAACCCGCGCTGGCGGCCAGCGGCAAGATCGCCGGCCGGATTGTCGACAAGGCGAACGGTGAGGCGCTGCCCGGCGCCAACATCATTGTCGAGGCGCAGTGGGAGGGAGGCAAGGCGGTCTCTCTCTCCGGCCGGCTGGGAGCGACCGCCGACCTGGAGGGCTATTACGTCATCCTCAATATTCCGCCCGGTAACTATGATGTGCGCGCGACCATGGTGGGCTATATCCCGATGGTACAGCGCCAGGTGCGGGTGAATCTTGACCGCACCACCCCCCTCAATTTCGGCCTCGGGCAGACTGCGGTCGACGTAGGAGCGGTGCAGGTAGTCGCACAGCGGGAGGTGATCAAGGCCGATGTCTCCAGCACGCAGGAGATCATCACCACCCAGCGTATCGATGAGGCGCCGGTGATGCGCGTCGACGAGTTTGTCAACACGATCAAGGGCGTCGAGCTGGTCGCCAACACCGACGGCAATGGCCTGAGCATCCGCGGCGGCGCCATCCGCGAGACCGATGTCCGCATCGACGGCATCTCTTTGCGCGATCCCCGCTCGGAGAATTCCTATCTCTCGCTCAACTCAACCTCCGTAGAGGAGTTGCAGGTCCTCACCGGCGGCTTTGAGTCCAAATACGGCGGTTTCCGCTCCGGCCTGGTCAACGTGGTCACCAAGGAGGGCAATCGCGACAAATACACTTTTTCCCTCAAAGCTGACATGACCCCCTCCACGGAGCGCAAGTTTTTCGGCAACAATCCCTGGAGCGATGATTCGTGGATCTACCGCGTCTTTGCCGATACCGGCGCGACCGGCTTTGCCTGGAAGGGGACGATCGATAACAAACTGGTGCCCCCCGAGCTGCGTTTTTTCCGGGGATGGAACAACAAATATGAGGGCCGCAACAACTATGAGGCGATCGGCCTGCCCAAGAGTGCGGTCCTGACCGCGGCGCAGAAACGCGAGCTGTGGATGCTGCAGCACCCGCAGTACGAATTCGCCGGCGAGCCCGATTATTACCTGGAAGGCACTCTGACCGGACCGCTGCCGGGCGCCTGGATTCCCCTCTGGGGCGGTTTCGCCAAGCGCTCCACCTTCATGTTCGGCGGCAAGTATGAGGATACCCAGTACGCTTTCCCCATCGGCCCGCGCGACAATTATATCGACTGGAACACCCAGGCGAAAGTCACCACCATGATGACGCCCGCGATGAAATTGTCGCTCAACGGCATGTATGCCAGCGTCAATACCATCACCGCGGGTTCCGCCTCGACTTTTGGCGGGGCGCTGATCGACAACTCTTCCCGTTTCAATTTCCTCAGCTCCAACTCCGCCTCGGTGACCCAGCAGGCGGCGCTGCTGGGGGGCTCCAACGGCTTTGCGCAGATGTTCAACAAGAGCCGCCTGCAGTTCTACGACCAGCG
>DAOOPF010000119.1:0-11059 GCA_035388125.1 bacterium | reverse complement strand
CTTCCGCGATCTCGACCGCGACGGCACCCCCAACCAGGCCGGCGAGTTCATCGATGTCGCCACCTTCGTGGAGGAAAAACCGGCCACGCCCCAGATCACCTGGCGCCTCGAGGTCGACACCACCGGCCAGGCCGCCCGCGGTCCGATCCTCCCGGCCAGGGGGGGCGACATCTACTGGATGCGGCTCGACTATCCCCTCGAAGCCGGCGATGCCTTTGTCTTCTCGACCGCCGGCCAGCGCACCGATGCCGCCAGCGCCAGAGCGCAGGCCAAACAGGATCCCTATGTGGTCCCGAATCCCTATGTCGGTTCGGCCAGCTTTGAACCCGAGCGTTTCGCGGTCTCAGGCCGCGGTGAGCGGCGCATCGAGTTCCGCGCCCTGCCCAAGAGCTGCACCATCCGCATCTTCTCCGTCCGCGGCGAGCTGGTGCAGACCCTCGAGCATGACGGATCGGACGACGGCTTCATCGCCTGGGATCTGCGCACCAAGGACAATCTCGACGCCGCCCCCGGGCTTTACATTTTTCATGTCGATTCCGAGCTGGGCAGCAAGATCGGCAAATTCGCCATCATCAAATAAGGGACAGGTGGAGTATGAAGATAAACAGAACACATCGCCGCGTTTGGGCCCTGCTCATCCTCTGCGCCCTGCTGGCCGGAGCGATGGGCGCCGGTCAACCCCTCTATGGCCAGAGCAAGACCGGCACCACCATCGGCCAGTTCCTGCTCATCGAACCCAGCGCCCGCAGCACCGCCATGGGCAATGCGGGCGTGGCCTCGACCGAGGAGCTCCTCTCCGCGTACTATAACCCCGGCGCCATCGGCAGCTTTAAAGGCTACGGCGTCCAGTTCACCCACAGCCTCTGGCTGGCGGATATCACCTACGATTACGTCGCCGCATCCCTGAAGATGGGCAATTTCGGCAATCTCTACCTGAGCGCCACCGCCCTCAACTCGGGCGAAATTGCCGTCCGCACCGTCGACCAGCCGCTCGGCACAGGCGAGAAATTTTCCGTCAACAATTTCGCCTTCGGCCTCGGATTCGGCCGCCAGCTCACCGACCGCTTCACCGCCGGCGCCCAGATCAATTTCATGCAGGAGACCATCTGGCACAGCAGCCTCTCCACCTTCACCTTCAACGTGGGGACGATCTATACCCTCTCGGGCTCCGGCATCCGCATCGGCGCCAGCATCTCCAACTTTGGCATGCCCGGCAAATACTCCGGCCGCGACATGCGCATCGTCTATGACAGGAATCCCGACCGCTACGGCGACAACAGCAACCTGCCGGGCCAGATGTACGTGGAGGATTACCCCCTGCCGGTGATGTTCCGCGCCGGCATCGACTGGCCGTTCAGGATCGGCAACCACCAGGAGCTGCATCTGGCGGTCAACGCCTTCCATCCGAACGACAACACCGAAAGCGTCAGCTTCGGCGGCGAGTGGCTCTACAGGAAAACCCTCGCCCTGCGCGCCGGCTACCAGAACCTCTGGCTGCAGGACTCGGAGGTCGGCCTGACCCTGGGCACCGGCATCATTTTTGAGCTCGGCGGCGCTCTCTTCCACGCCGATTACGCATGGGCGGACCACGGCTTGCTGGAAAACACCCAACGGATCACCCTCGGAATCGAAATCGAATAGTACAGACTCGGGAGCAGCTGCCGCGATGAAATTCGCCACCAAATATGGTCACTTTAGCGAGGATGGCCTCGAATACATCATCACCAGGCCGGATACCCCCAAGCCCTGGGTCAATGTCATCTCCAACGGCGACTATGGTCTGATCGTCTCCCAGGCCGGAGGCGGTTTCAGCTGGCGCACCCACGCCAACTTTAACCGCCTCACCCGCTGGAACCAGGACCTGGTCCGCGACGACTGGGGCAAATTCCTCTACCTGCGCGACCGCGCCACGGGCCAGGTCTGGTCGGGCGCCTTCCAGCCGGTCAAGAATAAAAGCTGTCGCTATACCATCCGCCACGGCCTCGGCTATTCAGTCTTTTCCTCTCTCTTCAGGGAGATCGCCTGCGACTGGACCCTCTTCGCCGCCAGGGAGGACCCGGCCGAGATCTGGCACCTCCGTCTTCACAACGAAAGCAGCCTGGCGCGCGAGATCGATCTCTTCAGCTATTTCGAATGGAATCTGGGCTTCGCGCCGGACAACCACCGCGAATTTCACAAAACCTTCATCGAGACCGAATTCGATCAGGAGCACCAGCTCTTCTTTGCGGGCAAGCGCCTCTGGGAGATGCCCGACGAAAAAGGCCGCCACTGGAATGTGATCTGGCCGTACACCGCCTTTTTCGCCGCCTCCGCACCGGTCACCAGCTTTGAGGGCGACAAGGAGACTTTCATCGGCGTTCTCGGCGACCTGACAGCGCCGCAGGCGGTACAAAAAGGCGCCTGTCAAAACACCCAGGGCAAGTGGGGTGACGGCATCGCCGGGCTGCAGCTGACCATCACGCTCGCACCGGGCGAAGAGAAAGAACTGGCCTTCGTCCTCGGCGCCGCCGATGATCGTCAGCAGGCTTTGGATTTGACTGCGAAATATCGTACTATATCCAACTGCAGGATGGAGCTGGAGCAGGTCAAATCGGGCTGGCGGGAGCGTCTTGCCCCCTTTCGGGTCGAAACCCCCGATCCCGCTTTCGATCTGCTCACCAATACCTGGATGAAATACCAGGCCATCTCCTGCCGCATGTGGGCCCGCGCCGCTTATTACCAGCAGAGCGGGGCCTACGGCTTTCGCGACCAGCTCCAGGACAGTCTGATCTGGCTGCCGCTCGATCCTGAACGCACAGCCGATCAGATCCGCCTCCATGCCCGGCACCAGTTCGTGGACGGCTCGGTCTATCACTGGTGGCACCCTTTCACCGAGTCGGGGTTGCACAGCAAGGTCTCCGACAACCTGCTCTGGCTTCCCTTTGTCGCGGCGGAGTATCTCAAGGAGACGGGTGATTTCGCCCTGCTGCAGGAAAAGCTGCCCTTTGTCGACGACGCCCGGCCGGAGCCGCTGTGGGAGCATTGCCGGCGCGCGATGAAACGCGGCCTGGAGTGGCGCAGCGAGCGCGGATTGCCCCTGATCGGCGCCCATGACTGGAACGACGGACTCAACGCCGTCGGCACCGGGATGAAGGGCGAGTCGATCTGGATGGGCCACTTTCTCCATAAAATTTTGCGCGAATGGGCCGAAATCGCCCCCTATGCCGGGCTTGCCGATGAACTGGCCTTCTGCTCCCCCGCGGCGGACCAGCTCGGGAGAGCGGTCAACGAACACGGCTGGGACGGCGCCTGGTACTGGCGGGCGACCAAGGACAGCGGCGAAAAAGTGGGCAGCGCCGCCTGCGCGGAGGGGAGAATCTATCTCAACGCCCAGAGCTGGGCGGTCATCGGCGGCACGGCTGCGCCCGGACGCGCTGCACAGGTTATGAACGCCGTCGAGGAACAGCTGGATCGCGAGTATGGCCCCATCCTCTTCACACCGGCCTACAGCACGGTTGATCCGGACATCGGCTATATCACCCGCTATGCCCCGGGACGGCGCGAGAACGGCGGACTCTATACCCACGCCGGCACCTGGGCGGTCCTGGCCGAGGCCCTGATCGGCCGCGGCGCCCGGGCTTATGGGATGTACAGCCGGATCAATCCCGTCATCCGCGGCCTGGAGCCCGATCTCTACCAGACCGAGCCCTATGTAACTCCGGGCAATGTCGACGGCCCCGAGTCGCCCCACTTCGGCCGTGGCGGCTGGAGCTGGTATACCGGTTCCGCCGCCTGGCTCTTCCGCGTCGCCATGGAGGGCATTCTCGGCCTGCGCGCCACCCATGAGGGCTTGCTGATTGATCCCTGCCTCCCCCCGGCGTGGAGCACGTTTAAGATTGAGCGCCGTTTCCGCGGGGCCCTCTACCATATCATGGTGCATAATCCCCTGGGACTGGAAAAGGGGGCGCTTCAGCTATCCGTCGACGGCGAGAGCTTTGCTGAACGGCGGGCGGACGGCGCCTGCGTCCTGCCGCTCTTCGCGGCTGGAAGCGCGCACAGGATCGACGTGGTCATGAAATGAGGAATTGCGGATGAAAAAAAACATGACGGGGCTGGTGCTGGCGGTAATATGGGGGCTGAGCGGCGCACCATCGGCCGGTGCGGCCGGCGGTGCGGAAGTGGAGATGACCGCCGCCGCGATGGAGGATTCCGCTTTCCTTGATCTGCTGCAGAAAAGCGCGGTCCAGTTTTTCTGGGCCGAAGCCAATCCCGGCAACGGCCTGATCAAGGATCGCAGCGCGACCAACAGCGCCTGCAGCATCGCCTCGGTCGGCTTCGGCCTCACCGCCATCTGCATCGGCATCGACCACGGCTGGATCCCCGCCGACAAGGGCAGAGAGCGGGTGCTGACGACCCTCAAAACTTTCTGGGAAAAACCCCAGGGACGGGATGCCAGGGGCTTTAGCGGCTACAAGGGCTTTTTCTACCACTTTCTCTATATGACCAGCGCCCTGCGCGAGGGCTACACCGAACTTTCGGACATCGACAGCGCTCTGCTCCTGGCCGGCATCCTTTACAGCCGTGAATATTTCACCGGCGCGGACTCGACGGAGACCCGAATCCGCGCCCTCGCCGACTCGATCTATCGCAGGGTCGACTGGCAGTGGATGCGCAACTACAACCCCGGCCTGGTCACGCAGTGGACGCCCGAGAACGGCTTCGGCGGCGGCTGGTGGACGGGTTACAACGAGATGATGATTATGTACATCCTCGGCCTCGGCTCACCCACCCATCCCCTGCCGGCTTCGAGCTGGAAGGCCTGGTGCGGCGGCTACGATTGGGGCACGCAGTACGGCCAGGAGTATGTCAATTTCCCCCCCCTCTTCGGCCATCAGTTCTCGCACTGCTGGATCGATTTCCGCGGCATACAGGATGACTATATGCGCGCGAAAGGGATCGACTATTTCGAAAACTCCCGCCGCGCCACCCTCGCCCAGCAGGCCTACTGCATCGCCAATCCCAAAGGCTGGAAGGGATACGGAGAAAATGTGTGGGGCCTCACCCCCAGCGACGGCCCCAACGGCTATGCCGCGCGCGGTGCGCCGCCGGCCGAAAACGACGACGGCACCATCGCCCCGACCGCTGTCGGCGGCTCGCTCCCCTTCGCCCCGGAGATCTGCCTGCCCACCCTGCGCCATTTCTACGACGCCTACAAATCACAGCTCTGGGGGAGCTACGGCTTCCGGGATGCCTTCAACCTGCAGAAAAACTGGTGGGCGACCGATGTGATCGGCATCGACCAGGGCCCCATCGTCCTCATGATCGAGAATTACCGCACCGGCAAGGTCTGGAAAACCTTTATGAAAAATGCCGACGTCCGGCGCGGCCTCGAGCGGGCGGGCTTCCGGCCCACCGGCACCGGCGTTGAAGAAGAACCGCTTCAGCTCCCGTCAAACCTTCAGCTCCGCCAGAATTACCCCAACCCGTTCAATGACGCCACGGTGTTAGAGTACGCGCTGCCGCGGGCGGGGCGGGTCAGCCTGGCGCTCTTTGATCTGCAGGGCAGGCAGGTTCGCCAGCTGGTCGATACCACCCAGGCGGCCGGCCTGCACCGGCTCTCCCTGGCCGCCGGCGATCTGGCCACCGGCCTCTACTTCTGCCGGCTGATTTTTGAAGGCCGGCCGGTCGTGCGCAAGCTGCAGGTGCTCAAGTAACTCCCGGCCAGCTGCCCGGAGCCGATCATGGTTGGCGCCGCATCCTGTCGCCCGTTGAACCGCCAGCGCAGGGCGGGCGGCCCGGGGCAAAAAAAAAAGACGGAAGCAATGCTTCCGTCTTTACTTTTCCGGCACCAGGCTACATGGATACCGCCGGGGGAGCCGGCTCATCGGGCTTGCCCGCATTCCGGACCGGCACCAGAATCAGAATCAGCGAGATGATCAGCAGCACAACCAGGCCGATCGAAATCGGCGCCTTGTCGAAGATGCGCCAGAGATCGACCTGGGCGATCTTGAAGGGGGCGAAAGCCAGACCGGTCAGCGCTTCGCCGGCGATAAAGCCGGCTGCGAGCAGGATGCCGACATTCTCAACCCGCGCCCGCTGGGCTGCGTTGAACTGCCGTTTTTCCGTGACCATATCGACAATGCCCTTGACCACGCCGCCGACAAAGATGGCGAAGGTCGTCTCCAGGGGCAGATACATGCCGACCGCAACCAGCATCGGGCTGCGCACCTGCATGAGGATGAAAGCCAGGCCCATCATCATGCCGCAGATGATCAGGGGCCAGGACATCTGGCCGCCGACGATGCCCTGCGAGAGCATGGACATCAGGCCCGCCTGGGGCGCGGAGAGTTTGGGGCTGCCGAAACCGCCGTCATAGCCCTCTTTGATGCCCTGGGCGATGTCCGCCTGATTGAGGAAATGGAGAACCCCGAACATGACAGCGCCGGCGATGACCACGCCGATGAGGTTGCCGATCTGCATTTTCCAGGGGGTACCGCCGAGAATGTGACCGGCCTTGAGGTCCTGCAGCATCTCCCCGGCGACGGCGGCGCCGACGCAGACGATGGCGGCGACGCCGAGCACGGCCGCCACACCGGCATTGGTCTTGCCGACGCCGATGGCGACCAGGATCAGGGCGGTCACCACCAGGGCAGTCAGGGTCAGGCCGCTGATGGGGTTATTGCTCGAGCCCATGATGCCGACCAGATAGCCCGAAATGGCGGCGAAGAAAAAGGCGAGGATGATCAGCACCGTGGCGGCCACGAGGGCGACCAGCAGACTGGTGCCGAAGATGAACTTGGTGACCAGAAAAGTCACCACCGCAGCGGCGAGGATGCCGATGACCACCCACATAAACTTCATGTCCTTTTCGGTGCGCTCATATTCCACTGCGCTGCCCGAGGCGGCCTTTTTGACGTCGCTGACCGAACGGCCGATGCCGGCGATCAGGCTTTTTCTCATCTTGAAGAGGGTGAAACCGGCCGCCATGAGCATGCCGCCGATGGCGATCGGCTTGACGATGTAGCGCCAGACGGCGTACATCTGGAAAACCGGATCGCTCACCTTGGCCGTCGCCGAACCCAGGGTGAGGGTGGAATCGAGCCCCATCAGATAGGCCGCCCAGCCCGCCAGAAAATCGGGGTTCATGGAGGGGGTGAGAAAATAGAGGATGATCGGCGTCAGCAGGCCCCAGGCGAGCAGGCCGCCGCTGAAGTTCAGGGCGCCGAGCTTCGGCCCGATGATGTAACCCACCCCCATGTAAGCCGGGCTGATGCCGGGCGAACTGACCAGGATCCCCCCCTCGCCGGGGATGGCTGTGCCGGTGATGGTCTTGCGCGCGAAAGCGATGAAATGCTCCCAGGTCTCCGCGAAGAGCTTGAACTCAGCCAGCATCTTGACCAGCGCGCCCCCGATCATGGCGCCGAAGAGGAACTTGGATCCCGTGCCGGAAGAGCTGCCGGCCTTGTGGATCTCGGCCGCAGCGACCGATTCCGGAAAGGGCAGGGTGGCATCTTCCACCATCACCCGGCGCAGCAGAGCGACGAACATGATGCCCAGTACGCCGCCGACGATGAGGATGATCGTGGCGGTGAGATAATGGCTGGTGGAGAAAAAGGGCCGCCAGAGACCCGAGATGTAAAAGGCGGGCAGCGTGAAGATGGCGCCCGCAGCGACCGATTCACCAATCGATCCCACAGTCCTGGCGAAATTCTGTTCGAGCATCGTTCCCTTTTTACGGAAAAGGCGCAGGACCGCCATGCCGATCACCGCCGCCGGATAGGTCGCAGCGATGGTCATGCCGGCTTTCAGACCGAGATAGGCGTTGGCCGCGCCGAGCACGACGCACATGATCAGACCGATGACCAGCGCCCGGATCGTGAATTCAGCCATCTTTGAATCAGGAGAAACGAACGGAACGAACTTTTTCGGATCGGACATAGAGTTCTCCTCTGCTGGTGATAGGGTGAAATTTGAAGGGGAGGTCATCTCCCCTGAACTGAAAAGAAAGGCCGGGTCGTTCCATCTTGCAGGTGCTAAAGTAGCCATTCGGCATGAAATAATCAATTAAAAAAACGTGAGATGACCATGCGCAACAGCTCTCTTTTCATCCTCCTGCTCTTCCTTGCCGCCCATAGCGTTCAGGCGACCCCGGGAGACCCTCGCCAGGATCCCTTCCTCGAGGAGGTCCAGCAGCGCACCCTCCGTTATTTCATCGACACCACACCGGTCGAGACCGGCCTTGCGCCGGATCGCTATCCCTCGCCAGGGCCGAGCAGCATCGCTGCGGCCGGCTACGCCCTCACCGCCTTTCCCATCGCTGTTGAACACCGGATGCTGACACGGGCACAGGCCGCAGAACGCACCGTCAAAGCCCTGCGCTTCTTCCGGCAGCTCACTCAGCACCCGCAGGCGGAAGCCACCACCTTCCACAAGGGCTTTTATTACCATTTTCTGAAAATTCCGGGCGGTGAACGCGAATGGAACTGCGAACTCTCCAACATGGACACCGCCCTGCTCATCATGGGCGCACTCTTCTGCCAGGGCTATTTCGACGGCCAGACGGCGGTCGAGGAGGAGATCCGCGCCCTCGCCGATTCCCTCTATTTCGCGGCGGACTGGAACTGGTTCATGAACGGCCGCGAGACCATGTCCATGGGCTGGCGCCCCGAAGAGGGCTTTAACAAGGTCACCTGGACCGGCTATATGGAGTCCATGATCCTCTACATCCTCGGCCTCGGCTCCCCCACCCATCCCCTGCCGGACGGGGTCTGGGACGCGTGGTGCTCCACCTATATCTGGGCCGGCTATTACGGCCAGGAATTCATCAGCTTCGGTCCCCTCTTCGGCCATCAGTTCTCCCATGTCTGGATTGATTTCCGTGGCATCCAGGATAGCTACATGCGCGAAAAAGGGATCGATTATTCCGAGAACTCCCGCCGGGCCACCCTTTCGCAGCGGGCCTACGCCATCGCCAATCCCGGCGGCTGGCGCGACTATGGCGAGAATATCTGGGGCTTTACCGCCAGTGACGGCCCCTTGGATGGCGAACTGGTCATCGACGGGGTCAAACGCCGCTTCTCCACCTACAGCGCCCGCGGCGTCTCCTTCGACTGGGTCAATGACGACGGCACCATCGCGCCCTATGCAGCCGGCAGCTCCATGCCCTTCGCCCCCGAGATCTGCATCCCGGCCTTAAAAGAAATGCGCAGGCGATACGGGGCCAAACTCTGGCAAAAATATGGCTTTCTTGATGCCTTTAATCCCACCTACCGGGAAGGAGCGAAAAACAGCAGGGGCTGGTTCAATCCCGATTATCTCGGCATCGACCAGGGGCCGATGCTGGCGATGATCGAGAATTATCGCACCGGTTTGATCTGGCGCGTGCTGGCCGGGAATCCCCACCTCCGGCGCGGCCTGCGCCGCGCCGGTTTCAGCGGCGGCTGGCTCGACGCCTCCCCCCTCGACGAATTCGGAAACCTGGAGGGATGGAAAAGCATCGCCGCCGACGGGGTCACCCTGCGCACCTCCCTGGAGGAGAGCCCGGAGGGCGGCAGCGCCCTGCGCCTCGATTTCAATTTTGTCGCCGGCGGCGGCTACTGCGGCGTGCAGAAGCACCTGCCCATCACCCTGCCCGAGAATTTCCGGTTCACCTTCAGGATCCGCGGCGAGGCCCCGGACAACAACCTCGAGTTCAAACTCCTCGATGCCGGCGGCGACAACGTCTGGTGGCACATCAAACGCAACTACCACTGGCCCCGGGATTGGAACACCATCACCATCAGGAAACGCCACATTGACTTCGCCTGGGGCCCGGCATCGGACCGGACCCTGCGCAGGATGGACAAGCTCGAATTCATGATCTCCTCCTCATCCGGTGGCAAGGGGAGCATCTGGATCGACGATCTCTCCTTCCAGGCCCTGCCCCCCGAACAGCCGGCCACCCCGCAGGAGATCGCCGCCGCTGCCCTGCGCCGTGATCTCGGCTTCTTTGAGACTCCGGACTCTTTTTACAGCGCCCTGGCGCGCGAAGAGCCGGTTGGGCTCTATCCCCGTTACTGCCGCGGAGAACAGTCCTACTGGACCGTCGTCGGGGTCAACAACGCCCGCCAGGAGGCCCTCATCAACAGCGACGGCATGGTCGAGGTCGACAAGGGGGGCTTTTCGATCGAACCGTTTCTGGCCGTGGAGGACAGCCTTTACAGCTGGCACCAGGCCCGCAGCAGCGCCAGCCTGGCCGGCGGCTGCCTGCCCCTCCCCCGCGTGGAGTGGGAGGGCCTCCCCCTGCAGCTCACCGTTAAAGCCTTCGCCGACGGCCCGGAGCGGGACGACCTCACCGCCGCCGGCAGCGGCAGCCTCTATCTGACCTATACCGTGAGTAATTACACGCCCCATCCCCGAACTGCTGCCCTCTATCTTGCTCTGCGCCCCTTCCAGGTCAATCCCCCCTGGCAGTTTCTCAACTGGCCGGGCGGCACCGCCCCGGTCAGAAAAATCGAATTCCATGGCGACCGCGCCATGGTCAATGACGAAAAGATCATCCGCTTCATCACCGCGCCGGAGGCTTTCGGAGCGGCCGCTTTTGCGCAGGGGGATATCAGCAGTTTTATGCGCAGGGGCATCCTGCCGGAGGCGCAGTCGGTCGCGGATGATCGCTCCCTCGCCTCCGCGGCGGCGCGCTACACCTGGCGCCTGGCTCCGGGCGAAAGCCGGGAGGTGAGCCTGATCATCCCCTTCGGCGCCGGCGCCCCGGGGGAGGAGGCGGTCGACATCCCCCGCCTGCGCGCTCGTGTGGAGGAGTTCTGGCGCACCAAGGTCCGCACCGTCTCCATCCAGCTGCCGGCCTCCGCCCGGGAAGTGATGGAGACCGTGCATGCCAACCTCGCCTGGATCCTCATCAACCGCGACAGCGCCGGCATCCAGCCCGGTTCGCGCTCCTACGAGCGCTCATGGATCCGCGACGGCGCCCTCACCTCCGCCGCCCTGCTCCGGTTCAATATCCGCCGCGAAGTCAGGGACTATCTGGAGTGGTATTCGCGCCACCTCTACCCCAGCGGCAAGGTGCCCTGCGTGGTCGACCGCC
>DAOOPF010000118.1:0-11201 GCA_035388125.1 bacterium | reverse complement strand
CTCAAGGCGCATTACGTCATTCATACCGTCGGACCGGTCTACAGCGGCGGACGGCAGGGCGAGGCGGCCTTGTTGTCCTCCTGTTACCGGGAATCCCTCCGGCTGGCAGCCGATGCCGGAATGCAGTCGGTGGCCTTTCCCTGTATCTCGACCGGCATCTACGGATATCCCCATCAAGAGGCCTGCCAGATCGCGCTGGCGGCTGTCCGTGCCTGGCTTTGTCAACATGAATTGCCCGGGTCGGTGATATTTTGCTGCTATTTAAAAGAAGATGCCCGACTCTATCGTATGCATCTCGCGGAATAATCCATCACCTTTGCATGCATGGGGTGGGATCAACAATCCCTCTTTCAAACCAGCTATTGCCCCCGGCAACAGCGCTCAGCCCTTGAACATGGCCAGAATTTTCTGGGCATTTTTGTTATAGATTTTTTCCAGGACCTCGTCGGGCAGGTAGAGACCATAGATCATCCAGCGTCCTTGCAGTTTGTGGGCTGGTGAAGGATCGATGTATTCGTCATCGGTTTCCAGAAAGCGGAAATAGAGCCGGTAAGCATCGGCATTGCAGGGCGTATCCGTGCCGAAGAGGATTCTGTCCTGATACTTCAGAAAGAACCGCCGGGCGGAATAGGGCTGCCTGCCCAGTTCGCTGATACGGGCATCGATATCCACATAGAAATTGGGATAGGTATCCAGCCAGCGGGCGACCGTCTCCAATTCTTCCGGCAGATTGCCAAAATGGGCGCCGATGAAAATCGTTTGTGGATGCTTTGCTATCACCCGATTGCGTGCGGCGAGAATGCTGTCTTTTGCCGGGTATCCCTGGCCATAAAACGACCATTCCGGATTCATGCCGAGTTCATCATAACGTTCATTGAACTGATCGACGGGTGTAAAGAATGCTTTGGGATCCGAAACATGGATTTCAACCGGAATGCCCAGTTCCGCGCATTTCGCCCAGATCGGGTCGATCCGCGGATCATCAACTGCGACAAAACGGCCTGTTTTATCTTTATAGCCAAGTCCCAGCGTCTTGGCGATCTTTAGGCCGCGGCAGCCCGATTTTACGGCTTCCTCCAGCCTCCGCGCCTCATTCTCGCCAAAATCAGGTTCATCGATGCGGCTGAAATCCGGCCTGAAGAAGAGCAGAAAGCGCTCTTTGGAAACGCTTTGCGATACCTGGAGATGCTTTTTATAGATATCATCCTTCGAATTGGCATCCAGGCTCACGCATTTCCAGACCCCCGCCTTGTCCATCTCCTCGAGATACTTCGCGGTATTCTCCAGCTTGCCCAGATGGTTGTGGATGTCGATGACCGGGAATTTGGCCTTTTCTATTCTGGTTTCCTTTACTTTCAACTGACTGACCGGCTTCCAATCGACCAGCTTTAAATCCCCCTTTTGCGCATATAAATGGCCGGAGAAAAAAGCGGCCACTAACAGTACCGGCAGAAAAGCCTTTCGCGTTCTCATATTGAACCTCCATATCCTGCTGCTGGTTAATATCCAAACGGTCACCCCGTGAAAGCGATCTATCAGGTCGTGCCGGCAGCTACTTTTTCAGGAACAATCTGCCAAACACGGCGGGGTTATGAAAGCGCCCACCGGTGGGCGACCAGGCGTAGCTGGCGGGGTCCATGCCCTGATTCTTGTCGACGCGGAAAAAATTGATTTTCAACAATGAACCGGGGGCCGGACTTTTTGTCCTCTCAACAGCCAGGTCGCGGAAAGGGACGGCAATTTCCACCGACCAGTGCTGATCCCTGTCATCACGCACATTCAGCGTGCCGGCAACGGTCACCCCGGTCCGGATTCCGGGCAGGTCGAATGCCGCTGTCGCCGGAATATCGATGTTCACCGGATCGACAATATAGCTATCGAAAAGCACATTGGCCGGGGAGACTTCGATCTCCACATAGGTTTCAGGCACCTCATCGGCATCGATAAAAACCTCGACGGCTTCTTCTTTCCACAGGTGATCGTCACGCTGCGTGTAATGGGCCCAGATATCCGGATCATCACAGATGAATGCGATAAAAAGCGTGCTGTCGTCGTGGCAGGTCATGACGCGCGTGTCCGCCTGCTTCTCCCTGACCTCCTGTCCGGAGCGATTATTCCGGAGCAAGACCGGGTCGGCGATCCGCCAGGCAGCTTCGTCGAGTAGGCCATCGATGTTGATAGCTGTCTTTGTGCGCACCGCTGTGATGGACAACTCCGGTCCGGGCTGTCGCGTGCAGCCCGCGAAAAGACACAGGCCGATCAGGAGCATTGGCAGGCCTGTTTTTGTGCTGACGCGGATTTTCAGGGACTTGGGAAAGCACCATACTACAGTATTTTCTCTCATCGGCTGCACGAGCTGCTCCGGAGGTTTGTTTTTCTACCCTGCTGTGATGAATTCAATCCTGGCCGCCATTTTGTCCGGAATCCGCTCAAGGGTGAGGGCATACAGAAAACCTTCATTCTCAGCGATGAACGAATCGGAAACAACGTTGATATTTCTGGCTTTAAACTGCAGCCGGGAGGCGCTGCGGACCTTGAGGATGAACTGCCGGCCGGCAGCCTGCTCCGGGACAGCGCTGATTTTGCTGAAATCCAGCTCGACGTACCGGCCTTTCCTGGCCAGGCCGGTGCAGACGTGATGCGCAAGCTGCTGTTGAAAAAAGGTCGAATCCGGCGCCAGGAGCGTTTCCATCCGGGAATTGTATGGCGAGAGATATTTCACCCAGCCGGCGACAATTTCGGAGTTGCGTGCGGGGTCGGCATGCAGCAGGTTCGGCCAATGCATCCCGCAGGTCGGGCCGCTGATCATCGCCTCGGGGGTGCCGCCGATGATGTCCCAGTCGAACAGATCTTCACCGCGGTCTACGGTCATGACGCCGGAATCAATGCCGAACAGACCAAACTGCACAGCCTCCGCGTTGGCCATGGTGCTGAAGGGCGTATTGATATAGCTGATGCCGCGCTTGCTGATGATCTCCGCCAGACTCGTTGAAGATGTCGGAGTTGGGCCGAAGCCGTGCAAAAAAGCAGTCGGGACGAACGACCGGGGAAAGGGACCGAGCTGGTTCTGCTGCAGCAGGCGGGCATAATAGTCCAGATGCAGCTCGACCTGATCCCTGGGACGCATGTTCCCGTTTCTCTCCGCCCACTCCGCCCGCGTAAAATTGCTGTCCGCCCAGTATTCATGTCCGATGCCGTGCAGCGTCAATTCGTAGTGGCGCTGATTGCTGCGGATGATATCGGCGGCTTCCTCCAGCCAGGGCCCCACCCATTTACGGTTATCCCATTTTTCCCGCATCCAGGTGCTGGTGGGCAGCTGGCGCAAGATATTTTCCCGGTCCCATTCGCAGAGAATGGTGGCCGCCTGCGGCCGGACCCCCAGTCCTTTGCCGAGGTCGACAATCGCCTGGTAATCTGCGGGAACATGGTTGCGCTTGATGCCGGTGCGGTAAGGCTCCTGCCGCGCACTGCCATCTTCGCCCGACCACCAGCCCACATCATCAATGACAATCTGGATCGGCAGCGGTATCATCGCCGCTATGCCATCGCCGGCCATATTTTGCCCTCCCTTGCAGGCCATTACGTTTGCTGCAGCCAATCCCGCAGTTATCCGGGCGGTCTGCTTTATAAAACCACGACGCTTTATCGGGTTCATGGACCAAAGTCTCCATAATTTGGATATCTCTCTTCCTCATGTTCAATTGGGCCCCTCTACGGATGGCACTGCGCAGCCGGCCTTCATACACGTCGGACAGGCTATTCAAAATAAACGGTCGCCAACGAGTAAATTTCAAATGCCGGGAGTACAAATTCAATACTTCCCGCTTTTTTTTCAAAGCGGATGGCGGCGGTTTTGTTGATCGGTGATCCGGCCGTCACCCGGGCTACTTTTTTGTTCTCCGGGATTTGCAGACGCACCCTGACGTTCCCTGCCGGCGTAACTGCGCCATCCAGCGTAACCTGATAATTAACCAGGTGCACCAGCTGCAGATTCTTCTCTTTTTGCTCCATCGTGGTCATCTCGACCATGCTGGAGGCAAAGTGTTTTCCGGAAAATTCGCCGGCCGCCGCCCATTCAACCGCCTCCGGCAAGGAGGCAAAAGCCTCTTTTACCCGGTCAGGAAATTGACCGCGCCCGTACATCAGTTGATCGTCGGGGAGGGGCGAGTTCTCCGTGTCGCCGCGGCCCACCGGTATCGGATTCAACGGAATGAACACCACCCGTCCCTTGCCCGATTCTCTGCGCGTGATGGTGATTGGCGCGTCCTGCAGGCCAAAACCCAATAACTCCGCCAGCCCCGGATTCCGCCGCGGCAGACCGTTTTCATCCTTTGCCGAGCTCAAGCCCATCACAACCAGACCACCGCCATTTTGCACAAAAGCGTTGATCAATTTGATCTGTTCATCGCTCATGAGCGGAACGTACGGCAGAATCAGTGTTTTATACTTTGCCAGCTCGGCCGCATCGAAATCCCGTTCAACCGTCATGACGTGGGCGATGCCATTGTCAGCAAGAACCCTGGACGCCGGATTGAAATAGCTGAACTCATCGCTGTAAAACTGGTTGATTGAGCAATAGATGGCCGTATTGGCGGCCAGTTTTGCCCCGATGAGGTTTTTCTCGTTTTCCTTAAAAAACGCATAGATCTGTTCGGCCCCGTCATGGACCATCGGCGAGATCGGCTCACCAAAGGTTTCACGCACAACACTGAATGTATTGTGGTTGGCAAAGGCTTCGGCAATGCTCAGCTTGATCAGATTGAACAGGGCCTTCTCATTGGGAATCGGTTTGGGTATGGAAGGCTGAATGCAGTACATCCAGACCGGCTTTTGCATCGCCGCAGCGGCCAGAAATTTCAGCGGTCCGGAATTGGAGACCTTGACATCGCCTTCGGCACGCGGGACGGAGCGCAGCCCCGCCTGAATTTCCGAATAGAAAAAGTCCTCGACCGTGCCCATCATCTCCATGTCATCGCCGTTGGTATAGGCCATGTTACCGTAATCGCCGCCATTGATATTGCCGGAGAGCAGGAAATCCGGATTGATAGTTCTGGCCGCAGCGCGGATCTCCCGTTGAAATTCGGTCAGCGACCAGCTGCGGAACATCAGCCATTCCCGCCACAGCGCCTGTGTATTGTCCAGCGGGGGGTCGACTTGCGCCACATCCGCAATTCCGTACCGCTCGCGCAGATACACGGGAGAGACTTTCTCCCGCAGATATTTTCTAAAGGCCTCCCGGGAGTGCGGGCAATAACAGGTGCCTTCATGCACTTTTGTCCAGTCGACATAAGCGCCATCGTACCCGCCGATGGCCACCAGCTTCATGACACCCTTGAAATACTGCAGGTAGGAGGGATTGTCCTGGCAACCGAACATTTCGAACCGGCCGCCGGTTTTGGGCGCATTGGGATGCCTGAAACGGTAAAAGGAGTATTTCCCGTCGTGGGTCCGCCGGGCCCATTTGTCCGGCCCCTCCGCCGGTCGCGGGCCAAAATAGCGGGCATACATTTCCCACACTCCAGGTGTGTTATAGGCTTCGTTCAGGGAGAGCTCTTCCGGCCTGGGCAGATCTTCATAGGTCGGGCTCTCGCCCGCCAGGGCCATGGTGGTATAGGCGATGACATGCATGCCTTCACGATGAAAACGGTCTACTTTTGCGCGGGCGGCGGCGACCATTTTATCGAATTCGGCCAGATCGGTGATGAAGAGGCCGCTCTCCCTGTCCTTCGGAAAAATGATCGGACCGCCGTTCTGGTTGACTGTGGCATGCAGCCGATTCAGGAACTCGATGTTGTCGTTCGAACGGACAATGCGTATGTGCCCCCAATCCCAGGGTCCCAGGGCTGCGCCGGTTTCAGCACCGGACTGCTGAGCTGCAGCCGTTAGAGTACAACCAAGCAGCAGAATGATAAATATGGCCTTGCCCCATGGCATGCTTTGTGGCTTTGTCATGACCTTTTATCTCCTTGTTATTAAATCGGATTGGTCGAGCTTAAAAGCCTTTCCGCCAGCCCGGATCATCAAAATTATTGAGCTGGATGGTCAGGGATCCATCCGGATTGAGCGGCTGCGCACAGGCCCAGGTGACCGGTCTGCGCACATTTTTGGTCTCGATTTCGGCCCGCATACCGGCCGAACCCACCCTTCGGTTCTGTGCCAATCGCTCCGCAGTCCGGCCAAAGCCGCCCCCCGTCTTGATCCCGCTTTATCTCGTGCAGCGGTGAATATGAGGGGGTGTTTGATTTTCATGGTGGTTGGATTCCTGGTTAACGGGCCGGCTGTGCCGCCGGCAATCCGCTCCGGCCGGCGGAGCGGATTGGCCTGACGACTGTGCAAGAAGGTACTGGTGGAGTGAGGCGGGAGGCGGCTATCTCTTTTTCGCCAGGGCCTGCTTGAGGGGGAGCAGACTGATGGCGGACCAGCTCTCCACGGAGGCTTCGCTGCTCTGGCTGATCTCCTCGAGCTGGCTGACCGGCATGAATCCGCCCCAGGCGATCTCGGCATCGGCCGGTCTCACCCCGCGGTCACTGGTCATGATGAGGTAGAGCATGCCGAAGTGGACGGAACCGACCTCGGTCTCGTCGTCATTGATATAGCCGAGGATGACGGGATCATCGAACTGCTTGATCTGCAGCTCCTCGCTCAGCTCGCGCAGGAGGCTCGCGCGGATGGGGTCGCCGTTCTCGATATCGATTTTGTCGATATGGCCGCCGATTCCCCATGACCACTTGCCGCGCAAGCGGGTCTCGTTGTATTGCCCCTCCTTGCTCGAGCGCTGGTAGGCGAAAACTTCGTGGCTCTCCTTGTGAACGATGATGGCGTAGGCGATGGGCTGCTTGTACTGCGGCATGATTTCCGCCTTGTCGCGCAGTTCGTAAAAATAGTGGTCGCGGATAAGCGATTGATAGTCGTGCGCAGCAGCGGGCGCAAAGCCCTGAAAATACTCCTCTGCGAAGAGAGTGGAGCGGTCTACCACCATAATCATGCGGTCTGATGCGGCCACGGGGTCTCCTTAGTTCGAGTCGTCGATTTTGTTTAGCCTTTCTTCCAGGGCGAGTCTCTCGTTTTCGCGGCTGGGTTCGCCGAGCAGGGCGAACATGTTGTTCTTGTAGGCCTCCACACCGGGCTGGTCGAAGGGGTTGACCCCGAGCAGCAGGCCGCTGACGGCGACGGCGAACTCGAAAAAGTAAAAGAGCTCGCCGAAGTGGAAAGCGTCCCGCTTGCCGATATGCAGGGTCATGTTGGGAGTCTGGCCGTCATGATGAGCCAGCATGGTGCCGCGCCAGGCCTGCCGGTTGGCAGAAGCGAGCTGTTCACCCGCCAGAAAACCCAGCTGGTCGGGATCACCCTCCAGCTCCGGCATGACCACCTTTCTGCGGTTCTTGTCGACAACCAGGAAGGTCTCAAAAAGCTCGCGCCGGCCGTCCTGAATGTACTGGCCGAGGGAATGCAGATCGGTGGTCAGCCCCACCGAGGCGGGAAAGATGCCTTTCTTGTCCTTGCCCTCGCTCTCGCCGAAGAGCTGTTTCCACCACTCCGCCAGGTAGAGCAGGGCGGGATTCCAGACCCCGAGAATCTCGATGCGTTTGCCGGCCTGGTAGAGCAGATTGCGGGCGACAGCATATTTGAGGGCGTCGTTTCCGGCTATGGTCCGGTTCTCGCTGCAGTGGCGGGCCATGCTGCGCGCTCCCTTCAGCATCGCCTTGATATTGATGCCGGCCACCGCCATGGGGAGGAGGCCGACGGGAGTGAGCACGCTGAAACGGCCGCCGACGTCCTCCGGAATGACAAGTTTCTCAAACCCGGCATCGCCGGCCATGGCGAGGAGGGCGCCCTTGGCCGGGCTGGTAGTGGCGATGACCCTCTCTTTGACCTTTTTGGGTGGCAGTGTGCGCCTGAGATGGTCGAGGAGGAGGCGGAAGGCGATTCCGGGCTCAATCGTCGTGCCCGATTTGCTGATCACATTGATATAGTATTTTTTATCCTTGATATAGTCGAGCAGTTCGGCCGTATAGTCGGCATCGAGGTGGTTGCCGAGAAAGAGGATCTCGGGACCTTTGTGGTTGCCCGGCAGGGCGGGGCAGAGCCCCTCGATCGCGGCGCGCGCGCCCAGATAGCTGCCGCCGATGCCGACGACGATCAAGAGATCGGCCTTTTTGCGGATCTTGCGGGCGATCTTGCTGATCTTTTTGAGTTCCTCACGATTATCCCTGAGCGGGAGATCGCGCCAGCCGAGCATGTCCGCACCGGCGCAGCGTCCCTTGTAGAGCTGGTCGACAACCCGGCGCACTGAGCGCTGCTGCGCCTTGACGGCGGCCTCGTCGACCTCCGGGTTCAGCAGCCGGATATTGAGTTTAATCATACAGGCCTTCCAAAGAGAGGTGAAATGATCAACGCAGGAGTTTGGTCAGGATATAGCCGAGCAGCAGCCAGAGGGGGATCGAGACCAGCAGGGCCCAGTTCAGTCCGCGCAGGAGCGGAAGAGCCTTGATGTGCTCCTTGCGCTCGAGGCCGCGCTCGATGCGCAGTTTGAGCTCATCGAGATTGACCGGCTTGACCAGATAGTCATAGGCCCCGCTGCGCATGGCCGTGATCGCCGAATCGATGGAGGGATATCCGGTCAGGAAGATGACCATCACATTCCGGTCGAATTCCTGGATCTTTTGCAGCAGCTCCATGCCGTCCATCTCCGGCATCTTGACATCGGTCACGATGAAATCAAAGTTCTGCTGCTGCAGGGCGAGAAGGGCCTCGACCCCGTTCTGGGCCGCAAAGGTCTCATGCCCCCATTTGCGCACCACCTCGGGGAGGGTCTCGAGCACATCTTGTTCGTCATCGACAATCAGGATTTTCGCCATACACGACCTCACACACATAGAGTTCCTGACCAGGGCCAGGGGCGAAAACGCAGCATTCCCCACAGCCGCCGCACCGCAGCGCGATACGCAAGAGATAGATTCTGGTTAAATTTACATAAATCAGCGCAATAATCAAGGAAAAAAAGCGGGGGAGAGGGGGAAAATAAAAAGGGACGATAGCTCTCAGGTTGCGGATGTCGTGTGCGTTCGCTTGTCGAAAGATGCCTGTCAAGCGATGCTACCAGGCTGCGTACTCAGATGCCGAGCTGTGGGTGCCTGCTATGGTGCGCAACAACCGCTGCGAAGAACGACTACCGTCCCTTTTCAGTGTCGGGTGGAACATCGGGTTCCTCACCCGCCGGGACGGGCCTTTGCCTGGCCAACCGTCCGGCCGTGGCCGGGGGCCGGCCAGACAAAGGTCCCGTATTCTGGGTCGTGTCGGGTGTGAGGAAAAGTTTATAACTCATCGTCGGTGGCGGCAAAGGGCGAAACGACCGCCGCGACGTCGAAAAAATTCAGGTCGATATTGAGGATCTGCCGTCCGTCCAGCTGAGTATAGACGCCGCGCTGGAGAGTGCGAACCCTTTTTTCACTGCCGGCGCTCTTCCCGCGCTGCGCCGGATCGAGCTTTTCCTCCAGCCGGTTGAGCAGCCACTCCTGCGCGGCATGGGGGAGGAGATTGAACTGGGCGTGTAGATCGCGAATCATCAAGGCGGTGGCGCTGTCGCAGGAGAGCACGCCTGCGCTTTTCAAGGGCGCCTTGGGGGTAGAGGTTTCGCCGTCCGGCTGCGAATGGCCGCCGAGCGTGCAGGCCTTGTCGAACACTACATAGAGAAGCGGATCTTTTTTCCCCAGCTGCCGCAGGCGGCTGCTGGAGAGGTAATCTTGAGACTCCCCGTTGAGATCTGCCGGCAGCCGGCGGGCGTGGAGACTATCCTCGTCCAGCGCCAGGGCTCTTTCCAGCCAGCGCTGCCAGGCTGAATCGGCCATCTTTTGCAAAGCCGCCTCATCACGGCTGCCGGTGACCAGAAGAGGCAGATCGCAGCTCCAGAAAAGATCCCAGTGGGCATGGGAACGGCTGCAACCCAGCTCCAAGAGCCAGAGGGGCGCTTCGCTTTGCTGCGGGTGGAGATGAAGGAGATAGTGATAGAGCCCTTGCGCTGATGCGAGTTCCCTGGCACTCAGCCTGCTGAGCAGGTCCGCCATCTCCTCTTTATGCAATGGCAGGGTGGGTGAATAGTGCTGCTTTGGTGGGGTTTCCCACTGCCCCGGCCGGAAAAGCTGGGTCTCTCGGCCCGATTGGGCGGCCACCCCTCCGAGAAGAAAGGCTGCGATGCCGGATCCGCTGTGCGGTGCAGCGCCTGCAAACGCCCAGACCGCCGGCTTTCCCGCCTCTCTCTCTTCCCGCACCGCCACTTCCTCCGCATGATCGTCTTTAAGGTTAATCCGCCCGCAGAAGCGGAGGGCTGTTCGCCTTCCATTCCGGACGGTGGTCCAGGCGGGCTCAGGAGCCGCTCTTCACCATCTCTCTCCTTAGCAAACAGCATACCACAATTGCAGGGCAGGATTTAAGTATATTATATTAAATGGATAAAGGTAATAAAGAGGAGGCGGGCGGGCAAGAAAAAAGGAGCCCGATTGCCGTAAATTACGACAATCGGGCTCCTGCAGAGGAATAGTATAATTTAACTATAATAAATACAATATCAAAAAGCACCGAAAAATACGACAGCAGCTTGCCGGGAAAACGGACTATTCCACGCCGTACTTTTTGAGCTTGCGCAGCAGGGTATCGCGATGGATACCGAGGATCTGGGCGGCCTCGCTGCGGTTGCCGTCGGTCATGTCGAGCACCTTGAGGATATGCTCTTTTTCCACCTCTTCGAGGAGGAGAACCCCGCTGGGGGCCGGTTCGATTTCGTAAGAGGGGGTGGCCTCCTGGATAATGTGGGGCGGGAGATCGTAGATGCGCAGCGAGGGTCCTTCGGAGAGGGCGACGGCGCGGCGGATGGCGTTGGCCAGTTCGCGGACATTGCCCGGCCAGGCGTAGCGCTGCATGGCGGCGATGGCCTCCTCCTCGACGGTGATGCTTTCGCGGCTGAAGCGCGCGGCAAAATCGCGGGCGAAATGGTTGGCGAGCAGGGGGATATCCTCGGGGATCTCGCGCAGGGGCGGCATGGCGATGGTCACCGCATTAAGCCGGTAGTAGAGATCGGTGCGGAAGCCCTTTTCGGCGATGGCCTGGCTCAGATCGCGGTTGGTGGCCGAGATGATGCGGACGTCGATTTTGCGTGATTTGTTGGAGCCGAGGCGCTGGAACTCCTGCTCCTCGAGCACGCGCAG
>DAOOPF010000117.1:0-11283 GCA_035388125.1 bacterium | reverse complement strand
CCCCGCACCAGTTCATGCGTGATCTCGTCAGCGAGGGGGTCGATTTCACCATCACCGGTCAGCAGCTCTACTTCCCATATCGCGATCTCCAGGATACCATCCTGTTGATTGAAAGGCTCGAGCAGTTCGGCCGGCCCGTGCAGCTGACCGAGGTCGGCGCCTCCTCGGGCCCAAACCGTAATTCGGTGATGACCGACCGGCTCGGTTTCCCCGAGGAGCCCTACATCTGGCACCGCCCCTGGGATGAAGAACTGCAGGCTGACTGGCTCGAGGGGCTCTACACCCTCGCCTACAGCAAGCCCTGGATCGAGGCCGTAAACTGGTACGATTTTCTCGATCCCTTCGCCTTCATCAAGAATGGAGGACTGCTGCGCTCGCCCCAGGGCGAGAAAAAGGCCGCCTATGAGCGGCTGATCAATTTGCAAAACAAGTGGCGCAAATTGCCTCAACACCACGAATAGCCATAAAGGATACAACAGATGGCCCACGGCAAGCTGATTTTCAAACCCTGGCTCGTACAACGAGGGCGCGGCCCTCATCTCGATCCCTTTGTTTATGCCACCGATGCCAATGGTGACACCTTTCACTCCGATATCAAGGTCACCCGCGAGGGGATCGAAATTTCGGACACCGAGGGGGAGGAGCGCTTTGCCCTCAATCTGCGCTGGAATGTGGAGGGGTATGGATACCTTTTCATGTCGGTAGACCCCGGCACTGAATTCTACCGCCTGCCTGCATCCGGACAACGCACCCTGAATCTGAATTTTGAACTGGCCGCGAGCAGAACAAGGCGCAATCAGCAGCGTCTGGAGAAATTCATCGCTGCTGGCTTTCAGCCCTCCCGTGAACTCGAGGCCCTGCTCGTGCTCGCTTCTGAATATCTTGAAGATGCCGGGCGGCTGCAAGCCGATGGAGAACGATGCGCCCGGGCCAGCCAGGAATCCCTTAAATACGGGCTCCACGCCAGCGACCTGCTCGAGATAGAAAAGGCCCGTTTTGATATTTCCGCTCGTTCGAGCAGGCCTCCCTTCCTGATGGGCTGCGACGGCCGCGGCTTTTTCCAGATGGATGAGTCTCTTTTTCTCGATCTCTTTTCCTCGCTGTTCAATTATGCCACCATCACCCACTATCTCATCGGTGATGTTCATAATTTCGAGCCGGAGGAGGGGAAAAAACAGTATGCGGAGCGCGAACGGCTCTTGCAAGCCCTGCGCCGGCGCGGCATCACCGTGGAGGGGCGGCCCCTGCTCTGGCTGCACAAGTGGGTCACCCCCGAGTGGCTGATCCATAAGAGCTATGACGGAGTGAAGAAATACCTGGAGAATCATGTGCGTGCCGTGGTCGGCCATTACGGGGACGAAATCTCGGTCTGGGAGGTGGTGAATGAGCTGCATGACTGGGCCAACGAACTGGAGTTGAACCACGACCAGACCATCGAGCTCACACGCCTGGCCTGCGATGTCGCGCGCGATGCCAATCCGAAGGTGCGGCTGCTCATCAACAACTGCTGTCCCTTTGCCCAGTATGTACAAATGGGCAAGTGGTGCGACAAGGAGGCCAGATATCCCCAGCGCACCCCTCATCAGTTCGTCAGACAGCTCATCGAGGCGGGGGTGGATTTTGATATCGCCGGAGTGCAGATGTACTTCACCAAACAGCTGTTGGCTGACTGCGTGCTGATGATCGAGCGCTATCAGGGGCTGGGCAAGTGCGTCCATCTCACCGAGGTCGGATCGCCGTCGGCAGGAATGACTATGGAATTCGCCGACCAGGAGAAGATCCCATGGTCCGTCCAGCCCTATGAATGGCGCCGCCACTGGGACGAAGAACTGCAGGCCGACTGGCTGGAGGCGGTCTTTATTGTCGCCAACAGCAAGCCCTGGATTGAAGCCGCCAACTGGTACGATTTTGTCGATCCCTACGGTTACCTCAAGAGCGGCGGATTGTTGCGCTCTCCGCAGGGGGAGAAAAAGGCGGCTTACGACCGGTTCTTGCGGTTGAAACAGCAGTGGCAGGTGCAGTGAATGATCAACGAGAGGGAATGATGGGTCCACTATCAAGACGCGATTTTATCAAGGCCGGCGCCCTGACTACGGCTGCCGCCCTCACCGCCGATTTCGGCACCGGCGCCACTCTTTTTGCCGCGAGCGCGCAGGAAATGCGCTTCCAGCCCTGGCCTCATGCCTGGATGCCGGATTTCGGCCATGTCTATGCCGCCGATATCCATGAGGATCCCTTCCGTTCAGGCATCGAGGTCACCCGCGATGGTGTCGTCGTCCCGGCGGATATCGGGACCGGCCGTTTCTCTGTCAATGCGCGCTGGTACGTCGAGGGCTTTGGCTACCTCTACCTCAGCGCCGACAATGCAGGAGAGTTTTATTCAGTCCGGGAGGGCGGCCGTTTCAATCTCAATCATGAGTTTGCCCGCAGCCGGGTCATGCGCAACCGTGCAGTCCTCCAGCGCTATGAGAAGGAGGGCTGCCGCTTTACCGCAGAGGTCCGTCACCTCGCCGGCCTTAGCGAGGAGCTGCTGGCCGATGCCGCCCAAAAGATCACCAGTGGGGAAACAGCTGCAAGGCTCTCAGATCGCTCCCTCTACTATGCCCTGCAGGCCGGCGAAGTGATCGAACTGGAGAAAGCCCGGTACGAGGTCGCCCGTCAGGCCCCCAAGGAGGCTTTTTATTTCGGCTGCGAAACCCGGCAGTTCATCTGGGCCAAACATGATGAATTCATCAAACGCTTTGCCGAACTCTTCAACTTCGCCACAGTCACGCACTATATCTGGGACAGCTGGTACGAGCATTTCGAACCTCATGAGGGGGAGTATAACTGGGGGATTAAAGACGATATCGTCGACTGGCTGAGCGGGAATGGCATCACCATCCAGGGCCGGCCGCTTTTCTGGTTTCATCCCATCGTCACACCTGATTGGTTGAAGGAGAAGAATTTTGAGGAGCTGAAGAGCTATGTGGTGCGCCATGCCGGCAACCTGGTCAAACATTACGGCGACAGGGTGCAGCAGTGGGAGGTCGTCAACGAATACCACGACTGGGCCAACATCCACAACCATACGCCCGAACAGACCACGGAAATCGTTCGCCTCGCCTGTGATGCCACCAGGGCGGCTAATCCCCGCGTCGTGCGCATCCTCAACAATTGTGCGCCCTGGGCTGAATATGCCGCCTGGGGCCGGATGGCGCGGCAGAAAGAACTCTCCAGTCGTCCTCTGCGCTCTCCGCAGCGTTTCATCCAGGATCTGGTCGAGGCCGGGGTCGAATTCGACGTTCTTGGCATCCAGGTCTATTTTCCGCGCCGCGACCTCTCCGATATCATGCGCATGATCGAGCGTTTTGAAAAGTTCGGCAAGCCCATCTATATCACCGAACTGGGCACCACCAGCGGGCCTACCGCCGATCTGGTGGCAACCGGCAAGATGAGCCTGCCCTCCGAACCGTTTGAATGGCACCGGCCATGGGACGAGGAGCTCCAGGCCGATTGGCTGGAACAAGTCTACTCCCTTTACTACAGCCGTCCGTTGATCAAGGCGGTCAACTGGTACGATTTTGCTGATTTTCGCACCCATATTCTCAACGGCGGACTGGTCCGGGAGGACGGCTCTCCGAAACGGTCATTCATGCGCCTCCAGAAGCTCCTCAGCACATGGGACCGGCTGCCCAACACACAAAGGAAATAAAATGACCTCTAAAGAGAGACTCCTCATCACCATGAAGGGCGGAGTGGCGGACCATGTGCCGGTCAGCCCGGATATCTCCGTGATGGTTCCCGACCGCCTCGACGGACGACCCTTTTATGACATCCATCTCGATGGACGTGAACACTTCGGCTGGACTTCAGCGACCCACGGCGAGGTTTACGTCAAGGCTGTGCAGTATTTCGGCTGCGATGGTTTTTACATGTATGGCGGACTCAAGCAGATCAAGCCCGACAGCCGCCCCGAGTTTGAAAGCCGCATTACCGACGCTCCGCAGGGCAAGCTGGTGCGCCGCGTCTGCCATACCCCCCTCGGCGATCTCACCGAGGAAGAGCTCTTTTTTGCCGATGAACCACCCTGGGTGGGGGTCAAACCCCTCAAGGAACTATCTACCGACTTTAAAAAACTGAAATGGATGATGGGTGAGAGCGGCTGGAAGTGGGAACCGGCCTACCGTGACAAGGAGGTGATTGGCGATTATGGCGTTTATATGGGCATGGTGCCAGTCTTTCAGGACTGGTTCTTCCGCAACCGGCAAGGCGGTTTTGAGCAGATGTTCGTCGACTATATGATGGAACCCGCGCTGGTCGAGGAGATCCACGAGTTCTGGATGGAGTGGGCCCTCGCCAATGTACGCGCCATGATCAGCGCCGAGGCCGATGTCATCATGCTCGGCGGCTCCAGCGCCAGCCTCAGCGTCAGCTCACCCAAACTCTTCCGCCAATTCGAACTCCCCTTTATCCAGAAGGCCTCCGTCATCTGCAGGGAGGCGGGGATCGTCTCCCATCTGCATGTCTGCGGCCGCTCCAATGAGCTGGTGGAGATCGTGGCCGAGGAGTCCGACCTCGCCTCCATCGAGCCCCTCGAAGAGCCTCCTTCGGGTAATGTAAACCTTAAGGAGATCAAACGCCGCTTCGGGAAAACAATGTGCCTTAAAGGCAATATCAATACCACACACTTTATGCTGCACGCCACGCCGGAACAGATCGAGGAGAAATGCAAACGCCTCATCGATGACGCCGGAGAGGGGGGAGGATTCATTCTCTCCACCGGCGACCAGTGCGGCCGTGATACCCCCGAGGCCAATCTCTTCAAGATGGTGGAAGTCGCCACGACCTATGGCAAGTACTGAAGCCGGGAGATGCAATGAAGGCACCCGCAGTTCTCATCGTTTTGCTCGGCCTGCTTCACCTCAATGGGCATGCCGAAATTATCCTGCACAAAAATGATGCTACAGTCTGGGGGCAGAGTCAGGTCATCAGGGGTTCATTCACAGGCTTTGCTCCGGTCCGGGGTATTCTTTCTCTCAACAGAGAACGGATTCCCTTCGCTGTCAGCCCTGCGGAGGGCACTTTTTCTGTAACTGTCACACTCACTGAAGGTGTCAATACGCTCGTTGCCGAAGCAGACAGCGGCGGGACCACCATCCGCTCCGATACCCTGAGACTCAGCCTGGGCTACAGGCTGCGACCGCGCCTCTTCGCCTGGGCCACCGCCCCGGGAAAAAGCATCCGGCTCCACAGTCGTGTGATGGAAAATCCCGTTTCAGCCCCCCTCAGCTATCAGTGGCAGGCGGATCCCGGCAACCCCGCTGCAGTGAACCTGCTCACACCCGGCGACAGCACTACCCTGGTCACCATCAACTGCGACGGCCTCCCGGGAGAGTACTATTTCAATCTGACTGCGGTCACGCCTGCCGGGGATACCGCCCGTGCCCGCACCTTCATCACCCTCGATCAGAGCGGCATCCGGCCCTTCCGGATCGAAACCGACCATGCCGCGTGGATTGACGGGGCGATCCTCTACGAGATCACCCCCTGCTCTTTTGTGCAGGACGGTCGACTGGCGGACATCACCGCAAAGATACCTGAATTGGCGGAGTTAGGTGTGACGGCGCTTTGGCTGCAGCCGACCTTTGGCACCCTCGATTTCGGCGGCATGGGCTATGGCATCACCGACTATTTTTCAGTGCGCAGTGATTTGGGCGATGAGGCAGATCTCCGCCATCTCGTCGCCACTGCCCACGCGCAAGGCTTGCGCGTGCTCCTCGACATGGTCCCCAACCACTCCCATATCAGGCATCCATACGCCCTTGATGCGGTACGCTTTGGCACCTGCTCGCATTATTACGATTTCTATCAGCGCAGCGCGGAAGTCCTTCCCGAGGTGCCCTACTCGCAGTATTACAACCTCCACGCCCAGGGTTTTGTCTACTATTTCTGGGAGGAACTGCCCAACCTTGATTACGACAATCCAGAAGTCCGGCGCTGGATGACGGAAATCTGCACCTACTGGGTCAGGGAGTTCGACATCGACGGCTACCGCTTTGACGCGGTCTGGGGCGTCAACGCCCGCCGTCCCGATTACACCCGCGAACTGCGTCTGGCCCTGAAGGAGATCAAGCCGGAACTGCTGATGCTCGCGGAAGATAAAGCCCCATCCGCTCGCGTCTTCGACGGGCGTTTTGACCTGGCCTTCGACTGGAGCGCGGACGATGGCTGGGTTTCACAGTGGTCGTGGCAGGTCCTCTATCACGACTATTGGCAGGATCAATATGTCACCATTTTCAATTCCTGGCAGCCGGGACGCAGCCTGCGCCTTCGCAATGCCCTGACCAATTCGGGGAGCGGCTTTCATCCTCGCGCCAAAATTCTGCGCTTTCTGGAGAACAACGATTCCCAGCGCTTCGCAAGGCATCATACCCCGGAGATGACGCGCATGGCGGCCGCCCTCGAATTTTCACTGCACGGCGTGCCGCTGCTCTATAATGGACAGGAAATCGGCTTCACCGGCCGCCATCCCTACTATGGCGAGGCCATCTTCAAAAAAGGGGAAACAATCCGCGCGCAGGACAGCCAGGGCTTGTTTGAATACTATCAGACCCTTATTCGCTGGCGCAAAATACTGCCCGCCCTGACCAGTGATAATTTTGCAGAACTGCCCATCTCGCCATCCACTTACATGTTTGCTTTCAGACGCTGGTATGAGGAGCAGAACATCTTTGTGCTTCTCAATATGGGCAGCCGCGCCGAAAACGCATCGGTGAACCTGCCGCTCACCAGCCTGAACCTCGATTCCACCAAAACCTGGTATCTCACCGAACTCCTCAGTGGCGAGGTCCTCTCCGTCAAACCGGGCAGCCTGGAGAACCTCAACGTGGCCATGGATAAATACAATGCCAGAATTTATCTCCTGGCGGACACCGTGACGGTGACCGGCATCCGGAACGCCCCGCACGCTGTCCGGCCGGAATTCATGGCACTGCAGCAGAACTATCCCAATCCCTTCAATCCCTCCACGACGATCCGCTTCATACTCAACTGGAGCGGTCATGTCCGGCTGCAGATCTACAATATCAAGGGTGAGGTCGTCGCCACCCTCGTCGATGAACAGCGCAAAGTGGGTGAGTATGAAGTGCCCTTTCATGGCGCCCATCTCGCCAGCGGCCTCTACTTCTGCCGGCTCGAGTCGGCCGGACTCACAGCGGTGCGCAAGATGATGGTGACCAAATAAGCCCCAGGAAGAGAGGGAAACCAGGATGAAAATCCTCGTCATCGGCGGCAGCGGATTCCTTAGCAGCGTCGTAGTAGCGATCCTGCTTGAAAGAGGCCATCAGGTCACTACTTTCACTCGTGGACGCTCCGGGGAAAGGCCCGCCACAACCGCGAACCTCATCCGCCTGACCGGGGATCGCCATGATCCGGCCGCATTGAAAAATGCCCTGCTGGCCGGCCCCTTCGATGCGGTCTATGATTTTGTCGCCTATGAGCCGGCTGAATCCCGGCTCGCTGCCAAAACCTTTCACGGCAGGGTCGGCCGCTTTATCCACTGCAGCACGATCTCGGTCTATCTGGTCTCAGACCAGGTCATCTGCCCGATCACAGAGGAACAGGACAAGGCCCCCCTGATGCCCTTTTGGGAACGCAATCCCTTCGGCATGACCTATGGCATCAATAAACGAGCCTGTGAGGAGATCCTTTGGCAGGCCCATGATGAACGACAATTTCCCGTCAGCATGCTGCGCCCCACTTTCATTTCCGGTCCTCACGATCCCGTCAAACGGGACTTTTTCTGGATCGAACGCATCAACGACGGCGGGCCTCTGCTCGTGCCCGGCCATGGTGAATTCCTCTTTCAGTCGGTCTATGTGGAGGATGCCGCTCGCGCTTTCGCCGATCTCCTCGAGGCCGAGAATTCAATCGGCAAGGCTTATAATGTGGCGGCCGAAGAGATCCTCTCGCTCAATGATTATCTGCACCTGCTCGCCAGGCTGATAGGACGGGATATCCGTTTCGTTCATCTTGACCAGGAGCTCTTCGACCGGCTCCCCTTTAGCCGCCATCCCGGGGGTGATGTGTTCCCCTTCAACACCCGCCGGGATGCCACCTTCAGCCTGGAAGAGATCAGCAGGGATCTGGGCTACCATACAACGCCGATAGCGCAGTGGCTCGCCACTACGATAGATTGGTTCACCACTCACTACAACGGCCACTCCACAGGCTATGAAGCCCGGGCGAAGGAGCTTGCAGTCATTCGAAAGATAGACGAGGACCGGTCGCCATTATGAGACACAAGGCCATCCTGGGGTTCGCCGCCGCTCTTGCAGGTCAGGAGCGGCGAAGAGGAGAGGCTGGATAGCAACTGGGCCTCGAAACTGAACTCGCAGAGGCATAGCCATCCTGCCCTCTCCACACTGGTATCTCGGGATTTGGCGGAAAGAGCAGCTTGGTAAATCATGGAGCGGATGAGATGGGCAAGGTTCTAGTACTTTTTGACAGCGAAACCGGCAATACCCGCAGGATGGCCGGATATGTGGCCGAGGGCGCGCGCAGCATCGAGGGCATGGAGGTGCGGCTGCTCTCCGTGGATGAGGCGAGCAGGGAGGATGTATTCTGGTGCGACGGGATCGCCGTCGGCAGCCCGACCAACATGGGTGTGCTCTCGTGGAAGATGAAGCGGTTCTGGGACCGTGAAATGTGGGATCTCTGGAGCAAGATTGATGGCCGGATCGGCTGTGCTTTCGCCTCTTCAGGCGGCTGGGGCGGCGGCGCCGAGATCACCTGCCAATCCATTTTGACTGTTTTGATCAATTTCGGCTTTCTTGTTTTCGGCGCGCCCGATTATGTGGCTGACCGCTTTACCCTGCATTACGGCGCTGTCGCCGCCGGCGAGCCGCGCCACGAGCGTGAGATCGCCGCCTGCCGGAAGCTTGGCGAACGCCTTGCCTACTGGGTCGCCCTCTATTCCAAAAAATGAAAGGTCTTGCCATGCGAGAAAAAATTCTGCTCGACACCGATATCGGTATGGACGTCGATGATGCCGTCTGCCTGGCCTACCTTCTGGCTCACCCGGAGTGCGATCTGCTCGGCATCACCACAGTGACCGGCGAGGCTGTCGAACGGGCAAAGCTCGCCAGCGCGATTTGCCGTGCGGCGGGTCGAGAAATACCGATCTTTCCGGGAGCAGAAGATCCGCTCATCGTTGAACAGAAGCAAAAGTGCGCGCCTCAGGCGGCTGCTCTGGTGCGCTGGGATCATCAAACGAACTTTCCTAAGGGGGAGGCGGTCGAGTTCATGCGCAAAACCATCCGCGCTCATCCCGGCGAGGTCATCCTGCTCGCCATCGGCCCCCTCACCAACCTCGGCCTTCTATTCGCCGTCGACCCGGAGATTCCCGCCCTCCTCAAGGGAGTGGTGATGATGGGCGGTTACTTCTTTCATCGCCTGCCGGAGGTCAGTCCGGTGGAATGGAATGCCTCGGGCGACCCCCATGCCTCAGCGATTGTTTACCGCGCCCGCGTTCCCCTGCATCGCTCCGTGGGCCTGGATGTAACCCGGCAAGTGGTTCTGACTGCGGAAGAGGTGCGCCGGCGGTTCAAGTCGGAACTGCTCAGGCCCGTGCTCGACTTTGCCGAGATCTGGTTCACCGGCTATTATCCCTCCATCACCTTTCATGATCCCCTGGCGGCCGCCACAATTTTCGATGAACGGCTCTGCACTTTCCGGCAGGGCTCTATCACTATCGAACTTGAGGATGCGGCCTATGCTGGCTATACCCACTGGCGCGACGGTGGGGAGGAGAACCCCCAAGAGGTGGCTGAGAGCGTCGACGCCGAGGCCTATTTCCGCCATTTCTTCTCGATCTGTGGCTGAACCAGGCCGAATAGCACGGCGGATCCACTTCAATCATGGAGCCAACATGCGCAAACACCGAATCATGCTCACCGCCGCCATCTTGGCGCTGACCCTGCTGGTCTCATGCACCGACAGGAAAAAAAACCAGGGACGCGTCACGCTCACCTTCTGGCACAGTTTTGTCTCTTCAACCCTGCCGGCGCTGGAGGATTTAATCAGCCGATTCGAAAGTGAGTACCCCGCCATCCACATCCAAGCCCAGTACGTTCCCACCGGTGATGCCCTGAGCCAGAAGCTGATAACCGCCATCCAGAGCAGGACCGCACCCGATATCTCATGGATTCACAGTGATTTCATCCAGCAGCTGGTCGAGGCGGACGCCATCCATCCTGTGTGGACATTCATCGAGGGTCCGGAGGGAATGACGCCCGCAGAACTGGAGGATATCTTTCCGGCCCTGCTCAGAGCGGGCGAATGGCGCGGTACGCTTTATGCCCTGCCCATGGAGGCGACCAGTCTGGCGCTGCTCTACAACCGCGACCTTTTCCGCCAGGCGGGCCTCGACCCTGACCATCCCCCGGCGAACTGGAACGAGCTGTATGAATATGCCCTGAAGATGACCGTTGACGGGGATAACGACGGCAAGACCGATCAATATGGCTTTTATGTCCCCGTCTTCTCAGCCTCAGGGCCCTTGAGCATCTGGATGGTCCTGCAGTGGACTCCTTTTCTCTGGCAGGCCGGCGGTGAATTTATCAACCGGGATCAAACCCGCATCCTGTTTAACAGTGAGGCCGGTGTGCAGGCCCTCACCCTCTGGAAACAGCTTTACGATGCCATGGACTTTAGAACTTTCTCTATGGCTCATGATCTTGCCTTCTTTTCCCGGCATCTGGCTATGGTGATGGATGGGCCCTGGAATCTGCCCCGATACCGGCAGCTGAGCGGCGTTGATTGGGCGGTGGCACCGCTGCCGACAGGACCGGTAAAGCAGGCTACCTACCTGGCAGGGGAGGAACTCGCCATCTTCAAACAAAGCAAGCATGCGCAGGAGGCCTGGATCTTTGTGAAATGGATCCTGCAGCCCGAACAACAAGCCTTTTTCTCGATCAGATCGGGCTATCTGCCGGTGCGACGTTCGGTCCTTGAACTCGACTCCTATCGGGACCATCTTGCAGTCGACGCCCCGCTGCGCGTTTTCGTGGAGCAGATGAAGCATGGCCAGGCCCGGGAGACTATCGATTACAACCGCATCGCCATCAACCAGACCATCGCCGAGGCGGTGGAAAAGTGCCTGGCCGGGGGGATGGAACCTAAACAAGCCCTGGATGAGGCAGCGGCCAAGGCCAACCGGCTGCTCCAGCCTTAAGGGCGACTTTTTCGTTGATTGACTCGCGGCGAATTGTTATATTGGGCTGTCATACCATCTGCTGCGGC
>DAOOPF010000116.1:0-11349 GCA_035388125.1 bacterium | reverse complement strand
CGGCCTGGCCCGGGTCCATCATGGTGCTCTGCGCTTTGAGCGTTCTCAGCTGCGCGCCGCAGAGGGAGCCGGGATTTGTCATCACCGCTCCGCACACCACATCTGCGATGACCATCGATGGCCGCCTCGACGAGGCCGTCTGGCAGCAGAGTGCACCGGTAGCGCTCAGGAACAACCGCACCGCCGCGGTGGTCGACGATGTCCGGATCGCGACCCAGGTGCTGACCTGTCATGATGACAGCACCCTCTATGTCGCCTTTATCTGCCAGGACCCGGACATCTGGTCCAGCTTTACCCGGCGCGACGAGCATCTGTGGAACGAGGAGGCCGTCGAGGTTTTTATCGAGGCCGACGATCACCCCGATACCTATGTCGAGATCGAACTCTCGCCCGCCAATGTGCTCTTCGACAGCTATATCGTCGATCCGCTGCAGATCGATCTGGCGGCGACCGCCACCTACGACCTGCCGGGCATCCGCACCGCGGTAAACGTGGAGGGGACGCTGAACCAGCGCGAGGATACCGATGCAGGCTGGAGGGTCGAGATCGCCATCCCTTTCCGGGATCTGGCCACCGACAGGGCCCCCAAAATAACCACCGCGACGGAATTCCGCATCAATTTTTACCGGCTTGACAAGAACCGGGGGATGGAGTCCAGCTCACAGGCCTGGTCGCCGACCGGCGGACGCTTTCACAAGCCCTCCGTTTTCGGGAGGTTGATTTTTAAACGGTGACCGGCTGGCCGGGCAGAGGGGATAAACCAGAATCCCGGGCGAATTGCATCCCGGGATCAGCAGGGTAACAAAAAGCGGAAGGAAGAACAAGATGAACAAGCGGGTGTTTCTCACTCTCCTGGGCCTGGCCGCCATCAGCGCCGGCCTGCAGGCGCAGACGGGGGATCTCAAACTGAAAGACTGGCAACCGGTCAGTCAACTGGTCACCAGGCAAACCCTGATCGAAAAGGCCAAGTTCCCGGTGATCGACATCCACAATCATCTGGGCAAACTGGAGAACACCGCCGCCTATCTGGCGGAGATGGACAAGGCCGGGGTCTGGAAGTGCGTCAGCCTGGACGCCCGCTCCAAGGATGATTTCTACAAGAAACACCTGAAGGCATCCCGGGAGGTCTCCCCGGATCGTTTTCTGCTCTTTTTCAAACCCGATTTCAGCCGCATCGACGAGATCAATTTCGGCCGGAACGAGGCCAAGCGGCTTGAGGAGGCGGTGAAGATGGGCTGTCGCGGATTAAAGATCTCCAAATCCCTCGGCCTGTCCGACAAGGACAGCACCGGAAAACTGATCACGGTCGACGATCCGCGCATCGACCCGATCTGGGCCAAGTGCGGCGAGCTGGGCATCCCGGTCGAGATCCACGTCACCGATCCCAAGGCCTTCTTCACCCCGGTCGACCGCTTCAACGAGCGCTATGACGAACTCGGCATGAATCCGGAGTGGTCCTTTTACGGCGATCAATACCCTGAAAAAGAGGAGATCCTGGCAGCCCGCAACCGCGTCATCGCCCGTCATCCCAACACGATTTTCATCGGCGCCCATTTCGGCAATCTGCCCGAGGATCTGGCCACCGTCGCCGGCTGGCTGGAGAGCTGGCCGAACTTTTATGTCGACATCGACGCCCGTATCAGCGAACTCGGCCGCCAGCCCTACAGCGCACGGCGCTTTTTCATCAAATACCAGGACCGGATCCTCTTCGGCACCGACACCCCCTGCCGGGCCGACGCCTACCGCCTCTATTTCCGGTTCCTCGAGACCGACGACGAGTACATCGATCCCACGCCAGCCCACAAGCTGCAGGGCCGCTGGATGATTTACGGGCTCTACCTCCCGGATGAGGTGCTGGAAAAGATCTACAACAAAAATGCCCTGAAGATCCTGGCCTTGTTCAAGGGCTGAGAAATGCACGGAGCTGTGCGGGCGGCGGTCCTCTTGCGGCCGCTGCCCGCCTGGATGGCGTTTAGCCATGACGAGGCCGGGCCAGTCCGGCGCCGCTTTTGCTATCGCTGCCCGGTTTTTACCGGCTGGGCTGTCGAATAATTGTGTATTTTGATTTTCACTTGACAGGAACAGACGCGTGTATTAAATTATATTATCGACCTCGGGGTGCTCTTCAAAATCGTCTCATTCCTATCCTGCTTATTATATTCTCATTCCTTCTGGATCCCCTATTCTTTCCCGAGCTGGACCGGACTGGTTTTCTACCATTCTTTTTCTGCATTCTCATAATCATTTTAATGCTCCGGCAGCTCGCCGCAGGCCTGTAATTGCGGCCTGCTGTAAAATTCTGGAGGGCTGATTGATGTTCAAGCGATTGGTAGTGCAGTCTATCATGGCCAGTGGCCTCCTGCTGACTGCTTTTTACGCGGCTGGCATGGCTCAGGAAGTGGATACCTTGCGCCTTGGCCGAAAGGTGGTTCCGCTGATGCAGGAAATCCATTTGAATCTGGATCCTGCTCAAGAGATCTATAACGGGACTGTCGATATTGCCCTGGATGTCTGTGAGCAAACAGATTATTTCCGGCTGCACACCAAGATGCTGGAAATTGGCAAACTTGTTCTTCAAAGAGCGAACCGGCAAATCAATACCCGATGGAGCACATCAGGAGAGTTGCTGCTCATCAATACCGGAAAACCCCTCCTGCCGGGAAGCTGCACGTTGCACATCGAATTTCGCGGGCGGATTGGCAGCCTCGGAAGCGGCATTTTCAAGGGTATTGAAAAAGACGATATCTATCTGGCTACCCAATTCGAGCCTGTTTATGCGCGTTGTGCTTTCCCGTGCTGGGATGAGCCCGGATTCAGATGCCCATTCCGTCTCACGCTTACGACCCCGGCAGGCCTGGCTGCCTTTTCCAATACCCCGATAGAAAAAACAGAGATCAAGGGCCATACACAAACCGTTTCTTTCAGTGAAACCCCGCCGCTGCCCGTTTATCTGGTAGCCTTTGCTGCCGGTCCGTATGACACCATCCCCCTCTCCGGCATGTCGGTGCCCGGTTCGGTCGTCGTGCCCAGAGGCCAAAGCCATCTCGCGGCCGAAGCCGTTCAGACCATACCCTTGATTTTACAGGAACTGGAAAGGCGCTTCGGGCTCTATCCTTTCTCCAAACTCGACTTTGTCGCTGTTCAGGGCTTGATGGGGGGAATGGAAAACGCCGGTCTGATCACATTGTATCCGACAAATCTGCTTATGGATCCAAAGGTCTGCACAGCGGAGCAAAGACTGGGCAACTGGATCACTATCGCCCATGAGATTGCCCACATGTGGTTCGGTGACCTGGTCACCATGGCCTGGTGGGACGACACCTGGCTGAATGAAGGATTTGCACAGTGGATCGGCCTCGATGTAGCCAATACCCTTTTCCCGCAGTACAATCCCTTTAGCTGGCAGATTGGATCCACCCAGAGAGCCATGTCGACCGATGCCCTGCCTTCGGCAAGCGCTGTGCAAAGGACGATCAGAGCAGTTGACGATCCCTTTCAGGCATTCGACGAACTCTCCTATAATAAAGCCGGTGCTGTCCTTGACATGGTCTCTGCATGGATCGGGGCGGAGGAGTTGCGCAACGGGATTCTGGATTATTTGGGAAAGAATAAATGGCGCTCGGCAACCGCCGGCGATCTGTGGTTATCGCTTTCTGCTGCGGCCAGCGAGCCGCTGGACAGCGTCGTCGCTTCTTTCATTGGGCAGCCGGGCGTGCCGCTGATTGAGGCGCAAATTATTCCGGGTCCCCGGTTGAAACTTGTACAATCGCGCTTTATGAACAGTGGATTTCCGGTTCAGTCGCAGAAATGGAAAATTCCGGTTAGCTTTAAATATTCTGATGGTAAAAGTACCTGGCAGCAGAGCTGTCTTATGCGCGATGAGGCCATGATCCTCCCCCTTGAATGCACCATTACGCCGGAATGGCTGCAGATGAACGCCGACGAGCATGGATATTACCGCTGGGACATTCCGGATAGCATGCTGCTGGAGATGGCGGCAAATTCCCAGAGGTGTATGAATACGCGCGAGCGCCTCGGCTTTCTTTATAATGCACGCGCCTTGTTGTACGGGGGACGCCTCCACGGCGATACCTATCTTGAGATCATGCGTGCATTCTCCGCCGATCCTGACCCTGAGGTGCTGCAACGCGCTGGCAGTCCGATCGGGGCCATTCATGATTTGTTCCTGACGCCGCAAAATGCCGAACAATTTACTGCATACGTTCGCACGACCTGTCATTCGATCCTCGACCGGATCGGCCGGCAGAAGCGGCCGGATGAGAATTACAGTACCCCAGCATTGCGCTCAATGATGATTTCCCTGCTGGCTGAAGAAGGGCAGGACTCCGGCATACAGTACTTTGCTGATTCTCTGCGCAAAGTATATCTGATGAACCCGGAAGCGGTGGATCCTGAATTGGCCGATGTTGTATTGCGAGCCTCAGCGCGGCATGGAGATCGGGAATTGTATAAAACCTATCTGCAGCGTTTTGAATCGGCGACTTCCCATGATGAAAGGAGCCGCTTTGCCTTTCTGTTGGGCGCTTTCCCGCAGCGAGAGAGCCTTGATCAGACACTAAGCTATTTGCTGGCACAGCCTTTGAATCAGGACGATTTTTTGAATGTTCTTAGCGGTACTGCTAACCGCGAGAACAAAGCGTACCTGCTCGATTGGCTTTGTAACAACTATGCAGCTGTGACAGAAAAGATTGATCCAATCATCGTAACATTTATTATTCCTGAACTGGTGCGGATTCCGGCCGATTCGCTGTTAACCAAAGCCCGGACTTTTTTTTCTGATCCCTCCCGAAAATTGCAGCTGCTCGATATCAATTTGAACAAGGCCGCCGACCAGATCGCCACGATGTTGAGAATCCGCGAGCAGGAAGGTCCAGCAGTTGACAGGTTTCTGCAAACGAATTACTAACAGCCTACAGCATGTTTTCGTTTCTTCTTGACCTTTGCGGGCTGATTGGCTAGTAATCCTGTAATAATGGTATATTGATAAGCACGACTGCGCGCTGCACTCTCTTTCAGCGCAGTGTATGTAATTGAGCATGTGCATCCTAATAATCTGTTATTTAATCATCGATAACAAGGTTTTGGCTTTTCCGGCTGGCGAATAACGAACTTGACAAGCAGCAAGAATATTTGCTGGCAATTGTCCGATTTTCTTGTTAATATACAGGAAAAGAGCGACCCATTCGCCAGAGGATGCCCATGTCCCCCGCCATCTCCCCGCCCGCCGGATCCCTCTTCAAGACCTTGCTGGTGCTGCTGCCCCTGCTCTGTGTTCTCGCCGTCCGCGGAGAGGAACTGCCCGCCGCTGTCCGCCAGACCCTGGCGGAGTGGCAGTCGCGCAAATTCGGGCTGATGATGCACTGGGGGCCCTACAGCCAATGGGGTGTGGTCGAATCCTGGTCGATCTGCTCCGAGGACGAGCCCTGGTGCAGCCGCAACGGCGTCCCCTACAACGACTATGTCGCAGCCTATGAAAAGCTGCCGACCAGTTTCAATCCCCAGCGCTTCCGTCCGGAAAAATGGGCTGCCGCGGCCAAAGCCGCGGGCATGCGCTACGTGGTCTTTACCACCAAGCACCACGATGGCTTTTGCATGTTCGACAGCCCCGGCACCACCTACAAGATCACCGATCCTTCATGCCCTTTCGCAACAAATCCCCGCGCCGACGTGACCCAGGCGATTTTCGATGCCTTCCGCAAGGATGACTTTATGATCGGGGCCTATTTTTCCAAGCCCGACTGGCATTCGCCAGACTACTGGGCCCCCGAGTGGGCGGCGCCGGACCGCAATGTCAATTACGATCCGGCCAAACATCCCGAACGCTGGCAAAAATTCAAGGATTACACGTATGCCCAGATCGAGGCGCTGATGACCGGCTACGGCCGCATCGACATCCTCTGGCTCGACGGCGGCTGGGTGCGTCCGCAGAGCACGATCACCGACGAGGTGCGCTCGTGGGCGGGGATGAAACCCTGGGACCAGGATATCGACATGCCGGGCATCGCCGCCATGGCCCGCGGCCACCAGCCGGGGGTGCTGATCGTCGACCGCACCGTTCAGGGTCCCTTTGAGAATTATCGCACCCCCGAGCAGCAGGTCCCCGACCAGCCTCTCGATTATCCCTGGGAGACTTGCATGACCATGGGTGACCAGTGGTCCTTCAAGGCGACCGACCGCTGCAAGCCGGCGCGGCAGCTGATCCACCTCCTGATCGAGATCGTCGCCAAGGGGGGCAATTTCCTCCTCAATATCGGTCCGGAACCGACCGGCGAGTGGGCCGACGAGGCCTACGCCCGCCTGGAGGAGATCGGCGCCTGGATGGGGGTCAACGGGGAGGCGATCTATGGCAGTCATCCCCTGCCGCCCTTCAGGAAAGGCAAAATCTGCTATACACAGGGAGGGGACGGCACCCGCTATGCATTTTATCTTGCGGATGAGGGAGAGCACGAACCACCCGCCGAACTGCTCCTGCCCGCTCTTTCGGCAGGACCAGGGACGAAGGTGACCCTGCTCGGCTATGGCCCCGGCCTGCACTGGCAAGCGGTGAAAGAGGGTATCAGAGTCAATATTCCGCAGGAACTCCGCGCCGGTATGCCCTGCGCCTACGCGTGGACCTTGGCAATTCACTAGAGTATGGGAACTGATGTATGCATCTTCATGGGGTAGAGCTATGGTGAAGAGAGTATTGGTTCTCGGTATGATCGGCCTTGTCCTCGCCGGCGGATTGGCCCGGGCGGAGACAAAAAAAGCCTTCGATGCGCGCATGCGCTGGTGGCGCGACGCCAAATTCGGCATGTTCATCCACTGGGGGCCCTATGCGGTGCTGGGCGGAGTCTACAAGGGACAAAACAGCGCCGCCGCCGAGTGGATCATGAACGAGGAGAACATCCCCGCCGCCGAGTATGAGGAGTACGCCCGCCAGTTCAACCCGGTCCAGTTCAATGCCAGGGCCTGGGTGGACCTGGCCAAAGCGGGCGGCGCGAAGTATATTATCTTCACCTCCAAACACCACGACGGCTTTGCGATGTGGGATTCCAAAGTGAGCGGCTATGACATCGCCGAGTTCACTCCCTTCAAACGGGATGTGCTCAAGGAACTGGCCGAGGCCTGCAAGCAGGCCGGTATCCGCCTCGGCTTTTACTACTCGATTATGGACTGGCACCATCCCGACGCCGCCGGTGAGCGCTTTGCCGCCTACCGGGATGCCTATCTCAAGCCCCAGCTGCAGGAACTCCTCACCGGCTACGGCAAGGTCGGCGTACTCTGGTTCGACGGAGAGTGGATCGACGACTGGAGCGAAGGCCAGGGGGCCGAACTCTACAGTTTTGTGCGCAGGCTGCAGCCGGAGATTATCGTCAACAACCGCGTCGGCAAGGGGCGCAACGGCATGCAGGGGATGAGCCTCGACAAAAGCTCGGCCGGGGATTTCGGCACCCCCGAACAGGAGATTCTCGCCCAGGGCGGCGCAGCCATGGACTGGGAAGCCTGCATGACTACCAATGACAGCTGGGGATTTAAAAAGTCGGACAACAACTGGAAAAGCCCCGAAGCCCTCATCCATAACCTGATCGACATCGCCGCCAAGGGCGGCAACTATCTGCTCAACCTCGGTCCGGACGCCGAAGGGCTTATCCCCGAAGCCGGCCAGGAGCGCTTCCGCGAGATCGGGAAATGGCTCAAGGTCAACGGCGCGGCCATTTATGGCACCAGACCCCTGCCCGAATACCGGGAGGGCGAGAATATCCGTTACACCCGCAGTCTGGACGGCAAGACCATCTACGCCACTGTGCTGGAATGGCCGGGCAAGAGCCTGCGCCTGAAGTACATCGAACCGAAAAAGAAATCCAAAGTCTATCTGCTCGGCCGCAAGAGCGCCCTCACCTGGAAAGCCAACAGCAGGGGGGAGGTGGTCATCACCCTGCCGGCCCTGCTGCAGCGCGCCGCCAACCGCCCCTGCCGCCACGCCTGGGTTTTCAAAATCACCGGCCGCCAGCTGCGCGTGGCCGCTGCTCCGCTGATCTCGACCGCCAGCAAGACGGGCGTTGTCCGGAGTCTTTTTACCGACAGCGAACAGATCACTATCAGCGCCCCCTCCGATGGCGCGGAGGTGCATTACACCCTGGACGGCCGCACCCCAAGCCAGAATTCCCCGGTCTACACCGCGCCGATCACCCTCACCGAGGCCGCCGAGATCCAGGCTGTGGCGCTCGAGAAGGGCAAGGTGATCAGTCCGGTCACCACCGCCCAGTTCTCCAGAACCACCCGCATCAAGCGCCTGACCCTCGAGAAGAGCCCTTCGGTCAAGTACCCCGGCTGGGGCGAGCTGGGGCTGGTCGACGGCAGGCAGGGGGGCACGGATTACCATGAGAGCGACTGGATCGGCTTTGAGGGCGAGAGCCTCGATGCCACCATCGATCTGGGGGAACAGAAGAGCATCTCCTCCATCCGTCTGAGCTGCCTGGAGGACCAGAACTCCTGGATCTTTTTGCCTTCTTCCATCAAACTCCTGACCTCGACGGATGGGGCGACCTTCGTCCAGACCGCTGAATGGAAGGGAGAGACCCGCCCGGCCGGAACGGCAGCGGCCCGGGAGACTGCCCTGATCATCATGCCCAAAAGCTGCCGCTATTTGCGCATCCTGGCCAGCAACGTCGGCACCTGCCCCTCATGGCACAAGGGCGCCGGCGGCAAAGCCTGGCTTTTTATCGACGAAATCATCATCAACTGAGGAGGTTTTATGGCTGCTGGAGACCATCCGGACAAGGACACCCAGGGGGTGGACCGGCGATCATTTTTCAAGACCGGCGTGCTGGCGGGGCTTGGCGCCCTGACCGCGGCATCGGCCCTGAACAGCTGCGATGCCACTGCAAGCGGCCGCGGACCGGCACCTGCCCAGCTCTTCTCCGTGGCGCCCCTGAAAAAGGTGCGCATCGGCATGGTCGGGGTCGGACTGCAGGGCACCTCGCATGTGCGCAATTTTCTCGGCATCCCCGAGGCCCAAATCACCGCGGTCTGCGACATCCGGCCCGAGCGGGTGGCGGCGGCCCAGAAACTGATCACTGCGGCGGGCCATCCGGAACCGCGCGGCTACAGCCGCGGCAGCACCGATTTCCTCCGTCTCTGCGATGAAGAGGAACTGGACCTGGTCTTCACGGCGACCCCCTGGGAGTGGCATGTTCCGGTCTGCGTCGCCGCGATGAAGAGCGGCAAGCATGCCGCGACCGAGGTTCCCGCGGCGGTGACCGTGGATGAGTGCTGGCAGCTGGTCGAAACCGCGGAAAAGTACCACAAGCACTGTGTCATGATGGAGAACTGCTGCTACGACCGCGAGGAGCTGCTCATCCTCAACCTGGTGCGCAAGGGCATGCTCGGCGAGATCATCAACGCCGAGGCGGGCTATCTCCACGATCTGCGCAACGTCAAGTTTAACAACGAAAATGAGGCGGTCTGGCGTCTGCCCCACTCCATCAAGCGCGATGGCAATCTCTATCCCACCCACGGCCTCGGCCCGGTCTCCCAGTGCATGAACGTCAACCGGGGCGACCAGTTCGACTATCTGGTCTCGATGAGCAGCGTCTCGCGGGGATTGAATCTCTACGCCTCCCGGCTCTACGGCGCTGAGGATCCGCGCGCCACCCAGCGCTACGCCCTCGGTGATGTCAATACCACCCTCATCCGCACGGTCCTGGGCAAGACCATCACCCTGATCCACGACACCTCCACGCCGCGCCCCTATACGCGCATCAACCGGGTGCAGGGCACCCGCGGTCTGGCCGAGAAATGGCCGCACCGGGTCTATATCGAGGGCAAGAGCGAGCCCCATCGGTGGGATGACCTGGCGGACTATTACCAGGAGCACGACCATCCCCTCTGGCGGGAACTCCAGCAGAGGGCGGCCGGGTCGGGCCACGGCGGCATGGATTTTATCGAGTGCTACCGTCTGATCCACTGCCTGCTCAACGGCCAGCCCATGGATATGGATGTCTACGACGCCGCCTCCTGGAGCTGCATCTCGGAGCTGAGCGAGCGCTCCGTGGCGCGCCGGGGCCGGCCCATGGATGTGCCCGATTTCACCCGCGGCCGCTGGAAAAACTGGCCTCAACTCGGGATCATCTCCGCCTGATGACTCTGCATTACAACAGGGGCCTCTCCCCCTCCCGTTCCGGGGCGGGAGCAGGCCCCCTCCACTCCCTTGCGTTCCCGCCCGCAACCATGGGAACCCCGAACCGCCAATATGGAGATTCACATCATGACCAGCTGTGCTCGAATCCTGATCCCGGCTCTCCTGGCCGCCCTGTGCGGCTGCGCCGGCGCCCCTAGGATGCAGGCGCCCAGCGCACAGACCGGCCCCGCCCTGATTCCGCTGCCGGTTAAAATGACGGCCAGGCCGGGCCATTTCCGGCTCGATGGCTCAACCGTCACTGCCTCCTCCGGCGAGGCGGAGGAGGTGGCGGAATATCTGGCACAGCTCATCCGCAGGGGCACCGGCTGGCAGCTGGCGCGGGCGGCGGGCATCCCGCCCGACAGCAATGCCATTGTCCTGGAGCTGACCGGTTCCCCCGCCGCTTCGGACGCAGAGGGCTATACCCTGGAGATCACCCCGCAGCGCATCCTCATAAAAGCCGCCCGGCCCGCCGGACTCTTTTACGGTGTCCAGACCCTGCGCCAACTCTGGCCCGCCGCCTGGGAGGGGCCGGCGCCGGCCGTTCAGGCTGAACCGGCGCGCATCCCTTGCCTCGTCATCAATGACCAGCCGCGCTACAGCTGGAGGGGGGGACATCTGGATGTCTGCCGCCATTTTTTCCCCATCGAATTCATCTACCGCTACATCGACTATCTGGCGATGAACAAGATGAACACCTTCCACTGGCATCTCACCGACGATCAGGGGTGGCGGATCGAGATCAAAAAATACCCCCTGCTGACCGAGGTGGGGGGGTGGCGCGTCGACCGCTCCGGTGACCACTGGAACAAGCGGGCTCCGCAGCAGCCGGGCGAAAAGGCCACCTACGGCGGCTATTACAGCCAGGAGGAGATCCGCGCCGTCGTGGAGTATGCCAGCAGCCGCTTTATCACCATCGTCCCCGAGATCGAGATGCCCGCCCATGCCGGGGCCGCCCTGGCCGCCTATCCCCGCTTCTCCTGCACCGGTGGTCCCTTTACCGTACCCCCCGGCGGCGTCTGGCCGATCGTCAACCTTTACTGCGCCGGCGATGACACCACCTTCAGCTTTCTTCAGGATATCCTCGACGAGGTGATCGGGCTTTTCCCCGGCGATTATATCCACATCGGCGGCGACGAGGCCGACAAAAGCGAATGGAAAAAATG
>DAOOPF010000115.1:0-11385 GCA_035388125.1 bacterium | reverse complement strand
TCGGGGCGATTTTCGGCATCGGCATTGTCAAGGGGGCAAAGGGGGTCAACTTTAAGCTGCTCGGCAAAATCGCCAGCGGCTGGGTGATGACCCCCATCTTCGCCGCCCTGCTGACCTTTGTTTCCCTCTTTTTTGTTCAAAACGTCTTCGAGCAGGAAGTGGTGCACCATCCGGCGGCAGCCGAAGAGCGCACCATTGTTCCCGAAACTGCTGCCGGGGAGGAAGCAATAGCCCTCCCCGATATTGCGCCAAAGGCCGTCGCTCCAGCGAACAGGGATTCTGAACCAACCAGCAAAGCCCCGGCGGCACTGCCGGCAGCTCCGGCGGAGAGCCGGGCTGGCAATGACAGCATGATTACCACCAAAAGCTCCAACCTATTACCCCAACCCATTAACTGAGGAGAAACCATGGACACTCACAAGCTCTACCTGCACACCGCGTTGATGCTCCTGATCGCCGCCGCCCTGCTTTTCGGTTCGAGCGCGGCGCTGCTGGCATCGGATGCCAAAGTCCCTGGAGGAGATGAAAAAATCGCCCTCAAGTCCCAGGCCCGCAACGGCAAGTTGGTCTTCGAGTCGGAAGACGGCGACTACCGCTGGTGGTTCGACTCCCGCGTCCAGTTCGACGGCGGCTGGTTCTTCGAGAATAAAAACGAGATGAGCAACAGCTTCGTCCTGCGCCGGGTGACCTTCGCCCTCAAGGCGCAGCTGGCCAGGGACTGGCAGGCTGAGGTGGACGTCGATTTCGGCGAGGCGACCTACCCTGAGGCTAACCTCGACGCGCGCGACATGTGGATCAAGTACAGTGTGCCCAACACCGGCCTGGCCTTCACTGTCGGCAATTTCAAGGAGCCCTTCGGCATGGAGCGCCTCAACAGTTCACGCCTGCTCACTTTCCTTGAACGCTCGGCCCCGACCAATGCCTTCGCTCTCGGCCGCCGCATCGGCGTCTCCGGACGCTACTACAACAAGTACGGCCAGCTCACCCTGGCGGCGATGGGTCACGAACTGGGTACCCGCATCGACAAGGGACAGCGCGACGACGGCATGTCGGGCAATCTTCGTCTGACCGTCGCCCCCATCAACCAGCACGGCACCAACCTCCACGCCGGCTTTGCCTTCTCCTCCAAAAATCCCGAAACCCTGCCTGATCTGGCCGAAAACACCATCGAGATCAGGGCGCGCACCGAAAACTACATCTTCGATCCCAAACAGCTTCACACCGGCGATATCTCCGACGTCAATTATTATACCCGCTACGGCTATGAGCTGATGGGCATCAAGGGACCCTGGTACTTTCAGGCCGAGGCCTTTTCGACAGAAATCAAACGCTGGTACGGCAAGCCGGAGGTCAATCTCCGCGGCGCCTATGCCACTATGGCCTGGACGGTGACGGGCGAGACCCGCTACTACTACATTGACGAAGGCGAAGTGGGTCCGATTGAGAAACCGGCCAGGGATTGGGGCGCCCTCGAGCTCGCAGCGCGTTTCAGCTATGCCGACCTCAACGATCTTGGCGCCGGCATCCACGGCGGCTCCTCGAAGCAGCTGATGCTCGGGGTCAACTATTATCCCAACACCAACATCAAGCTGATGTTCAACTATTCGATCGTCGATCTCGACCAGTATGCCACCCGCAAGGGCAACCTCTTCGGCGACGACGACCATTCCTTTGTGCAGATGAGAATCCAGGCATCACTGTAACCGATAGGAGAGTACAAGATGAAACACAAAATTTTACTTCTCGCGCCGGCCCTCTTCGCCGCCCTGCTGGCGATTTCCTGCTCGCGCGAAGCTCCGGTCCAGCCGCCCCCGCCGCCTCCGCCGGTCTATATCTCACTCAACGAGATCTTTTCGCGCGGCACCGACGCCGATCCCGACTGGATCGAACTTTACAACTCTTCCGCCGAGCAGCAGGATATCAGCGGCTACAAGCTCTATGACAGCGGCGGCAAGGAGGGAGCCAAGCCCAAATTTGCCCTCCCCGCCGGCACCGTGATCCCCGCTCTCGGCCTGATGGTGGTCGTCGTCGATGACACCACCGAGGCCGGCTTTGGCCTCTCCAGCGGCGGCGAAGTGGTCTGGCTCGAGAATGCCGCCGGCACGGTGATCGACACCGTTGCCTTTCCCGCCCTCGAAGCCACCCAGTCCTATGGCAAGACGCTTGAAGGGAGCAAGGAGTGGAAGGTGTGGGACCAGGTCACCCGTGGTCTGGGTAATACCGGCACCAATGTGATCATCCTGCCGGTCAAGATGAACGAAGCCTTCTCGCGCGGTGTTGTGGGCAATCTCGACTGGGTTGAGATCTACAATCCCTCCAATGTCGCCGTCTCCCTGGCCGGTTACCAGATCTATGACAACGGCGGCCAGAGCGGGGTCAAGCCCAAACTGGTCTTCCCGGCTGAAGCTTCCGCCCCCGCCCGCGGTTTTTATGTCATCACCGTCGACGACACCTCGGCTGCAGGCTTCGGCCTCTCCAGCGGCGGCGACGAGATCTGGCTCGAAGACCCTGCCAGTGTGCTGGTCGATAATGTCAAGATTCCGGCCATGCCGATCGAGACCACCTCTTACTGCCGCATCCCGGACGGTGGGGATACCTGGCAGATCTCCAACACTATTACCAGGGGCGCTGCCAACCTGCCCTGATCACCGGTGACTCATCCCATACCTGCGTCCGCGCACAGGCGCGGACGCAGGACTATTTCAGGCCAAGATTATGAACAAACGCTGTTTCTGTTACGCCGCACTTTTACTTGTCTTCACCGCCTGTTCGCGTGAGGATCCGGATAAAACCCCGGACGGCCCCCAGCTGACAACCCTCAAACCGCTGCAGGTGATCGATCTGCTGCCGGCGATCCCCGAGCCCTCGGGACTCGCCTACAACCGAGCCACCGGCGCTTTGATGGTGGTTTCGGATGCCCTTCCCGATATTTTTGAGATCGGCCTCGATGGCGCTCTGCGCCGCACCATCCCCGCCGCAGGCGCTGACCTGGAGGGGGTTGCCGTCTCGCCCACAGGGGATTCCCTTTATGTGGTCGAGGAACGCCTCCAGCAGGTCGTTCGTGTTTCTGCTGCGGGGGAGCGGCTGGAGAGTTTTCCGGTCCGTGTTGCTACCCTGGACAACAGCGGTCTGGAGGGGATCGCCATTGATGCGCGCGGCCGTCTCTGGGTCGCCAACGAGAAAGATCCCCGCCTTCTGCTCGAGTTCACGGGTACGCAGGAGGTGAGCCGGATCGAGATAACCTGCGTCGATGACCTTTCCGGCATCTGCTGCGATCCTGCTGACCAGAGCCTGTGGATTATCAGCGACGAGTCACGCAAGATCATCAAAATATCGCGAACCGGCGCCCCGCTCGCCGAGTGGGCTCTGCCCTTCGACAAGGGCGAGGGCATCGCCTTCGCCGGCGACAAGCTCTACATCGTCAACGATCAGGACTCGAAACTCTATATCTTCGCCAAACCGCTCTGAAACGGAATATGCTTGCGCATTAGTGGCAGGTTTTGTAAATTGAAAAAAACAGTATGAGGAGGTTTGCATGAAAAGAGCTACAAGAGTTGTGACGCTTCTGTTGGGGATCGCGATGGTGGCTTTTCTGATCAGCGGCTGTCTGATCACCGAAGTCATCCAGTCTCTGGTCGTGGCCGCCGGCGGTGAATTTACCACCAAGGTGACCATCACCGACAAGACCGCGGACGCCAATGCCCATGAAGGCGCCCTGGCCATTCTGACCCCGGATGACTGGGAATTCGTCTCCGGCACCTACGACAGCCAGGTGGGCAAGGGGGCTTTCATACTTGATGTCAATAATCCCCCGGTCTATGGCGATCTTGACGGCAAACTGCCGGCACCGGCGGGCATGAAATGGATCCGCCTGGTGACCGATGCGGGCTATACCAATGATGCCAATGTGGTCCATGAAGCCAACATCACCCTCAAGGTGGGCACCAAAACGGGCGATTTCATGATCGGCTACATGGCCACCAAGAACAGCCCCGATATGCTGGGCAGCATCAACGTGCTCAATGAAGACAATGACAACGCCTGGGCCGATACCTCGATGAACCACATGGTCACCGTCACCGGCGCGGCCGCTGCCGGCGTCATGTTCAATGAAGCCTTCAGCCGCGGCTCGGCTGAAGCACCTGACTATGTCGAGCTCTACAATCCCTCCGCAGCTGCGGTCGATGTCAGCGGCTACAAGGTCTATGACAACGGCGGCCAGGCGGGCAGCAAACCCAAAAAGGAACTCCCGGCCGGCAGCGTGATCGCGCCCTGGGGTTTTATGGCTATCACGGTCGATAATACCGGCGCAGACAGCGATTTCGGCCTCAGCAGCGGCGGCGACAAGGTCTGGCTGGAGAACACCACCGGAGCGGTCATCGACTCGGTCGAGTTCGGCGCGATGCAGCCCACCGAGTCCTGGCAGCGCATTCCCGACGGCGGCGCCTACAAGCTCTCCAGCCCGATCACCCGTGGCACCTCCAATCTCCCGGTCAAGCTGAATGAAGCCTACTCCCGCGGCACGGATACCGATCCGGATTGGGTGGAGATCTATAACAGCTGCGCTGATACCCTCGACGTCAGCGGCTACAAGGTCTATGACAACGGCGGCCAGGCGGGCACCAAGCCCAAGAAAGAGGTGCCGGCAGGCACGCTGCTGCCGCCCAAGGGCCTGCTCGTCATCGTGGTCGACAAGACCGGCGCCGACAGCGACTTCGGCCTCGGCAGCGGCGGCGACAAGGTCTGGCTGGAAGATGCGGCCGGCGCTGTGGTCGACTCGGTCGAATTCGGCGCTCTCGAACCCACCCAGTCCTGGGCCAGAAAACCGGATGCCGGCCTCTGGCAGATCACCGGCACCATCACCAAAGGAACGCCTAACGGCGATCCCACCGGCGTTGCCACCGAACCCCGGGTTGTCGAAGGCTACAGTCTGCGCCAGAATTATCCCAATCCTTTCAACCCCTCCACCAAAATCGACTTCGTCCTGCCCCGTACGGCGGATGTCCAGGTGGCGGTCTACAATCTGCGTGGCGAGATGGTCGCCGAGCTTGTCAACGGCCGCCTGGCCGCAGGCTCGCATCAGCTCACCTTCAACGCCGATGGATTGGCGAGCGGTATCTATATCTATGCCATCCGCAGCGCGGAGTTTGCGACCGCAAAGCGCATGGTCCTGATGAAGTAACGGAGCAGCGCAACACCCCGCTCCGTTTCTGCACTGCAACTCCGCGAGAGCCATCACGGCCATAACCGTGATGGCTCTCCTTTCATCGGACCGCCCCGCTGCGGCCCGCTCTCTCCGGCCGCTCACCGCGGCGTCTGCGGCCGGAACTCTATTCAGGGATGCGGAGGATGGGTCTCCTATGAAGCTGGTGATCAATCAAAACATCGTCGATCTCGAGCTTTCCCCGGGACGGGTGGCTCTCGACGTCCTGCGCGGCCGCTTCGGTCTCACCGGCGTGAAGGAGGGATGCCGCGAAGGCGACTGCGGCGCCTGCACCATTCTCCTCGGCCGTTTGCATGACGGCCGGATCGCCTATCACTCCGTCGTCTCCTGCCTTCTCCCCATCGGCGACTGCGCCGGCAAACATCTGGTCACCATCGAGGGGCTCAACGGTCCCGGTCTCAATCCGCTCCAGCAGGCCTTTGTCGATGAGGGAGCGGTTCAGTGCGGCTTTTGCACGCCAGGACTGATCCTCGCCTTCACCGGCTGGCTGCTCTCCGCGCCGGCCTGGGATGAAGAGGAGGCCCTCCTCAGCATCGCCGGCAACATCTGCCGCTGCACCGGGTATCTCGCCATCCGCCGGGCCGTGCGCCGGATTCTCGCCGGTCTGCCCGCTGCCTCCGCAGGCTCGCGCCTTGAAACCCTCATCGCGGCTGGCATTCTGCCGGTCTGGTTCAGGGATGTGCCGGCGCAGCTGGCCGCCCTCGATCAGCCCCCGCTCCCCGCTGTGGCCGGCACCACCATCGCGGTCGCCGGCGGCACCGACCTCTATGTGCAAAAGCCCGCAAGACTCGAATCCGCCCCCGTCGACCTGCTCAGTGAACGCCCCGACCTGCGCGGGATCGAAATCGCGGGGAACTGGTGCCGGATCGGCGGCGCCGTCACCGTCGAGGAGATGCGCCTTGCGCCTGAACTGAGCGCCATCCTGCCGCCTCTGCCCGGCTTTCTCAGGCTGGTCTCCTCCACCCAGATCCGCAACCGCGCCACCGTCGCCGGTAATCTCGTCAATGCCTCGCCCATCGGGGATCTCACGATCCTCCTGCTCGCCCTGGATGCTGAGGTCGAACTCAACGACGGGACGGCTCTTCGCACCCTCCCCCTGCGCCGCTTCTATCTCGGCTATAAAAAACTGGCGCGGCGCGAGGAGGAGCTGCTGACGGCGGTGCGCTTTCCCCTGCCCCAGCCGGGAGATATTTTTAATTTTGAAAAGGTGAGCCGCCGCGAACACCTGGACATCGCCGGCGTCAATTCGGCCTGCCTGCTGCGCATGGTCGGCGGCGTGGTCGAGGAGATCCACCTCTCCGCCGGCGGCGTCGCGCCCGTCCCTCTCTTTCTCGAACGCTGCTGCGCCTATCTGCGCGGGCGGGAGCTCGATGAGGCGACCGTCACAGAGGCCCTGCGCGTGGCTGACCATGAGATCGAACCGATCAGCGATGTCCGCGGTTCGGCGGAGTACAAGCGGAGCCTGCTGCGCCGGCTGCTCCGGGCCCACTTCACCGGACTGATCCCCGACCGGCGGGGGAGGAAGAGCAGATGAGCACCACGCCCTTTGACCCTGTCCTCCATGTGCGCGGCGAGTCGCACTTTCTCGACGACCGCCTCGAACCCGCCGGCACCCTGCACGCTGCGGTCCTGACCTCACCGGTCGCCCGCGGCCGGCTGCTCGCCCTCGACGGCACGGCTGCGCTGGCTGCGCCCGGCGTGCGCGCTTTTTTCACCGCCCGGGATATCCCAGGCGAGAACCAGATCGGCGGCATCCTCCCCGATGAACCGCTTCTGGCCGCGGAGGAACTCGACTTTATCGGCCAGCCCGTCGCTCTGCTCGTGGCCGGTTCCGCCGCGGCCGCGCGCGCCGCCCTGCACCTCATCCGCATCGAATGCAGTGAGGAGACGCCCGTGCTCGATGAGCGCGAAGCGGCCCGGCGCGGCGAGTTCATCCAACCCCCGCGCGTTTTCGCCCTGGGCGATGTCGCGCGCGCCTGGCAGCAGTGCGATTTCATCCTCGAGGGCCGCGCCGATACGGGGGGACAGGAGCACCTCTATCTCGAGACCCAGGGCGCCCTGGCCTGGCCGGAGGAGCAGGGCGGCGTCAAACTGATCTCTTCCACCCAGTCGCCGACAACCGTACAGCGCAGCGTGGCGCGCGTGCTCGGCCTGCCCATGCACAAGATCGAGGTGGATGTGCTCCGTCTCGGCGGCGCCTTTGGCGGCAAGGAGGATCAGGCCACCGCCTGGGCCGCCCTGGCCGCTCTGGCCGCCTTCCGGCTGAACAAGCCGGTCAAGCTGGTGCTGCGCCGGCAGGAGGATATGCGCTGGACCGGCAAGCGCCATCCCTACTCTTCAGACTATAAAATCGGCCTGACCAGGGAAGGTAAAATCCTCGCCTGGGAGGTCACCTATTACCAGAACGCCGGAGCGGCCGCCGACCTCTCGCCGGCCATCCTCGACCGCACCCTGTTTCATGCCACCAACTGCTACGCCATCCCCAACGTGCTCGCTACCGGCCTCTGCTGCCGCACCAACCTCCCGCCCAACACCGCCTTCCGCGGTTTCGGCGGGCCCCAGGCGATGTTCGTCATCGAAGCGGCCATCGACCAGGCGGCGCCGCGGCTGGGCCTCTCCGCCGCTGCGATCCAGGCGGCCAATCTGCTCGACGAAGGCTGTGAATTTCCCTACGGCCAGTGCGCTCGCAACGCCCGGGCCCGGCGCTGCTGGCAGGAGCTGCACCAGCATTATGATCCCGATGGACGCAGAGCGGCCATTGCCCGTTTCAACGCTGAGCATGATGATCTTAAAAAGGGGATGGCGATCATGCCGATCTGCTTCGGCATCTCCTTCACCAACACCATGCTGAACCAGGCCAACGCCCTGGTCCATATCTACAGCGACGGCTCGGTCGGCATCAGCACCGGCGCCGTCGAGATGGGGCAGGGAGTGCACGAAAAACTGCGCGGCATCGCCGCCCGCTGCCTGGGCATCCGCATCGAACGCATCCGCATCGAGAGCACCAATACAACGCGCAACGCCAATACATCGGCCACGGCTGCGAGCACCGGCGCCGATATGAACGGCCATGCGGTGCGCATCGCCTGCGAGACCCTGCTGGCGCGGCTCCGCCCCTTCATCTCCAGCCTCGCCGGACTGGATCGATCCGGGCTGGTGACCATCCGCCGCGAGCAGATCCAGGTCGGGGAGCGGCTCCTGCCCTACACCTGGGAAAAGCTCATCGCCGCCGCCTGCGCCGGGCGCATCAGCCTGAGCGCCCACGGCCATTACGCCACCCCCGGCATCCATTTCGACCGTACCACCAACAAGGGGGATGCCTTCAGCTACCATGTTTACGGCGCCGCCCTGGTTGAGGCGACCCTCGACCCGCTGCGCGGCACCTGCCGGTTCGACGCCGTACGCATCGTCCACGACGCCGGAAGCCCCCTCGATCCACAGATCGACCGCGGCCAGGTGGAGGGGGCCCTCCTGCAAGGGCTGGGCTGGATGACCCTGGAAGAGGTGCTCCATGACGAAAAGGGCCGGCTGCTCACCGACTCGATGACCACCTACAAGGTGCCGGACCTCTTTTTCGCGCCCGGCGAGGTCGAGCTGCACTGGCTGGAGCGCTCAGAAGGGGGAAACGGTCCCTACCACAGCAAGGCCATCGGCGAACCTCCTCTCATGTACGGCATCGGCGGCTGGTTCGCCCTGCTCGACGCCCTGCGCGCTGCCCGCCCGGGCCTCGAACTGCCCTATGTCGCTCCTCTTACCCACGAGCGCCTGCTCATGGCCCTGCAGGCGGGAGAATCCTCCGGATGATCCCCGCATTTACCCGCGCCTGATTCAAACTTGCGGCCCCGGCCGCTCTTTTTTGTTGGGAATCCGGCTACTCTTGAGTAGATTATTCGCATGAGTATCTGCTGCTTCATTTCGAGGAAACCTTTATTGAAAACTGTTGATTTCTGGCAATTCATATACAGTTCGGCGTGCCCGGTCGTCCTGCTGGCTGTCACCGGAACCAGCGGCGCGACCCCGGGCAAGGCGGGTTTCAAGATGGCGGCGGCCGCGGACGGGGGACTCGCCGGCTCCATCGGCGGCGGCGCGCTCGAGTACGAACTGGTCGAAGAGGCGCGCGCCCTGCTGCGGATGCAAAATCCCGAGCCGGTAACGAAGCGGCTGCGCCTGGAGGAGGATGCTCCCGAATCCGGCGGCATGATCTGCGGCGGCGAGCAGACTGTCCTGCTCTACCCGGTGCGGGCTGAGGACCGCCCGGTCATCGGAGCGATCATCAACGCCCTCACGGTGGGCACCTCGGGCTTCTGGTCGATCACCGGCGCCGGCATGCGCTGGCAGGGGGAGGCCGGACCGGCCGGCGTTCCAGCGGGGGATCAAGACGGAAAGGCTGATCTGCTCTATCATGAGCAGATCGCGCCCCGGGATACCCTCTACATCATCGGCGGCGGCCACGTCAGTCTCGCCTTGTCGCAGCTGGCAAGTCAGCTCGAATGGCGCATCGTCCTCCTCGACGACCGCCCCGAGGTGGATACGCTTAAAAAGAATCAGTGGGCGGACGAAAAGATCATCGCCGCTTTTACCGGGGTGGCGCAGCACGTGCCGCCCGGCGGCAAGTCGTGGGTGGTGATCATGACCCCTTCACACCGGGCCGATGAGGAGGTACTGCGCCGGCTGGTGGCTCTCCCGTTCCGCTATCTCGGCATGATGGCCAGTCCCGCCAAGGCGGCCGAGATCCTCGCCCGCCTGCGCGCGGAGGGGGTGGCGGAGGAGCTACTCCAGCGGGTCCATACGCCGGTGGGCTTGCCGATCTCCAGCCACACTCCGGCCGAGATCGCTGTCAGCATCGCCGCGCAGCTCATTCAAATTCGCAATCAATCACCAATGCCGGAACCGGGGATGAAAGGGAGAGATAATTAGTGGCTGAAATGAATGCCGGGGATGGTCAAGAGAGGGATTTGATCAATACGGACGGAGAACATCCGGAGCTGTCGGTCGTCATGCCCTGTCTCAATGAAGAAGAAGGCCTTGCCGGCAGCATCCGTTCGATCAGGAGCATCTTCCTGCAGGAGGGAATCGATGGCGAAATCGTGGTCAGCGATAACGGTTCCACGGACAACTCACGCCGGATTGCGCTCGCCGAGGGCTGCCGGGTGGTGGAGGAGCCGGTGCGGGGTTACGGCGCGGCTTACCTGCGCGGGCTGAGCGCAGCACGGGGCGACCTGATCATCATGGCCGACAGCGACCACACTTATGATTTTGGCGCGATACCGGATTTCGTGCGGCGGCTGCGCGAAGGCTGTGATCTGGTCATGGGCTCGCGTTTCAAGGGGACAATCCATCGCGGGGCTATGCCCTGGGCGCGCCGCTATATCGGCAATCCCGTCCTCTCATCGATGACGCGGCTATTGTTCCGCACCCGGCTCTCGGACATCCACTGCGGCATGCGCGGCCTGCGCCGCAGCGCCTTTGAGCGCATGAATCTGCAGATGCCGGGCATGGAATTCGCTACCGAGATGGTGGTCGCCGCGGTGAACAGCGGCCTCAGGATCGCGGAGGTTCCGGTCAACTATTTTCCCCGCAAGGGCATCTCCAAGCTCAATCCGTTCACAGACGCCTGGCGGCATGTGCGTTTCATGCTGCTCCTCTCCCCGATGTGGCTCTATATCATTCCGGGGCTGACCGGTTTCATCGCCGGCATGCTCATTTTGCTCATCCGGGCCTCAGGATCCGCCTTTTACCCCGGCCGGCGGTGGGATCTCCTCCCCATGGCCGGCAGCGCGGTGCTCTGCATCTTCTCCAGCCAGCTCCTCCATCTGGGCCTCTATGCGCAGACTTTCGCCGCTGATCAGGGCATTCTGAAACCAGGGGCCTGCCTCACCCGTTTCCGGCGCTGTTTCAGCCTGGAGAGAGGGGTGGCGGCGGGAGTGCTGCTCGTCATCGTCGGCCTGGCCATCGGCGCGTTCATCTGCATCCGGTCAGGCGCCGGCGATTCAGGCGGCATCGGCGCGTTGATCTTGCCGATGACCTTGCTGGTCATCGGCCTGCAAACGGTTTTTTCCTCTTTTTTGCTCAGCCTGCTCTCCCTCAGGCGCAAACCCTCCGGCCAGCGCGAAGCCAAATAAAAATGCCCGGACGGCCAAGCCGTCCGGGCATCGAACTTT
>DAOOPF010000114.1:0-11634 GCA_035388125.1 bacterium | reverse complement strand
GAACTTGTGCATGAAAAAATCACTCTTGCTCGCTGCTTTCATACTGCTCTTGACCCTATCGCTCGTCCAGGCGCAGGGCCAGCTCTACGACGGCCCGGAGGATGAGGCGGGCGATATTACCGCCACGCGCGAGGGCTTTCTGAGCGGCAACCGCGTTTTCACCTATTTTCAGAATACCACCGAGCTGGGCAAATGGGTCAGCGGCGCCACCGGCGGATTGTGGTCCAAATGGCCGAACAACGACAACGGCACCCGCATGACCGACGGCATTGGTCTGATGATCGGCGCCAAGGTCTACGTCGACGATACCTCGACACCGGTTACCGATACGACCCAGATCCGCTCCCGCACCGATGTGCACGACCTCTATTTCCTGCAGACCAGCTATCGCGAGGAGATGGACACCGACCCGACCGGCACGGTGGAATGGGGTTTTTATCCCTGCTTCGGCTATTTCAATGAGGCCCAGGACTATCCCGCAATGACCAACAAACCCGGCTCCTGGCCCCCCGCGGGCTGGCCGGCCAAGGGCCGCAGCCTCAAATGGCCCGGCGAGTGGGACGGCCGCTTCGGCCGCGGCGTGATTTACGCCCAGCAGGAAGCCTACTTCGTTGTCAACGATGCCCACGATCAGGAGTGGCTGGGCCCCGAGGACAAGTATAAATATTATCCCCGTCCGGGCAAAAAGATCGGCGACATCGACGCCAGCAAAGTAACCAAGCAGGTGGGATTGCCCTGGGGCGGCCTCGGCATTCGCGTCGAACAGCGCGGCTTCCAGTGGTCCAATCCCCAGGCGCGGGACTGCATCTTCTGGGAATATACCGTCGCCAATACCTCCGATTATGATATTCCCTATGTCGCTTTCGGCTACTGGGTCGACAACGGCATCGGCGGCGACAACGCCGATGACGAATTCGGCTATTTCAACCGCAAGCTCGACCTTGCCTACTCCTGGGACCGCGACGGCCTCGGCGGCGGCGGCCTGCCGACCGGCACCATGGGGTTCGCCTACCTCGAAAGCCCCGGTATGGCCTATGACGGCGTCGATAACGACGAGGACGGCCTGCTTGACGAAAAACGCGACAACGGCTATCCCGGTGACCCCACCAACGTTCTGGTCGGCCCCACCGACGGCATCAGCAACCTCCAGGTTTTCCTCGAAGCCTTCCAGTATACGCTCGAGCAGCTCAAGCCCCATTACGCTGCTGATGAAGACCAGGATTGGGAGGATGGCGAGGATCTCAACGGTGACGGCATCTATCAGGTCAGCGAATATGCGGGCGATGATGTCGGTCTCGACGGCGTCGGTCCCTCCGAACTGAACTATACTGCTCCGGATGAGGGCGAGTGCAACCACCGCCCCGATTATGACGGCGCCAACGGCTGCGAGCCCAACTTTGCCAAGACCGACGTCAGCGAATCCGACATGGTCGGCCTCACCTCCTTCCAGATGTATCCCATCCCGTCGCACTCCTCCGAAGACAAGTGGTTCCGCGGCGACAAGTCGATGTGGATCGTCATGAGTTCCGACACCCTGGTTGAATACCTTGGTACGGTATCCAACCTCGTCGAGACCTTCGCCTCGGGCCCCTTCCCCCTCTATCAGGGACGCTCGGAGCGCATCTCCATGAGCGAGCTCCACTCCTACGATCCCCTCAGCGGCCTGACTTCACCCAGTCACGATGCACCGGCGCTCTATGAACAGAAAAAGATCGTCCAGATCATCTACGAGCGCGACTACCGCTTTGCCTCGCCCCCGAAGATGCCGACCCTCCAGGCCACTGCGGGCGATGGCAAGGTCATCCTGACCTGGGACGACATCGCCGATACCCGCACCCGGGATCCCTTCGTCGGCAACGCCAACGATTTTGAGGGCTATAAACTTTTCCGCGCGACCGACAAATTCTTCTCCGATGCCATGACCATCACGGACGGCTACGGCACGCCCAGCTTTTATAATCCAATCTTCCAGTGCGATCTCAAGGACTCCCTGCAGGGATTCACCGATTTCGGACTTGTCAACGGCATGGGTTACTACCTCGGCTCCGAGACCGGCATTGTCCATTTCTTCACCGACAACAACGTGCAGAATGGCCGCACCTATTTTTACGCTCTCGTCGCCTATGACTATGGCGCGCCCCAGATCGAACCCGGCATCGCCCCCTCGGAGAACGAAATCGTCGTCGAGACCAACGAGGCCGAGGAGATCATCGCCTTCGGTAAAAACGTCCAGATCGTCGTACCGCGCACTACTGCCTCTGGCTACACCGCTCCCCAGGTCGCCATGGACCAGAGCGGCGTCAAGTTCGGCTCCGGCTCCATCACCCCCACCATACTCGCTGAAGGCAGCCTGAAGCCCGGTCACGATTACCAGCTCCGGTTCCTGGTCGATACCCTCTACACCGTCCCGGATTACGCCCACGGTTTTTCCTATATCAACAACGGCCTCGAGATCCACGACCTTACCGACGGCGATCTTTTGGTCTACTCGGAATCACCCAGTGACTTTGCCTACGATAATCTGGTCTACGAAGACACCCTGGATTACTGGTACTTCAATCCGGACGCCCCGGTCACGACCGATATCTTTGAAGGGTTGAGCCTGACCCTCACTGATATCCCGACCAGGGCCCGTTATGACTTTGGCAAGTCGGGCTGGCTGACCGGCTCCTCCAATATGCGCGTCACCCTGACCTCGGTCGAGACGGCCTATTTCCCGTGGGATTATGACGTCGTCTTTACCGATGATCCCAACGCCTACACCGGCCGCGTCACCAGCAAGACCATGCGCAACGAGAATAACTCCCGCATCGACCGCACCCAGCTGCTGGTCTCGCAGAATTTCAGTTTTTACGTGATCAATAAATCCTTCCTCGATTCCACCGGCAACTATGAAAAGATGGACCTGGTGGTGCACGACGTCGACAAGGATGGCAGCTTCGACATGCTCAAGGACCGCATCCTGGTCGGCCCGGTGACGACCAAAGGCTGGTGGGCGGGAACCGCATTTATCCTCGACTTTAACAACGTCGCCGATGCGGCCAATCTGCCCAAGGCCAATGATGTCTACCGCCTTACCTTCCAGCGGCCCTACATGACGACCGATAATGTCTCTTTCAAGGTCCTCCCCCAGGCGGAGGTGGACAAGTCGCTGATCACCTACAGCATGGCCAACATCAAGGTGGTGCCCAATCCCTACGTGGCCACCAACGCCATGGAACCCTCCGTGAGCAACTGGCAGCTCAACCAGCGCCGCCGGCTGATGTTCACCCACCTGCCCGCCCAATGTGAAATCAAGATCTTCACCATGAGCGGCGTTCTGGTCGACGAGATCGATGTCCAGAATGACGCCGCCAACGGCATGGCACAGTGGGACCTGCTCACCAGCGAGGGGCTCGAAATCGCCGCCGGCGTCTATATCTTTTACGTCAAGTCACAGCTGACGGGCGACGAATTCATGGGCAAGTTTGCGGTGGTCAAATAAGAGTGCACGGCGCCGGATCCCGGGAACGGGATCCGGCGGCTGCAGCGCCCCACGGGGAGCGGACCTTAAAACGTATACGAGGTAAATGATATGCCAATCAAAAAATCGATCATTGTTTTGCTGGCCGTGCTGCTCGGCGCCGGCGCCCTCCTGGCGCAAAAGCCCTACCGCATCGGCACCACCGCCGCCAACTTTCTCGAGATCGGGTACGGCAGCGCCGGCGCCGCCATGGGCGACGCCTACGTCAGTGTCGCCAATGACCTCTCCTCGGCCTACTGGAATCCGGCCGGCCTGGCCTTCATGACCAAGAGCGAGGCCCAGTTCTCGATCCAGCCCTGGCTGGTCAATATCAACACCACCTACGCCGGCGTCGGACTGGCCTTGCCGCGGGTCGGCACCCTCGCCCTCGCTATCAATCAGGTCGGCTACGGCGACATGGCGGTGACCACTTTGGATTATCAGGACGGCACGGGCGAGCTGTTCAACGCTTCTGATCTGGCGGTGACCTTCTCCTACGCCCGCAGCCTGGCGCAGTGGTTCTCCTTCGGCGCCTCCTTCAAGTATATCAACTCCCAGATCTGGCACATGAACGCCAACGCCATGGCCCTCGACCTCGGCGTAATGGTCAATACCAACTTTTTCTCCTTCAGCGGCAAACGCGAAGACGGTATGACCATCGGTATGAGCATCTCCAACTATGGCACCAAGCTGAAATATGACGGCATGGACCTCACCTTCCCGATCGATATCCTGCCCGATCAGGATGGCAATTACGCCCAGACCGCCGGCCAGTTCAAGCTGGAAGGGTGGGAGCTGCCGCTGATCTTCCGCGTCGGTTTTTCGATCCATCCCATCGCAACCGCCACCAGTCGACTGACGCTGGCGGTGGATGCCCTCCATCCCAACAACAACGCCGAGTCGATCAACGCCGGCGCCCAGTACGCCTACACATTGCCCTCCACCGGCACCTTTTATCTGCGCGGCGGCTACAAGGCCCTCGCGCTGAAAGAGACCGAGTTCGGGCCGACCATGGGCGCAGGCGTCTATGTGCGCATGATGGGCAACCTGGGCGTCAGGTTTGATTATGCCTATCGCGCCATCGGCCTGCTGGGCAACGCCCACTGCTACAGCATCGGCATGAGTTTCTGAACGGTCCGGCTGCCCGCCTGCGGGCGGGCAGCCGCATCCTCCGTCCGCATATCCGCCCGTCTGCGGGCCCACCCGGCAATCGCCATCTGCCGTCTGCGAGCCCGGCCGGCCACTCGTTCCCGCCCGCCCAACGGCATCGGTGGGAACGTCCATTTTAACCAGAGAGTATATCCATTATGCTTGTCAAACGATATCAGTTGCCCCTGCTGCTGTTTTCCCTCCTCCTCGCCGTTTCCTGTGAACGCAGCCGCGGACCGGAAGAGAATATTCTCGTCCGCATCGGCGACCGCACTATCTCCAGGGAGGAGTTCATCACCCGTGCGGAGTACACCATCCGGCCGCCCTACTGCCGGAGCGACAACTATATCCACCGCAAGGTCGTCCTCAACTCGCTCATCGCCGAAAAGCTCTACGCCCTCGAGGCCGGGGAAAAGAACGAGCTGACCGAAAACGAGCAGTTCCAGTTGTACATCCAGGGACGCAGGGAACAGGCGATGCGGCAGTGGCTCTACAACGAGGATTTTTACAGCCGGGTCGTGCTTGATACCAGTGAGCTGAGGAGAGAGTACAAACTGGCGGGGCGGACCTACAAGCTATCCTATTATTCGATGCCGGACAGCCAGATGGCGCGGATGGTGGAGGAGAGCCTGCAGCAAGGCAGGAGCTTTGAGGAGACCTTTGCGCAGTACGGCGGCCTCGTCACCACCATCCCGACGCGTGAGCTGGCATGGTCCGGACCCGAGCCTGAAGAGTTCAAGGAGCGCTTTTTTTCGGCTCCCCTGCAAAAGGGTCAGGTCATCGGACCCTTCGAGGCGGAAAAGGGGCTCTATACGGTCGCCCGGGTGGATGGCTGGACTGACCGTCTGGCCCTCGGCGATCAGGATGTCAGCAAGCGCCGGGAGGAGGTCTCGACCCGGCTGCGCACCCGCAAGGCGACGGCGGCCTATGCGGCCTGGATCGGCGGCTTGATGCGCGGCAAGACCCTCCGGTTTGACGGCCAGACCTTTCCCCGCGTGGCACGGGTGATGGCTGATTTCTATATGAAGAGCGAGGAGGAGAAAAAACAGCTGATCAAACAGCAGGTCTGGAATACCGAGGATTCCTCCCTGGTCAGCCCGCCGATGGAGACGCTCGATGAGATCGCCGACCTCCCTTTCATGGTGCTCGATGAACGGGTCTGGACGGTGCGCGATCTGCAAAAGCTGCTGCTGCGCCATCCCCTGGTTTTCCGCACCCGCCAGATCCCCAAAGGGGAGTTCGGCCTCGAGTTCCGCAATGCCCTCGCCGATATGGTGCGCGATATGGTGGTCACTGAAGAGGCCTACAAAAAAGAGTACGACCAGGTCAATCTGGTCCAGCGTACGGCCGGGATGTGGCGGGACAATCTTCTGGCCACCTGGCAGCGCAACCGCCTTTTACGCGAAAAGGGGAGGGAGATCGATTTCTATAAAAATTATCTGCCGGTGATCGAAAGCGACCTCGACCCTCATTTCATCGCGCTGAGTAAAAAATACAGTGACAGGATCGAGATCGATACCGATGAATTCGAAAAGATCAAGCTGACACGCATCGACATGTTCGTCACCGAAAAGAATGTTCCTTTTCCGGTGGTCTCGCCCAACTTTCCCCTGCTGACCACGCACAATCTGCTCGACTACGGCCGCAAGATGGGGACCAGGAAGTAGCGGCGGTTTGTCGCGGCCGCTCGATGGCAGGGACGAATCTGATGCGGAGTGCTGCAGCCGCTGAAGGCGGCGGCGAATCAGAACGCCCGCAGTTCAGATCAGAAAGATCGTGGCGAGCAGGAGCAGCAGTCCCATGCTGGCGACATCGGTGGCGGTCGTCAGAAAGATACTCGAGGCGGTGGCCGGGTCGGCTCCTAGCCGCCGCAGCAGGATGGGCACGATGGTGCCAAAGATACCGCTGACCACGCAGGCGCCGGCCATGGCCGCCAGGACGATCAGCCCCAGCGAGAAAGCCATCGGATTGCCCTGGCTGCGCGCCAGCAGATACATCGCCCCGCCTGCCACCAGACCGACGATGCTGCCGTTGAGCAGCCCGAGCAGACTCTCCTTGGCCAGCAGTTTCCTGGTTTGCCCCTTTTTGTACTCCCCCAGTGTCATACCCCGAATGGTCACCGCCAGCGCCTGACAGCCGCTGTTCCCCGATTGACCCGCCAGCACCGGCAGAAAAGCCGCGAGGATGACCAGCTGGTCGATGGTCGACTGGAAAAAGCTGACTACCGCCCCGGCGACGAAAGCGGTGAGCAGGTTCAGCTGCAGCCAGGGATGGCGGAAGCGGAAGCTCCGCGGCCAGGCGGTGGAGAGTTTTTCTTCCTTCTCGACACCGACCATGCTTCCGGCCTGGGCGCTGATCTCGATCGCCTGGGCTTCGAAGAGGCGGCCGCCGCGGACTGTCCCGACCAGCTCGCCCTTGTCGTTGGTGACCGGATAGGTGGGAAAGTGCCGGGTGAGGACCTCCCGCATCGCCTCCATCAGCGGCATGGAGGCGCGCAGGCTGAAGGGCTCGGTCAGCATGACCTCGCGCAGGGTACTCGCCGGATCGGCGAAGAGGAGTTCGCGCATCACCACCACTCCGATGAGGCGCTTCTCCTCGTCAATGACATAGCCATAGGTGATAAACTCTTGTTTGACGAGCTGGCGCAGCTCATCAATGGTCTCGCGGACTGTCTTGTCGGGCGAAAAAAGCGCCCAGACCGGATCCATCATCTGGCCGACGCTCTCTTTGGGATAGGTCAGGTTGAGGACCCACTGCTCGCGCACCGCAGCCGGCAGGGCGCTGGTGATCCGTTCCCGGCCGCCGGGCGGCAGAAGGGTGAGGATCTTTTCAGCGGCGTGCGGCCCGATGAGCCGCAGCGCCCTGGCCGCGGGTTCGCTCTCCGCTTTCACCAGCAGGTTGGCCGCCGCCTTGGCATCCATCCGCATCAGTACCTGCGCCATCTCTTCGGGAGTGGCGGGAAGCTGCCTGGTCTTTTTCATGCTTTTTCTCTGGTATTTGTCTTGAGAATGGAGTACCTTCTTCAGGCGGGAAGAGTCTGTGGCTCTCCTCCACGCATATCATCAAGATAGAAAATCGAGTTGTTATTTTCAAGTCAAAAGGCTTTTATTTACATACTTGCACTTGAATTGAGGCCGCCGACATGACCTCCACCCCAGCCCGCATGAACCCCTCGCTCTCCCTCAGCCTGCGAGTCTGCCGCTTCTGTGCACGATCATGTCACTCGCACATAGTTCGGGCAGTCAAATTACCCTGCGCGGGAGCGGATTTTGCTTGCGCTGCACTCTTTTTTTGGATATAATGTACATATAGTCGGCTTGAGAAACTCCGGAACGGCCGCACAGGAATCATTCAGGCCGCTGTGGTCGTATTCCCTTCCGTCGCTCGGTGAACGGTTCCACCTTGTTAATAGCTGAGTCTGTCCCCATCTATCATTTCGGGCCGTACAAACATGCTCCGGAATGATTGCTTCCCTGCTTCACCCTATTTTTTTACAATTTCTGTTGCCTGCGGAAGGACCGATGAATGAGCGTCTATTCAAACGATCGCTGAACTCCCTTGAAGCAGTGTTCGATTTTATCGAAGAATTTCTCTCCCGTGATGGCATCGCCGGCAAAACAGCGCTGGAGCTGCAGCTGGCTGTGGAAGAAGTGTTTGCCAACTCGGTCGAACACAACAGCGGCTCAACTGGCTCCATTGCCATCGCACTGGAGAAAAGGGGAGAGGCCGTTTTGATCCGCATCCTCGATTACGATGTGGAGGATTTCGATGTCTCCCGGCCGCCCAATGTGGATACCCGGGCGCCGCTGGAGGAACGCAGGGCGGGCGGCCTGGGTCTGCACCTGATCCACACACTCATGGACCAGGTCCGCTACACACATAAGAACAGAATCAGCACCATCACTCTGGTTAAATATATCAAGTGAGGAATTATGCTCAGGATTGAACACAATGAGCAGGGCATCCTGCTCCTGACTGGACGTTTTGACGCTTCCCAGGAGGAGACCGCCATGAAGGCCTTCAATCAGGTCGATCACAGCACGGAGGTCGATTGCAGCCAGCTGGAGTATATCTCCAGTGCGGGCATTGGTGTGCTCATCGCGACCCAAAAACGGCTGATGCAAAGGAATGAGCAGCTGATCCTGAAAAATCTCAATCCGCATATCACCGAAATTTTCAGGTATGCCGGACTTGATACCATTTTCACAATAAAATAATATAAAGGGATGAAACTTGGCAACTTTTGTCGATCTGGATTGTATGTATGAGTGAACGCCAGGAAGATGAGCTGATCCGCCGCTGCAGGAATGGCGACGATCAGGCCTTCGCAGAGCTGATTCATTGCTACCAGAAACCGGTCTATAATCTGGCTCTGCGCATCACCCACAGCGGCGTTTTAGCTGAAGAGGTGACCCAGGCAACATTTGTCAAGGTCTTCGAAAAGCTCACCCTCTACACTACCGGTCTCTCCCTCTTCAGCTGGATCTACCGTATCGCGATGAACGAAGCGATCAATGAGTACCGGCGGGGGAAACGGCGCAGCAGCCTGGATGAGACGCGCATGGAGAGCGCAGCGGAACCCTCCTTCGAGCTGGCGGAGGCAATCCAGGAGGCCTTGATGTATTTGAAGCCGGATGACCGGGCGTTGATCATTCTGCGCCACTTTCAAAATCTTGGTTATCAGGAGATCGCTTTCATCATGGATCGTTCTGAAAGCCGGATAAAATCGCAACTCTTCCGGGCGCGCAGCGCCCTGAAGCTTATTCTCGTCAAGTTGGGTGTTAAAAATGAAACATAAAACCGATTATACTCTCATGCAAAAGGCCCTCGACGGGACGCTCACCGAAGAGGAGCAGCGCGCGTGGCATGCCTGGCTCCAGCAGCACCCCGGCGACCAGGCCCTTTATGACGAACAGGCCGAAATGACACGGCTGCTGGAGAGGATGCCGGAGGCCGAACCACCCGCCCATCTTTCCGTTCAGATTATGCGTTCTGTTCGTAAAAAGAAAGCGGAAAAACATACCCTTACACAACTCATTTTTCATCGACAGGAGGATCCCATGTCACCCAAGTACAAATGGTTGTTGATTGGCGCTGCCGCAGTCGTGGTCGTCGGTGTGCTCATTTCCCGGTTTTATCCCTGGCCGCCGGAATCCGCCACGCAGGGGACAATCGGCGCCGTACAGAAAGCCGACAAGTATGAATCCGGGCAGATGAGCAGCCAGGATGTAACCTTGACCGACAGCGAATTGCAGCAGCTGCTGCAGAATGAGACCGTACAAAAGATCATTGCGGACAAGCAGTTGATCGCCGCTGTGCAGACCATGGATGGGAAAGCGATTGCTGCTTTGCAGACCCTGGATGGAAAGTCCATCGCCGCTCTACAGACTCTGGACGGCAAGTCGATCGCCGCTTTGCAGACGCTTGATGGCAAGTCTATCGCCGCTCTTCAAACCCTGGACGGCAAATCGATCGCTGCCTTGCAGACCTTGGACGGCAAGTCCATCGCCGCGCTGCAGACCCTGGATGGCAAGGCGATCGCGGCGCTCCAGACTCTGGATGGCAAGTCCATCGCCGCACTGCAGACTACCGACGGCCGGTCGATCGCTGCCCTGCAGTCGCTGGATGGCAAGGCGATCGCAGCTATGCAAACCATGGATGGCAAAGCAATTGCCGCCCTGCAAACCCTCGACGGCAAGTCGATCGCAGCCTTGCAGACCATGGATGGCAGGTCCATCGCCGCGCTGCAAACCCTCGATGGCAAGTCGATTGCCGCTCTGCAAAGCATCGACGGCAAGGCCATTGCCGCCCTGCAGACCCTGGATGGCAAATCCATTGCCGCTCTGCAGACCCTGGATGGCAAAGCGATTGCCGCCCTGCAAACCCTCGACGGCAGAAGCATTGCCGCCCTGCAAACGCTCGATGCCCAGACCATCGCGTCCATGCAAACGGCGGAAGGTAGATCCACTGCCGAATAGTTTCACTCTGAGATTGGCCCACCGGCAGGCGTGAATCCCCTCGCGCTCCGCCGGTGGGTTGACCCGTATACTCCCTTTGCATTTGATTTTCAATAGCGGAAGCGCCCCCCGAAAAGGAGCGCTTCCGCTTGCATCACATAGTGATGGCTGAGGTATTCTTTTCCCGGGTTGCTCATCGAGCCGTGGAGACTATTGGAGAGATGATGACGAAAAGACGCAACGGCTTGCTGTTTTTCCTTTTTCTTTCGGCACTTTGTGTCTCCAGCGCTTCCGGCCAGCTCAGTATCCAATCCACCCGGCGTATGGATCTGGTCTATTTCGGCAGGGTGCATGAATTCATCCTTCCCCATCTCTCGCGCTGCTTCCTGAATGCCCGCAGCTTCGAGAGCCGGATTTTCGATTATCACAGCGATGAAAAAAACACCGTTTACCTGCAGGATTTCGGGGATTACGGCAATGCCGGCGCCATCTCCGTACCGCGCAATTTTATCCGCATGGAGCTCGCTCCCCACAATTATATCTACGAGACCACGACGGCAAATGAGCGCATGAACTGGCTGATGAATCATGAGACCGTGCACGTCATCACCACCGACCAGGCGGCCGGCAGCGACCGGTTTTTTCGCGCGCTTTTTTGCGGCAAGGTGCAGGACGCCGCGGAGGATCCGGTCTCGCTCATCTATGCCTATCTCACCACACCACGGCTGCTGACCCCGCGCTGGTACCTCGAGGGCATTGCCGTTTTCATGGAGACCTGGCTGGCCGGCGGTCTGGGACGGGCACAGGGTTCCTATGACGAGATGGTCTTCCGCGCCATGGTTTGCGACCGGGCCCCTTTTTACAATGTGGTCGGGCTCGAAGCGGAGGGGACAGCGATCGATTTCCAGGTCGGCGCCAATTCCTATCTCTACGGCGCCCGTTTCGTCAGCTATCTCGGTTATGAGTACGGACCGGAAAAGGTGGTGGAGTGGTACAAACGCAGCGAGGGCAGCAAGCGTTATTTCG
>DAOOPF010000113.1:2051-11669 GCA_035388125.1 bacterium | reverse complement strand
GCGCTGCCCCTGCACTACCGCACCATCCTGACCCTTTTTCATCTCGAAGAGATGAACTATGCCGAAATCGGCGAGATCACCGGCCTTCCCGAGGGCACAGTCAAAAATTATCTTTTTCGTGCGCGGCGTGTTCTGCGCGACCGCCTCACCGCGCACTATCCTGTGGAGGCAACATCATGACGGACCATCTGCGCGATGCGGAACTGCAGCTCTATCTCGACCACCAGCTGGCGGACAGAGCCAAACTCGACCATCTCCGCGGCTGTCCCTTTTGCCAGGAGCGGCTTGACGCCTATGAGCCCCTCTTCGCCGCCCTTACATCCGCACCGGCGTGGCAGCCCTCTCCGGCCCTGCCCGAAAAGGTGATGCGCAAGATCAGACGGGATACCCTCGGCCCGCTCCATGAAAACCTGCTCCACTCCATCCTGATCATCGGCGGGCTGATCATGGCCTTGAGCCTCTCCTTGCCCTATCTGCGGCCGGCGGAGTACGTGGAAGAGGCGCGCAAAATGAGACTGCCGGAAATTAACCTCTCCTGGGAGTGGCTCAGGGAGCTCAATTTTCTGCCCCGCCTCGCCGAGATGAGCAACCGCATTGCCCTTCCCGTCAATTCGATTCTGATGTTCGCCGGTGCGCTATTGCTCGTGCTGCTTGCGGACCAGCTCATCACCTTCGCCCGGGGCCATCAACCGCCCCGCAGCAGATAAATTCACCGCCCCGGCCGAGGCCCCTCCGCCGGGGCTTTTTTTATTTGCCCGGCCGCAGACCCCGGGCCGAGCATATTTTCCTTGATTCTTAATCCCGTTTTTGATATACTTGACCACCAGACCGGAAATACTCACCAGGAGGATCGGACATGAAGGCCTTTTCCTATCTGACAGCCAAGGGGGAACCCCGCATCGGCGTGCAAACCCCCGAGGGGCTGCTCAATTTCACCCAGCTCTGGGGCTACTTCAAGGAGCTGAAGAATTTTCCCCGGGCTCCGGAGCTGCCTTTTCTCCAGCTCATGGTCGAACTGGACTATTTTTCGGAGGAGACCTTCGCCGAGGTCATCGCCGCGGTCGGGGAGTATCGCAGCCTCGATGACCTCATCATCAGGGAGCCCTTCAGCTGGCAGCTGCCCGTTCAGCGCCCGACCAAGATCCTCTGTCTCGGTCGCAACTATCGCGCCCACGCCGCCGAGCTCAACAACACCGTTCCGGAAGCCCCGATGTACTTCGCCAAGGTGCCCTCGAGCCTGCTCCCCCATCAGGGCAGTATCCGCATCCCCGCCGGCGTCGGCCGGGTCGACCACGAACTCGAACTCGCCCTGGTGATCGGCAAGCGCGGCGCCAACATCCCCGAGGCCAAGGCGATGGAGCATGTCGCCGGCTATACCATCGCCAACGACGTCACCGCCCGCGAGATGCAGCGCGAGGAGCAGAAGAAGGGTAAACCCTGGACACTGGCCAAGGGAATGGACACCTTTTGCCCCCTCGGTCCCTGGCTGGTACCGGCCGGCAGCGTGGCCGATCCCCACAACCTCACCCTCGAACTCAAGGTCGACGGCGAGGTGCGCCAGAAGGGGAGCACCGCCGACATGGTCTACGGGATTCCAGAGCTGATCGCTTATATTTCCCGGTTCATGACCCTCGAGCCCGGCGACCTCCTCCTGACCGGCACCCCGGAGGGGGTGGGCCCGATCCTGCCCGGCAACCGCATCGAGGGCACCATCGCCGAGCTTGGCACCCTGGAGAACGGGGTGGTCCAGGGAGGATCCAACTGATGTCCGGCCCCTTCGCCCCCTACGGCCCCGATTTCGGCCGGCTGCGCACCACCCTGCTCGGCGGCAAAGCGGACCGCGTCCCGCTCATGGAGCTCGGCATCGACGAGGGCGTCATGGGCCAGTTTCTCGGCCGCCCCCTGCAGAATCTGCAGGACAAGATCGATTTCTACCGTCTGGCCGGCTACGATTACATCAAGCTCGCTCCGGTCATCGATATGAATCCCGGGGCGGCGGCGCCGAAGGACGGCCAGCGCCGCTCAGAAGCCACGGCCCTGGACCGCGCCCGCAACTGGGGCACCGAGAGCAAGGGGGCCATCACCACCTGGGAGGAGTTTGAACGCTTCCAGTGGGCCGAGGTGACCGATGCCGCCTTCCGCTGGTTCGATGAGGCGGAGAAGATCATGCCCCCCGAAATGCGGGTGATCGGCCAGTACGGCGATATCTTTACTTTCACCTGGGAGTTCATGGGTTTTGAGACCTTTTCCTATGCCCTGGTCGAGGATCCCGCGCTGGTGGAGGCCGTCTTCGAGCGGGTCGGCACTATCATCCATGCGCTGTTTGAGCGCATGGCGCAGTATGAAACCGTCGGGGGGCTCTTTTACAGCGACGATATCGCCTACTTTTCCGGGCTGATGATCTCTCCACCCACCCTGCGCCGCTATCTCTTTCCGTGGATGAAAAAGATCGGAGCCCTCTGCCAGGCCCGGAGCATGCCCTGTCTCTATCACAGCGATGGCCGGCTCTGGGAGGTGATCGAGGAGCTGATCGGGCTGGGGGTGACCACCCTGCATCCGATCGAGCCCAAGGCGATGGAGATCCGCGAAGTGCAGGCCGCCTTCGGGCCGCGTCTGGGGCTGATCGGCAGTGTCGATATGGACCTGCTTGCGCGCGGGCAACCGGAAGCGATCCGCGCCATCGTGCGCAGCCTGATCGATGAGGTGGGGCGCAACGGCGGCTATTGCGTAGGCTCGGGCAACAGCATCCCCAACTACATCCCGGTGACGAACTATCGCGCCATGATCGAGACTTGCTGGGAGTTCGGCCGGCTTTAGCATCACCAACCTTGCGGCGGCTCATGTCCCTCTATCAGCCCATCAAACGCCTGGTCAGGCACTCTGCCATTTACGGCATCGGCCATATCCTCAGCCGCTCTGTCGGCTATTTCCTGCTGCCCCTCTACACCAACCTCTTCTCCACGGGTGGCTTCGGCGTCGCCGGCCTGGCTCTGACCTGGCTGACGGTCTTCACCCTCCTCTACGCCTACGGCCTGGATGCGGGCTTTATGCGCTTCTACATCCTGGCCGGCCAGGAGCGGCAGCGGCGCGCCATCTTCACCACGGCGATGTGGACCCTGACCCTCTCGAGCCTCTTCTTTTCGCTGCTGCTCGTCCTCTTCTCGCCGCAGCTGGTTTCTCTCTTTTTCGGCGCCGACGCCCGCAGCGCCGGCGTCGATCTGGTGCTGGTCATCCGTCTCCTCGCCGGGATTCTTTTCTGCGATACCGCCGCTTTTATCCCGCTGCTGCTGCTGCGCGCGGATGAAAAGTCCTGGCTCTACGTCATGATCAAGACCGGCTCGGCCCTGGTCCTCCTCGCCGCCAATCTCTACTTCATCCTCCATCTCCGGATGGGGGTGGAGGGCATGTTCGCCGCCAACCTCGCCGCCTCGGCCCTGACCCTGCTCGCCCTCATCCCCCTCGTTCTGCGCAGCGGCGGCGGGCGCTTTTCCGTCGACTGGCTGCGGCAGCTGCTCCGCTTCGGCCTCCCCTTTCTGCCGGCGGGACTGGCCATCGCGCTCATCGACAGCGCGGACCGGCTGCTGCTCGAGCGGCTCGACTCGGTCGCGGCCGCCGGCCTCTACAGCGCCGGCGTCAGGGTGGGAATGGTGATGGGGCTGCTCGTGGCCGCCTTCCGCTTCGCCTGGCAGCCCTATTTCCTCGCCACTTCGCAGGAGAAAGAGGCCAAAAAGATCTTCAGCCGCATCCTGACCTATATGTTCGCCGCCTGCCTGACGCTCTTTCTGCTCATGAGCCTCTTCATCGATGAACTGCTGCGCCTGCGCGTGGGCGGCTACTCTTTTTTCGGCGAGGCCTTTTGGGCGAGCGCCCGCGTGGTGCCGCTGATCATGCTCGCCTCCCTTTTTTACGCCCTCTACCTGGTCTTCGAGGCGGCCCTCTATCTTGAAAAGAAGAGCGGCCTTATCGCCCTGGTGACGATCGCGGGAGTGGCGGTCAGCCTGGCCGCCAATTTTCTATTCATCCCGCTCTGGGGGCCGCTGGGCTCGGCCTGGGCGCGGCTGATCGCCTATGCCTTCATGGCGCTCGGGTTGTTCCTCTTTGCGCAGAAATATTATCCCATCCCCTACGAGTGGCCCCGCCTGCTGCAGCTCGCCCTCTGCACGGCCATCATCTACGCCCTGGCCAGGCTGCCCGTTCTGTCCCCCCCCGTGGCGGTCCGGCTCGCACTCTTCGCCGCCTGGCCGCTTTTGCTCGCGGTCACCGGTTTTTTCCGGAGCGAGGAGCGCGAAATTATGCGGGGATTTTTCCGTAAAATTATGTAAATTTGATTGTCGTGCGCGCACCCCGGCGCCGTGAGGGAAAAGTTATTGCGTGAGGATTTGATGTCCGACGACACCAGGGCCGCGCTGAAGGAGTTCTATCAGCAGGTCGGTGAAAAATATCCGGAGGAGGAAGAGGTCTACGCCACTCTGCGCGGCAAGCTCCGGCGCGAGTTCATCCTCGGCCGCCTGGCGGGCCTTGAGGGGAGCCTGCTCGATGTCGGCTGCAACCGCGGCGGCTATCTGGAGAGCTGGCGGGGCGGCCCCCGCTTCGGGCTGGATATCAGTCTCGGCGCCCTGCGCCAGAGCCCGGCGGCCCTCGCCGGCTGTCTCGTCCAGGGCGACGCCGAACGCCTCGACTGCTTCCGTCCCGGTTCATTCGACCACCTGCTCTGCAGCGAGGTGCTCGAGCACTGTCTCAATCCCGGCGCCATCTTTGCCGGCATCGCCGCCGTCCTCAAGCCCGGCGGACAGGCTCTGCTGACCACGCCGAACTATCACGGCCGCCGTCCGGAGTATCTGCCGCTCGGCATCCTCGAGGAGTACGGAGTGGAGTGCGGCTGCGGCGGACACTATTTTCACACCGCCTACCGGCCCGAGCAGCTCGAAGAGCTGGCCCGCGCGGCCGGACTCGAGGCGGCCGAATCGGGCACTCTCGAAAAGGAGGTCAAGTACGCCGCCAAACTGCCGGCGGCTCTCCTCCTCTTCGTCCGCTGGATCAACAAGGCCCTGCGCTCACAGCGGCTCGGCCGCGCCAACGAGGCCTTTTTCCATACCTTCACCCTCGCCTGCCACCGCTTTTGCGCGGCGACCGGGCTGGAGCGGCTGCTGCTCCCCCTGGTCAAGGAGGGGGTGCGCAGCTATATCGTCATGAGAAAACCGTTCACCCCAAGGGAGCCCGGCTGACACGATGCAGATCTATTTCGCGACCTCGATCTCGGGCGGGCGGCGTTATCTGCCCGCATGCACCCGCATGGTGGAGCTTCTCAAAACGCTCGGCCATACAGTCCTGACTGAGCACATCGTCGCTGCGGATGTGCTGAGCGGGGAGATGAACTATAGCGCGCGCCAGATCTATGAGCGCGACGCGGCCTGGCTTGAGTCGTGCGACCGGGTGGTGGCAGAAATTTCCAACCCCTCACTGGGGGTGGGCTACGAGATTTGCTATGCCCTCGATTTCGGCAAGCCGCTCCTCGCCCTCCACGAAGAGGGGCTCTTCATCTCGCGCATGATCACCGGCATCAGCCGGCCGGGCATCACCGTCGTCGCCTACCGGGACGAGGCCGGCTGGCGTGAGCCGATCACCCGTTTCCTGGCAGATGCTCGCTGACCGGGCAGGGGACCCAACCGTGTCCAGGACAATCCTTCATATCGATATGGATGCTTTTTTTGCGGCGGTGGAGCAGAACGACCATCCCGAGTGGCGCGGCAAGCCGGTGGTGGTGGGTTCCGATCCCCAGGCAGGCCGGGGCCGCGGCGTGGTCTCCACCTGCAGCTATGAGGCGCGGCGCTTCGGCATCCATTCCGCCATGCCCATCTCCCAGGCCTGGAAGCTCAATCCCGATGCCATTTACGTCCGGCCCCGCGGCAGCCGCTACGCCGGCATTTCGCGCCAGGTGATGGCCATTCTCGCCGATTTCAGCCCCGATCGCGAGCAGCTCAGCATCGATGAAGCCTTTCTCGACATCACTTCCACGCAGAAACTCTTCGGCGGAGCCGAGGCCATGGCCGTGCGGATCAAGACGGAAATCCGCACCAGCACCGGCCTGACCGCCTCGATCGGTATCGCGCCCAACAAGTTCGTCGCCAAGATCGCCTCCGACCTGCGCAAGCCGGACGGGCTGGTCATCGTCCCGGAGGGCGGGGTTGAACCTTTTCTCGCTCCCCTCGAGATCAGCCGGCTCTGGGGCTGCGGACCCAAGACCGTGCCGGTCATGCAGGCGATGGGCATCTTCACCATCGGCGATCTCGCCGCCCGCTCGCAGAAAGAGCTGGTCGACCGGTTCGGGCAGACGGGACTCCATTTCTGGCGGCTGGCGCGCGGCCTCGACGAGCGCCCGGTCTCCAACGATCATGCCGCCAGGTCGATGAGCCGAGAAACCACCTTTATGACCGACTGCAGCGACGAAGAGGAGATGCGCAGCACCCTTCTCGGCCTCTGCGACGATCTGGCCTACGATATGCGCCGCCATGCGGTACGCGGCTGCACCATCACCCTCAAAATCCGCCTCGCCGATTTTACGACCTTCACCCGTTCCCGCTCGCTGGAGCGCGCGACCGACAGCAGCGAGGAGCTCTTCAGCCATGTCATGCAGCTCTTCGCTTCCTTCAAGCGCGGGGGGCAGAAAGTCCGGCTGCTCGGGGTTGCCCTCTCGCGGCTTCAGCAGGGCGAGGGGCAGATGGAGCTCTTCCGGGAGGGGGATGGACGCAAGGAGAAGGTGGACAGCATTATGGATGATGTGCGCAAGAAATTCGGCGCCGGGGCGATCAGCCGCGCCAGCCTGCTGCAAAACCGGCGCGATTCGCAGTGGATCAGGGAGTAGGGATGCCACTCACGGAGTACAAAACCTACTGGCATCGCCTCCGGGCGATGAGCCCCGCCGAGGCGGCGGCCCGTCTGCGGGGCCATCTCGCCGCACGCTGGTCGCGCCGCCTGGCCGGCCGTCCGGCGCCGGCTCTGGAGGCTCTCCTCGCCTCCCCGGTCCAGGAACCGGCAGCGCTGCTGGCCGCCGCCCGCACGCGCCGGCTCTTCCCCTTTGAGCAGGAGCCGCCCACCCGCCCCGGTGAATGGTTCGCCGCCCGCTGGCCCGCCGGTCATGCCGGGCTGCTCGCTGCGGCCGGCAGAGCGGCCGACCGCCGCTTCACCCTGCTCTCCTCGGTGCTCGAATTCCCCGCACGCATCGACTGGCATTTCGATCCCCTGGCGCAGCGCTCCATGCCCCTCAGCCACTGGACGGCCATCCCCTACTGGCGGCCCGGCTGCTGCCCGGGCGTCAGGGAGATCTGGGAGCTCAACCGCCACCAGCACTTCGTCACCCTCGGCCAGGCCTGGCTGCTGGAGGGGGAAGAGCGCAGCGCCCGCGCGCTCCTCGATCAGTGGCAGAGCTGGCTCGATGATAATCCGGCCGGCCGGGGCATCAACTGGACCAGCATGCTCGAGCTGGGCCTGCGGCTGATCTCGTGGAGCTGGGCGCTGGCCCTGGTCAAGGATGCGCCCCTGCTGACCCCCGGGTTCTACGGCCGGCTGCTGGTCTCGGTCCACCAGCAGGCCGAACAGATCGCGCAGCACCTCTCGCGCGGATCGTCGGCCAACAATCATCTCCTCGGTGAGTGTCTGGGGCTCATTCACGCCGGCACATTTTTCCCGGAACTGAAGCGGGCGCCGGCCTGGCGGGAACGGGGATTCGCCCTTTTCTGGAAAGAACTGGTGCGTCAGGTGCACCCCGACGGGGTGATCAAGGAACAGAGTACCGGCTATCAGCGTTATCTATATGATTATGGAACGCTTGCGATTATCGCCGCCGCCGCGGCCGGAGAGCGCGTCCCCCCGGCTGCACTGCAGCGGCTGGAGCGGATGGCCGATTTCACCGCCGCCCTCATCGATGAGGCGGGCTCTCTGCCGCAGATCGGTGACGGGGATGACGGCCAGGCCCTGCTCCTGGATCCTGCCCGCGCCGGCGGCCGGACGACGGCGGGCGGGGAGAGCGCCTCGCCCTGGCGCGATCTGCTCGGCTCGGCCGCACTGCGTTTCGGACGCGCCGATTTCAAAGCCCTCTCCGCCGGCTTTTCGCCCGCCCTTTTCTGGCTGCACGGAGCGGCGGCCGCGGATGCGTTCGGCCGCATCCCGGCGCAGGCCGGGCCGAGGCCGGCCCTGCGCCTCTTTCCCGATGGCGGCTATGCGGTGCTGCGCAGCGAGTGGGAGGCCGTCCGTTCAACCGGACTTTTCGATGCCGGCCCGCTCGGCCTGGACGCCATGGCCGCGCACGGCCACGCGGATGCCCTGAGTTTTACGCTCACCGCCGCCGGTGAGCCCCTGCTCATCGACAGCGGCACCTATCAGTACCGCGGCGAGGAGAGCTGGCGCCGCTATTTCCGCGGCACCGCCGCCCACAATACCGTGCGCGTCGCGGGCAGGGACCAGTCCGGGATTCTCGGTCCCTTCCAGTGGGGCCACCGGGCGGAAGCGCGCCTGCTGACGCCCGGCGAGGCCGGGGGGAGGGTCTCTGTTGCCGGCGAACACGACGGCTTCAGGCGGCTGGGCGTCATCCACCGCCGCCGCGTGGCGGTGGAGAAGGGGCTCTGGGTGATCGAGGATGAGCTGGCGGGCAGCGGACGGATGTTGGTGGAGTTGTTCTGGCATCTCGCTCCCTGTCAATGGACGATGCCGGCGCCTGACCGCGTTGAGGCCCGCTTCGAACGCTGCCATCTCTCCATCCGCCTATCGGGGCCGGCTTCACTGCAGCTGCAGGTGGTCGAGGGGGCTATGGAGCCCATTCAGGGGTGGTTTTCGCCCCGTTTTGGGGTCAAGAAAGCCAATCCTGTGCTCTGCATCAACACAGATGAAGCCCTGCCTGTGCATATTAAGAGTGAATTCCGGATTGAGCCCGCTGCTGGGCGCTCGATCCCGGCGGGAGATGAACACGTATGAGAGAAAAGTTGAAGAGTTGGGCCGGCGCAGGCTTGTCCGGATCGGCCATCGCATTGGCTTGTCTCAATCTTGCGGCCTACTTTACGCTGCCCGGCAAACCGGCGGTCTGGATCGTGGCGGTGTGCGCTGCGGCAGGCCTGGCGGGTGCGCTGCTGATGCGCCGGCTGGATGAACGGCCGGAGGTGGCGGCGGATGCGTTCCGGCCGGCCGAACCGGGCCAGCCCGGGATACTGGAGCAGGGCCAACCCTGGCAGGTGGACCGGCTTTTCCTCTTCAATACCCTGCACAACGCCGCAGCCCTGACCGTTGCCAACCCCGAACAGGCGCGCACGGTCATCGAAAAACTGGCCCAGTATATCCGGCTCGCCCATGAGCTTGACCAGCAGCCGGCAACCCTGCTCAATCTCGAGATGCGCTGCGCGGCGATGTTTCTCTCCATCGAGCGCGCCCGCTTCGGCGAACGCCTGCAGCTGGCCGATGAGGTGACGCCGGACTGCCTCGAGTGGAGAGTCCCGAGCCTGCTCCTCCAGCCTCTGGCCGCCTATGCGGTCCGCAGCGGCGTGGAGCGGACCGATGCCCCGGTGACGGTCACCCTCAAAGCCCGGCAGGAGGGGAGCGCACTGCTTCTGGAGCTGCGCCATGACGGTCCGG
>DAOOPF010000113.1:0-1951 GCA_035388125.1 bacterium | reverse complement strand
CACGTCCGCACATTTTGAGATCGAGCCCCTCGACCCGCAGGGGGAGCTGCTGAGCATCCGGCTGCCCCGCGATGACCGCCTTGCCGGTCCCGGCGAAACGGATAAATAATTCCGCATTTACGGCACGGAGTGCGTAATAAGCTGTATGGAACATCCATCGATCCGGCAGTTCACGATACGCACCTCCGGCCTTAACATCAAGTTGGTAAAGAATGAAAAAGATACACCTTGTCGCTCTTATTGGCCTCTCTCTCTGCACACGGGCACTTCCCCTTCCGGGTGAGCCGGCCGGTCTCAGATTGGGGTTTGTCCCCCTCGCCAATCCCGCTGCTGATCCGGCGGCGGTCGACCGTTTTAACCAGACCATGAACAACGCCCTCGCCTGGCTGCCCGCGCAGCCGGGTGTGACCCTGGTCGCCCCGGAGGCCATCCTCGAGCACCTCGAGGAGCAGGTCACCCCCGAATTCCCCGACCATTTTGAGCCTCTCAGCCTCGGCCGTGCCAATCTCGACCTCGGCATGGATGGCGTCATCTTTTGCCGGCTCGAACGGCGCTCGGGCGCTGCGGTCATCACCTCGCGGATCCTGGAATTTCCGTCGGGCGTGGTGGCGGCGGTTAGCGAGCAGACTCTGCCGGCGGACACCCTGCCGCCGGTGGCAGCGCTCCTCGCTCCCCTGCTCGAGCGCTTCGCCGCCGGCGATTCCCTCACCGGTCACACTTTCAGGCCGGATGAACAGGGCGTGGTGCTGCTGACCGGCGACCTGGAACAGGAGGAGTATCTCGAGACCTGCCGGGAGTTTTTTGCCGCCCTGCGCATGGACGAAAGTCAGCGGCCGCTGCGGGTCAAGATTCTTCCACGCGAACGCATGATCCCCTCCGGCTCCGAAGTATGCGGACTGGCCCGCGACCTCCTCGGCTCCACCGGCGCTTCCTGGCTTTTCGATCTGGCGCCCTCGGCGGCCGGCGTCCGGGTCCGCTTTGCACTGCCGCTTTACCCGCTGCCCCAGCGTCCTGTCACCGAATGGATTCTGCCGGTCTATCCCCAGATCGATGAAGTGGCCTGCGTCGAGCTCGCCGCTGACACTTCCGCGGCGCAGATGATCAATGCCGCTCTGCTCGAGGCGCCGGCCGGTCTGCTCGCTTCGGCGTCCGCTGCCGCCTGGCGGGAGAATCCGGTGCTCGCCTTCAGGGCCGCCTGGCGCGCCCAGCAAAACCTCGCCGGCGCCCGCGGCGCATCGAAAGCCACCCTTGAGACCGATTGCGAAGCCCTCTACCGGCTGGCCGGCGAGGGAGCGAAGCAAAAGCCCCTGCAGGCCTGGTCCATTCTTCATCTCGGCGGACTGCTCAATCAGGCCCGGCGCAGCAGCGAGGCGATCGAGCCCCTGCTCCAGGCCGAAACCCTCTTCGGCCCGATGGCCAATCCGGCGGGACTGATCCTGAGCCGGCGCGAACTCGCCGACGCCTATATGGAGCGCAAAGAGTGGCCGATGGCACGGCAGACTCTTAACCGCCTGCTCAACATCCCCCCGGACAGCCTCACCCAGGCTTACACCCTGGAAAAGATCGCCCAGCTCTATGAGAAAGAGGGGCGGACCGCCGAAGCGGTGCAAAGCTACCACCGCGCCGCTACCATGAATCTCGCCATCGGCCGCCCGTACGAGTCCGCCATGGTCTACCAGCGCCTCGGTCAGCTCATGCGCGAGACCGGCGACCTGCAGCGCTCGGTGGCTTATCTCGACACCTTCCTCACCCAGGCCGGAGCCATGGCCAGCGAGCCCGCCCTCGCCCGCGCCCATTTTCAGATGGGACTGACCCGACTGGCCCGTGCGGAACGCGAGACCGCCCTCGATCACTTTCTCAAGGCCGGCGACTATCTGGAGATGCTCGGCGACCGCGGCGGCATGGCCCGCGCCGACCTCAATATCGGCGCCATCTACTGGCAGCTCGGCGA
>DAOOPF010000112.1:7104-12044 GCA_035388125.1 bacterium | reverse complement strand
GCGCAATGCCTATCCCGGTCATTTCTATGCGCCCTATCCCGGCCATCCCTCCAGTGAGGATTTCATTCAATTTAAAAATGATGAGCTGATCATCTTTGAAGATGAGATGGAGCCGATGTACAGGCTGTGACAGAAAATGAGGAGACCTCAACCGCGGCCGCACTGTTATTCAACCTGTTGCCGGGAGCAGCTCTCTCGCTCGCGCTGCAGATCGGCCGACGTCAACCACCCGGACCAGGATTATGAGCACTCATCACTCACATTCACATGACGCCAGTGTCAGCATTCGAACGGCATTCTTCCTGAATCTCGCCTTCACGATCATCGAGGTGATCGGCGGGTTCCTCACCAACAGCCTGGCGATCCTGTCGGACTCGCTGCATGACCTGGGGGACTCGTTTTCGATCGGCCTCTCCTGGTATATGGAGGGCCGCGCCCGCAGGCCCGGCAAGGGCCCCTATTCCTACGGCTACCGGCGTTTGTCGCTTCTGGCCGCGTTGATCAACGCCGTCGTCCTCCTGGCCGGATCCATCTTCATCCTCTCCCGGGCCATCCCCCGGCTGATCGAGCCGGAGCACGCCGACCCCGGCGGTATGCTGGCCCTGGCAATTCTGGGCATTCTTGTCAACGGCGCGGCTGTCCTGCGCCTGCGCGGCGGCAAGACCATGAACGCCCGAATGATCGCGTGGCATCTGCTCGAGGATGTTCTCGGATGGGTCGCAGTTCTGATTGTGAGTATCTCGCTGCTCATCACCGATTTCCACATCCTCGACCCGCTGCTCTCCATTCTAATCACCTGCTACATTCTCTACAACGTGGTCCGTAATCTGCGCAAGACGCTGGCGATCTTTCTGCAGGCCGCCCCGCCGGAGCTCGATCTCCACGCGCTTGACCATGCGCTCGGCTCCATTGACGGTGTGCTCTCAACCCACCATACGCATGCGTGGTCTCTCGATGGCGAGCACCACGTCCTCACCACCCACCTCGTCGTCCCCGCCGGGGCCACCAAGGCGCAGGTGATCAGCGTCAAGAAGGCCGCGCTGGGGCTGCTGGCGCAGGCCGACCTCGAGCATACAACGGTCGAGATCGAATATGAGGATGAGGATTGCCGGATGCGAAAAGGATAACTCCGCACGGCCGGTTTGCCGGCAGGATTTTAAGCGTCAGGCGCAGAGATCAAATCTTTTTCCCGATATAGAAAACATAGCCATAGAATTCTTTATACTTGAGATATAATTCCGCCTCATGCCTTTCGTTGGCCACGAGTTCTTCAGCCGTTTTGTTGCCGGCATGTTTCTTCAGAAAGCTTTCCTGGGCAGGGATTTGCGGTTCATAAAAATGTTCTGTCCAGCAGTTTTCGGGCAGAACAAAAGTGGCGACAGGAATGTAGCCGGCTTTTTGCATTTGTGCGACCTTGACCGGAATGGTATCGATCTCCGGATAGGCATTCTTCCAGAATTGGTCGATTTCAGCCGGCCGCTCGTCGGTGAACCACGAGGCCTCGGAGACAGCGATAAAGCCTCCGGGTTTTAAAAAACCGCGCCATTCATTGAGGCCGCGTTCAAATCCGATATTATAGATCGCTCCCTCCGACCAGATCAGGTCCAGTTCTTCCGCCTCAAAAGCAAGTTTTTCCATCGAACCGACTCTGCCGGTCACTCTTTCCTGAAGATTCAATTTACGAGCATTGCTGTTGAACAGCTCTATGAAAGCGGGAAAGAGATCGATGCCGGTGATGTGCCCGGGCGCGTGACGAGCCATGACCATGGTCTGACCGCCTGATCCACAACCGATATCGGCGATACGGGATGCAGGGGTCAGATGGTCGATAAAACTCAAGGCCTTGATGGTCACTTCCGGGCTGCCGGGCCCCTGGCGTTCAATCGATGAAAAATATTCGCAGATCAGTCCAAAATCGAATTCGTGAATTGATTTGGTTTCTTCACTCATGGTCCTGCTCCATATTTGCGAAAGAGCGCATTAATTATCCAGCGTAAAAGTCATTTTTACTGGCGGATGGATCAGCGTTTGGTTATGAATCCCTGATCGTCTTTATCATGGTGTATGAATCGCCCACGCTGCCCACGATCTCGAAACCGAATCTCTGGTACAACCTCAGGGCAGGATTAGCCATCGAGACACTCAATGAAACCGATGCATACCCGCAGCCGGACTCGAACAGGCGGGCAAGCAGCTGCGTCCCTATGCCTCGTCCGCGGTGCCCCGGCAAGACTGCAATGCACAACTCGGGCGTGGCGTCATTCACATAGCCAAAACCCCGGTTCGTGCCCGTCAACAGTCGCAGCCAGGCGGCACCTACCGCTTGGCCCGTCCCGCTGTCGCCGGCGAGGAATCCATAACCGCCCTCAGCCGCCCACTCCTGGACGTAGCGGGCGATCTCCGGAAGGCGAACGATCTTGCGCGGCGGACGCGGTTCCCCTTCGGGAACATAGACCGCTTCATATAGCATCTCCCAAAGAAAGGGTTCATCTTCCGGGGTCAAAGGTCGAATAAAACAGTTCATTTCCTGCTTTCAATTAGTGGGGCTTGCGCGATTCAGCGGCTGCCGCATTGCGTGGTCGTTATTAATCCTCTTCGTCTACCTCATCCAAAGTGCAGGGCAAACCGGCCGGCCTGGTTCCCGATGCCGCGGTTGGCCATGCCCTTGCTGTTACTCCTGCATCACGAATTCTTTGAACTCTTCCATGCATGTATCGAACTCGATGCCATAAATCTCTCTGAAGACCTTGTCATGACCGCCGTCGCTGATGAGTCCTTTCATGTACGAGATCAATTTATCCCTGCCATAGTGTTCCACAAGGTAATCGACAATACAGGCAAACTCTGAATAGATGAAAGTGATTCTGCGTTCCACGTCGAGCCTGATCTGATCTTCCTTCCTGGTCTTGTAATATTTTGGGGAGAGAAAATTGCCGTTTCTGATGCAGCTCCAGGTCTCGGCCTTCGAAGGATACCATGATGTGCCCATCTGGTTTGAGCTGTACATGGCGATGCCTTCAAGCAGCCAATGCGGATAGCGAAAAGCCCTTATCAATCCGGTGTGCTGAAAAATCAATGAATGGGACAGCTCATGTTTGAGATAAATTTCCAGCGAGATCTCGCCCTTTTCAGCTTCTTTCAATGCCCATGGCGAGATGACCAGGTCACCGTTATAAAAGGCGCAGAAGCGGGCTTGGGATAATGAACGCTGATGATAGTCCTTATTGTCTTTAAAAATGAATATCCGGGGTTTGTGCAAAAATTTCAGTTCATGGAAAGCTTCGACGTCGGGGGTTAACTGGTCAATTTCTTCCAGACCGGTATAGTCGGTGCCCTTTTGAATGTAAACGATCGTGTTCTGCAGTTCATGTTCAACGAAGCCGATGATGACCGGGGAGTAGGGAAACAGCTTGCCGAACAGCAGGCAGTATATCAACAGCCCCGCAATCACCAGTGCGCCTGCTGCAGCCGCATACCTGACTTTTCTAATCACTCTGTTTGGCCCCTTTCCATCCGGTTGTCATCATCGATGTTTCCTGCCCGCTTTATCCTGCACCTTGTCCAGACAAACAGCCATTTCTTGCTCTGACGGCCCATCACCGCTGATCGGGACTAATCCTCCGCCTTGTCTGCGCATTCCGGCCGCAGCAGGGAGAGCTGCAGAATGACCGCCAGGGCGACGGGTATGGCGAGGAGCGCCATGTCGCGGCCGAGATGGCCGGCGTCACTGGATTTGCCGAGCAGGCTGGTGATCAGGGCGCCGGCGAAGACGCCGGTCATGTTCATCAAACCGTAGCCGGCTGCGCGGTGGCGCGGCGAAATAAACTGGCAGAGAATGGGCATGTTGTTGGCATCGAAAAACCCGTAGCCGATCCCGAACAGGATGGCGCCGGTCATGATGCCGGACAAGCCATGGCTCATGCCGAGGAGAAAGAGCGCCGGAATGGTCAGGCTCAAGCCCATGGCACCGGTGAAGATCCGCCCGCGGAGATTTTTCTGGATCCAGCGGTCCGCCAACAGGCCTCCGCAAATGACCCCGATGAACGACGCTGCGGCGATGGTGATGGTGGATAGGGGGCCCGCCCGGGTGATGTCGATGCCAAGGCTTGAAGCGAAGAGTGTGGGGAGCCAGTTCTTCGTCGCCCAGCCGGGAAAACTGGGCGCCGAGAAGTAGAAGAGGATGACCCAGAAACTCACGGTCCCCAGCAAAAGGCCCAGACTCCGCCGCATGGATGACAAGCCGGCCGCTGCTGTTTTTATGGCCGGGTGCCTCAGCCCGCGATGCGCAGTTTGTACGGACTGGCCGGAAGAGAGTCCGGCCCCGGCATTTTCTGCAGCGGGCAGCGGCGCTCTCTTTTCCCGCAGCAGGAATACGAGCACCAGGCTGTAAAGGACGCCAATGCCGCCGAAAAGCTGGAAGGTCCATTGCCACGACCAGTGATGGGCGACGGTGGCGCCGAATCCCCCCAGCGCCTGACCGAAATAGAGTCCCGTCATATGGATGCCGATGGCCAGAGAACGCGTGGAGCCGCGGTGATAGTCGGCGATCAACGCCAGTCCGGCCGGGATATAGAGCGCCTCGCTCACACCCATGATGGCGCGCAAAACATAGAGCTGATCAAAGCTGGTGGCATGGCCCATGGCCAGGGTCACCCCGGACCAGACGGCTAGGCTGCCGACGATCAGCCATTTGCGGCTGATGCGGTCGGCGATGAGTCCCGCTACAGGACTCATCAATCCGTAAATCCAGAGAAAGACCGCCATGAGGCGGCCGAAATTCTCCGCTGTCTCCAGCTCGCGGATGTCGCCCATCATGGCGATTTTCATGGTCGACAGCATCTGCCGGTCCATGTAATTGAGCAGCGCCACGACCCATAACAGCGCGACGACAAGCCAGGGATAGATTTTTTTCATGTTTTCATCCGTATTGCGTGTTCTGT
>DAOOPF010000112.1:0-7004 GCA_035388125.1 bacterium | reverse complement strand
AAGGTCGGCCGGCATCCACATCGAGGTGCTGGTCGATCGTTTTCCACACCTGCAGCAGGCCGCGCGGCACATGAAAACAGCCTTTCCATTTTCCGCCTTTGAGGGGCAGCAGCACCTCGCCGCGGCGGTTCAAATAGCCGAACCACTCGCCATATTGCAGATCCGGGAATCTCGCCCAGGTGTATTCATGCACTCTGGCAAACCATGCCGCACACTCCGGATCGCCGGTCAGAGCCAGGCCTTTGATCAGGCTGATCAGGGTCTCGATATGCACCCACCACAGTTTCTGATCCCACTCGAGCTGCTGCGGCGGGTGACCCTGGCTGTCGAGAAAGTAGTAGATGCCGCCGAACTCGGCGTCCCAGCCGAAGTTGAGGGTTCGCAGCATGATCTCGACCGCTCTCTTGGCCAGGGCGGGCTGGCTCAGCCGCACCGACAGGTCCATGATGAACCACATCGCTTCGATAGCGTGGCCCGGATTGAGCAGGCGGCCTTCGAAAGAGTCGCTGCCCGATCCGTCCGGCTGCACATTCTCGCGGATGAGGCCCGTTTCCTGATCGTAAAACACATCCATCACTTCGTGAATACAATCAGAGATCGTTCGCTCCACCAGTTCGCGCTCGAGGAGGTGTTCCAGCTCCAGAGAGAGGTTGCACAGGATCATGGGCAGAGAGAAGCCCTTGAGCGGCCGCGTTCCCGGATAGGCCTTGTTCCAGATCCCTTTGGGGTTGCCGGCCCGCCGGATGATGTTTTCAAAGGTCTTGCGGGCAATGTCCGCGAGCTGCTCATCCCCGGTCGCCGCAAAGAGCTGCCCGAACGCCATGGCGGCAAAGCAGTCGGAAAAAATATTACAGGGCTGAATGAGCGGCCGGCCCTCACGGGTGAGGGAGAAGTACCAGTTAAACCGGCCGTCGTGGCCGTGTTTGTGCAGAAAGCGCGCGCCGTGCCAGGCCATATCCAGCCATTGCGGCCTTTTCTCCACCCGGTTGTAGAGCGTCGCGAACATCCATACCTGGCGCCCCTGCAGCCAGACAAATTTGTCGGTGTCATACACCACCCCCCGGCGATCAAGGCAGGTAAAATAGCCGCCATACGCTTCATCGCGGGAATAGTTCTCCCAGAAGGGGATGACCTGGTCCAGCAGTCCGGTTTTATATTTCTGCGCTGTGCTGCTCCAATCCATGATCAATCCTCTATTCTGAGGCCGGCAACGTGCGGTGTGCGGATTCCCGGCCGCACTTCACCGGAGGGGATGACGATGGTCCTCCCCAGGTAAAATACCGGGGTGGTAACCTGAGCAGCTTCGGGGGTTTCGCCGAGGGTGCTCCAGGTACGCTGAATGGTATCGTAACCCAGGATTTTGCGTGAAAAGCCGGGATGGCCGGTGAGGTGCGCCGTTTTTCTGCGCGACAGCTCCGCACGTTCAGCTTCACTGGCCGCCTGTTCGATTTCGTTGTTGAAGCGTTCGGTTTTGTTGAAGAGATCGCCGCGATCACCGCCAATGAGGAGGATATAGCGCTCCCCGACGGCAATGCCCGTACCGGCTGACAGCGCACAGGTCCGGCCGTCGCAGAGGATGGAACCTTCGCGCTGCCAGGTTCTCTTTGAAGGCGTGTACTTACAGATATCGGAAGAAAAGGTGGATACCTCCCCGTCTCGAAACCGGCCGCCCAGCACATAGACGCACATCTCGACGCCGTCATGCTGGCTGACGACCACCAGATGCGACAGGGGCTGCGGCAGGGGGGGCAGTATCATCCATCCTTTTTCCGGATGGTTCATCTCCAGGAGGTAAAAGCCGGCGCAGGCGCCGCCGGCATCCATGCCGCCGCCGAGATAGACCTGATTGCCGGCAATCACGGCAGCACCTGCCGCCGAGACCGGCCCGGGCAGGGGGGGCAGCGAGGTGGTTTGCAGGTTCCCTCCGGTAAAAGCGAAGAGAAACACTTCGCCGGTCTGACCTCCCTCGATGTCGCCTCCGGCAGCCAGGACGCCCTGCGGCAGGGAGACGCAGGCCGCATAGGCCGTGGGACGGGGCAGAACCTCTTTCAGCTGCCGCCAGCCGTCCTGGCCGGACAAGAGAAAGATGGTGTCGTGGAGGAGCTTGGGGCCTCCTTCCCAGGGCATGCCTTTTTCAAAATTGGCTCCGCCCGCGACCATCATGTACGCTCCGTGAGCGCCTGCAAGGGCGCCGGCCACGCCGGGCTGAACCTCTTTGCCGGCCTCCGGCGGCAGCGGCGGAATGGACTGCCAGTGCAATTTCAGGGTGTTTTCTCCCGGTTTGCTGCACATCAGCGTCAACACGAGCGGCAGCATGCTACAGCTTTGAAAAAAGCGCCTCCATCTCGAGCGCGCGCACATCCGCCGCAAAGTTTTCATAGTTATCCGCACCCATGTTTTTAACCGGCAGGCGGAACCCGCCGCAGTCAAATCCCACGTAGCGCATATAGGCCTTGCCTGTGGCAATGCCGCCGTACTTGCCCAGCAGCATGATCATGTCGATTGACTGCTGCTGCAGTTTCCGCGCGAGCGGGAGGTCGCCGCGATCAAAGGCCGCGATCAGCTGATAATAGAGCGGCGCCGCATAATTAAAGGTGCTGCCGACCCCGGCGCGCGTGCCCAGCACCAGGGCGGAGAGAATATTCTCGTCCCGGCCCCAGAGCATGTCGAACTTGCCATCCATAAAATGGATGCAGCTGAGGAAATCCATAAAATCCTCATGGGTGTATTTGATCCCGGTGAGGTTGGGAATGATGGGGGCGGCTTCCTGTAAAAACGGCAGCATCGGGATAAAACAGCCGGTCAGAACCGGGATGTGGTAATAAAAGAGCGGCAGATCGGGCACCGCTTCGGCGATGCGCGCGCAGTATTCCGCCAGCTGCCTGGCCGTGGGTGGTTTGAAATAATAGGGCGCCAGCAGCGCGATGGCATCCACGCCGCTTTCACGCGCATGGAGGGCATTTTCAGCGCATTCGACGTAGGAAGTTCCGGCGATCAGGGTGATGACCTTGACGCCTCCCTGCGTCCTGGCCGCTGCGCACCAGGATTCCACCATTTTCTGCTTCTCTTTTTGAGACAGCGAAACGCCCTCGCCCGAGGAGCCGTTGATGAAGGCCCCCACGACGCCGTTTTTCTGCAGAAAAGCATAGTAAGCCCCGACCTTGTCGTACATCAGATCGCCCCGGTCGTTCATGGGTGCAAAAGGAGCAGCGATAAGTCCGGAAAATTTTTCCATGCAGTATCTCCGCCGTAAGTAATTCTTTGTATTTTTATTGAATTCGAATCAAAGATTGCGTGCAGCTCCCTTAAAGCAGGGCCGAGGCAGCCGCTTCGGAATATCAACTCGATGGTGAAAATAGTATACCGGTTTTGCTAAATATAGCTTTTTACTCAATCGTGGTCAAGCCATTTATGAATGTACCGGCGATCTTGACCTTTGGTGAGCGGGCAGAGCTGCCAAAATGCTATCAGCCGGGTACATTTTTCACGCACAGAATCTGCTTGAATCTCACTTCCAGGTTGGCTATATTGCCGCCATAACTCTTTCATTTACTCATTCCGGATGAATCCGCATGTCACATCAGGACGCTTCAATCAAATCCATTCTCTTCGCCTTGCTGGCCAACCTCGGCATCGCCATCACCAAAACCGTCGCGGCGGTAATGACCGGCTCCGGCGCCATGCTCGCTGAAGCGGTCCACTCCTACGCCGACTGCGGCAACCAGGGGCTGCTCTTCTGGGGGCTGAAGGCGGCGAAGAAAAAACGCGATATCGAACACCCCCTCGGTTATGGCAAGGAGATCTATTTCTGGTCCTTCATCGTCGCCCTGATCCTCTTCAGCATGGGCGGCCTCTTTTCGATCTATGAGGGGGTGCACAAGCTCCACTCCCATGAAGGGCTGAAGAGCCCGATGATCGCCATCCTGGTGCTCTCCGTGAGCATCCTCTTCGAGGCGGCCTCGCTTTATGGGTGCGTCACCCAGATCAACAAGACACGGCGCAAGGTCAGCCTGTGGACGTGGGCGAGAAACAGCCGCCAGAGCGAGCTGGTGGTAGTCCTTGGCGAGGACACCGCCGCCCTGGCGGGCCTGGCCTTTGCGCTCACGGCGATCCTGCTCGCCGTCCTCACCGGCAATCCCGTTTTTGACGCTGTCGGCAGCATCGGCATCGGCATCCTGCTGATCATCATCTCTTTCGCACTCGGGGCAAAGGTCAAAAGTCTGCTGATCGGGCAGAGCACAGACGAGGAGACCCATGCCCACATCGAGGGGATGCTCACCGCCATGCCGGAGATTGAACGCGTTCTCAACCTGATCACCCTGCAGCTGGGTCCGCAGATCATGGTCGCGGTGAAAGCCAGAATGAAACCGGTCGATTCCGTGGATGAGCTGATCAGGAATATCAACCGGTGCGAGGCGGTGCTGAAAAAGGGGAATGGGGATATTCAGTGGGTATTTTTCGAGCCGGATTTCCGGGCATAGCCGGAGAATCAGTTAAGTGCGGAGATGAGAGGAATCTAACGACAAGCAGCAAATGTTTTACAGCGTCTCCCTGTCCGGCCCCTCGTCCAAGCGAAGTGTGGAGCTAAAACACGTATGGAATGAACCTTTTCGTGATTCCCATGTATTGCCGGTAGGGGTCTCCAAAGTATCGGATGCACTCCTTTTCGTCCGCTCCAGCCGTCGCAAGGAGGCATGCGCTGGCTGAAAGCCCAAGAATGAAGGAAAACCACGAAATATCCTTGAGAAATGCCCCCCAGGTGAGATAAAGCAGGGAAGCATAGAGCGGGTGGCGGATGTAGCGGTAAATTCCCGAGGTGACGAGCTCTGACGTGCGCTCGAAGGCGTACAACTCGCTCCCGCTGCGACTGCCGGATCGTTTCGCCCTGCGGAGTTGTGATACTCCCTGCCAAAGCGGGTAGAGCGAGCCGAACAAGAGCAGCCAGGAGAGCAACTGGCGGGCGGAGAAAGGTTCAGTGAACCAGTGCGGCAGATTCCAGAGGATGAGAGCAGCGATTGCGATCCAGGCCAAGAAGCGAAAAAAACCATGGGAACGGAAATTACGCATCGTCCTCCATGAAATGGCTGCAATCCCTGCAGTCGCTGCGATGAACAGCAAGAGGCGTATTTCATCGAAGAATGTCACAGATCCTCCTCATGGCAAACGGGCTATTGACGCAGAATTTTGTCCATCGCCTTTCCCTTTGCGAGTTCATCGATCAGCTTGTCCAGGTGGCGGATTTTCTGCATCAACGGGTCTGCCACTTCTTCCACGCGAACGCCGCACACTACACCCGTGATAAGCGAGCTGTTCGGATGGATGGCCGGGGCTTGTGCAAAAAAAGTCTCAAAATCGTTTTCCAGGTCGATTTGGCTCTGTAACCCGGCCTGGTCGTAGCCCGTCAGCCAGCAGATTATCTGGTCGACCTCTTCCTTCGTGCGGTTTTTGCGCTCCGCTTTCGCAACGTAGAACGGATAAACCTTGGCAAATTTCATCAGGAAAACCGGATGCTTGGGCATAAATCTCTCCAGTTTGTGGGGACCGATTCGCGTACTTTTATCAGCGCACCGACGCGTCGACATCGTCTGACCAGTCGGCTTTCCTGGTTGCAGAATAACCCTTCTGAGGACCGGCTGCCCGGTGCGAAATATAATCACGCATACACAATTTGCAGTGTGGCGCGGCCCATTTCATTCTGTTGAGTATTGCTTCGCGTCGGTGAAAACGGTGTGATCAGGAGCCACCACGTTCGGCCAGAATGACATGAATCCGTTCGATGTGATGGGAAACATGATCTGCCTGCATCTGCACCACAAAACCAACCGGAATCCGCTCCACTTCACCCTTCGGTGTGCGCACCAGGAACGTACGTTCCCACACTTCAGGCGCACTTTCGAGCAGTTGAACAACATGCGCCCTTTCCGCCCTTAAAAGAGACAGGGATACGTCCAGTGAGCGTTTGGCATAGGCCCAGCGCTCTGCCCACGTTTGCTGCGGCAGCGCCCAGTACCATCCCAATGCAAATTCTCCCTCTTCGGTCCCCATCGCCATCTTGATTGCCATCTTCCAGATGTCGTCTCCATCGACGATATGATGGACTATCTGCCGGATGGTCCAGCCGCCCTGTGCTGGCTTGGCGTCCAGGTCAGCATCCGTTAAATTCATCAGCACCTCTTCGAGCTGCTGCGGACCTTCCCTGTAGCGGGAGAGCGTACCTGTGCGATCCTCTGGTGCATTCATATCACTGTCCTCTCATCCACCCGGATGGGTGGAAGTTGAGCTGCCCTCGAATTACAATCCGGGCCTGACGCTGTTCGTGAGCCAATTATCATGCATGAATCGTGACTGACCGGATGGTCTGTTCGAAGCGGCTGTTTGGCGAATCATCCGATATATTTTTTGCCAATGACCGAATCGATTTCCATTCGTAATATGGTTACGCCATCGTATGAACGATCATCCTTGATATTCCGTTCAAAGATGGGTCTCGGATCCTTTTCCAGGTGAGTCAGCAATACCTGCAGTCCGTGCTTTTTCTCGGCAAGATCACTGACCACATAGATCTTTCCACGTATAACCAGTGTTTCATAGTCGTGATCACATCTTGTTTCTATATACCCGTTGTCCCTGATTATTGTTGCACACACCAGCGGATTTTTGCGGATGAATTCCAGTTTATCACCCTTGTTTGCGCAATGGAAGTAGAGGCAATTCTTCACTTGGTCAAATCCATAACTCAATGTCACTATATAGGGCAGGTTATTATCGCACAGAGCGATGGTGATATGGTTTCCCTGAACAAGCAATTGAGTTTTTTCGTGATCATCGGTTATTTCATTTCTTTGTCTTCTGGGATGGTATGGTTCCATGGATCTTTACGCTCCTTATCTCCCCGGTCTGGATTCGGCCAGGGTATTGCGATCCATATCTGCTCTTTGCCGTTAATTTACCTGTCGCGCAGATTCCTTCTGAATAACACAGCAAGGGAGATGGCAGCGCCTGGC
>DAOOPF010000111.1:0-12054 GCA_035388125.1 bacterium | reverse complement strand
AACGGCCGCGAGGTGACCTGCTATATCAGCCGGGACGGTGTGATTGCGGGATGGATTGATTTTGACGGTGCGGAACGGGGCGAGGCCGATTTTTCGCAGGCTGCCGATAATATCATCCCCCCCCAGCCTGTGCGCTCCGGCTACAACAGCTTCAGTTTTTCCTGGCCGGAAGGATACCGCCCCGGTGCGGAGGTCTGGGCGCGTATTCGTTTCAGCAGCAGCCGGCAGCTCAGCGCCGTGCAGAACCCGGCCGGCATCAGTGATTCAGTCGGAGAGGTTCAGGACTATCGTTTCGATCTCGCCCCGGTCGCCCTCGGGCTCTTTGAAGCCCGGCCGGCGAATGAGGCGATCAGAGTTGAGTGGCAGACCCAGGCGGAGAACGATAATCTGGGCTTCCATCTCTTTCGTGCCCGTGCGGAGGAGGGGCCTTACAGCCAGGTCACCAGAAATCTGATCCATGGCGCGGGGAATGCCAGCTCACGCCGCTCCTATGAGTACAGCGACGCGACGGTGGAACCGGGCAGGATCTACTACTACAAGCTGGCGGATGTGGACTATCGGGGGCGCATGACCATGCACGGTCCCGTCTGCGTAACAGCCACAGCGCCGGTCGACTATGTCCTCGAGCAGATCTATCCCAATCCCTTCAATCCCGAAGCGCGGATAAATTTCCGGCTCAAGGAGGCAGGGAGGGTCCTGCTCTCCGTTTTTGATCTGCGCGGCCGCGAGGTGCGCAGGCTGATGGCCGCTGCCCTGCCGGGCGGCACCCATACCATCTCCTGGAACGGCAAGGATGACAACGGTCTTTCCATGTCTTCGGATACCTATATCTACAAGCTGCAGGTCAACGATTACGAGATATCCCGCCGCATCGAATTCGTCCGCTGATGCCCGGCCCCGGGCTCGCCCCGCAGGGGGCACACCAGAGAAACCATCCAAAACCGCCGCCGCGAGTAGGCGGTTTTTTTTATGCTTCCCCCCGGCGCAATAAAATACTTGACAAACGCGGCACAAATCGCTAAAATGGTATAAATTTTGTCGGGCAGCCCGGCATGGCCGGGCTGCGCTACCCAAACTCAAGAGGACTTTGTGACCCTGTACCCCCGAAAATACCCGGTTCTGCCGTTTCTATCCCTCTGCGCCCTCTTGCTCGCCGGCGGCTGCGCGCATCAGCGCAGCGGAACCCTGACCGTCCTGCACACCAATGACCAGCACAGCCAGTTCGCCGCCGCTCCGGCCACCTGGGTGCAGAAAGATCCCAAACCCCGGATCGGCGGCCTCGTCGCCCTCGAAAACCAGATCCGCAAGGCCCGGGAGAACTACAAGGCGACTCTTCTGCTCGATGCCGGCGATTTCATGACCGGCACCCCGATCGCCAAGCTCAAGGTGGAGGGCGCACTCGGCGGAGCCTATGTCCAGATGCTCAACGACATGGGATACCAGGCCCTCACCCTCGGCAACCACGAATTCGACGAGGGGCAGGAGAATCTCATGGGGCTCGTCCGTCTGGCGCGCTATGATATCCTCTCCGCCAATCTCTACAAGGATGACCGCCTCTTTGCCCCGAAATCGCATGCCATCTACGAGATCGGCGGACTGCGGGTCGGCTTGATCGGCCTCACCCTGACCGACCTCTTCGATATGACCGCCAGGAAGAACCTCGAGGGTATCCGCGTCCTCGATCCGGCCGCATCCGCCCAGAAGATCATCGACGAGATCGATGGCAGGACCGACCTTATCATCCTGCTCACGCATATGGGGGTGGAGGCCGACCGCGACCTGGCCAAAAAGATCCGCGGGGCCGACATCATCGTCGGCGGCCACAGCCACTCCCGGCTCAACAAGCCGATCATCGAGAACGGGGTGCTCATCGTCCAGGCCGATTCCAAGACCCGGTACCTGGGCCGGCTCACGGTCGATGTCGCCGGAGATGCCGTCGTGCGCCATGACTACGCCCTCATCCCCTGCTGGGTGGACAGCGTCACCCAGCCCGATCCCCTCCTCGCCGGACGGATCAAGGGGTACCAGGAGCAGATCGACGCCGATTACGGCCGGACCATCGGCCAGTTGACGACCGACTGGCAGCGCAACAGCCAGGGAGAGTCCAATATCGGCAATTACATCGCCGATGTCATGCGTCTGACGGCGGCAGCTGACTTCGCTGTCATCAACAGCGGGGGCATCCGCAAGGATATGCCCGCCGGCCCGATCAAAAAGCTGGATATTGTCGAGATCCTCCCCTTCACCAATACCCTGGTCACCTTCACCTGCACCGGTGAAGAGCTGATGAAGATTATCCAGAGCAACGTGCGCTCGGCGGCCAGGGAAGAGCCGGGTGTGCTGCAGGTCTCGGGTTTGAAGTATCAGTACCGGGTCACGCCGGGCGGGACCATCGAGATCGCCAGCGCCATGATCAACGGCAACGCTATCGATCCGCAGGCCACCTACACGGGGGCGACGATCGATTTCATCCTCTTCGGGCAGGCGGAGCGCTATTTCGGTTTCGCCCCGACGGGAAAAACGGAGAACACCAATCAGCTCCTCTCCGACGTGGTCATGACGCAGATCGAAACCCAGCCAGCCGTCGCATCATCCATCGAGGGCCGGATGGTACGTATACCCTGATCGTGGCACGCTCGGTGCGGGGGAGCCCGCTGCAGCGGGCAAGGTGGCTGCAGGTAGTAATAAAATGTACAGGGAGGTAAAATGAAACGCCATGCAAGCTGGATTGCCGTCGTAGCAGCGCTGCTGCTGATCGGCTGGCTGATCGCCTGTGCCATCAATCCGGTGACCGGAAAGCGTCAGCTTATGCTGCTCTCCGAGAGCGACGAGGTCGCCCTCGGTCAGCAAACCGACGCCGAGGTCATCGCCACCTATGGCCTCTATGACAATGCCGCCTTGACATCCTACGTCAATGGCGTTGGTCAGAAGATGACCAAGATATCCCACCGCCCGAATCTGGCCTATTCGTTCAAGGTCCTGGATACCGATGTGGTCAATGCCTTCGCTGTGCCGGGCGGCTACATCTATGTTACGCGCGGCATTCTTGCCTATCTCAACGACGAGGCTGAGCTGGCCGGTGTTCTCGGCCACGAGCTGGGTCATGTCGCCGCGCGCCATACCGCGGATAACTATACCAAGCAGCAGCTGGCCCAGATCGGGCTCACGCTCGGTTCGGTGCTCTCGGAAAAGTTCCGGCAATACGCCAATATCGCCAGTTTCGGCGTCAGCATGCTCTTTCTCAAATTCAGCCGTGATGATGAGCGGCAGGCGGACGACCTGGGCGTCGAGTACTCGAGCAAAGCCCTCTACGACGCCAATAGGATGGCCACTTTTTTCGAGACCCTTGAGCGCATGCACGAGGGGAGCTCCAGCAGCGGTCTGCCGGAGTGGTTCTCTACCCACCCCAATCCCGAGAATCGCATCGGGGCGGTGAGGAACAAGACCAGGGAATGGCAGGCCAAACTCGCGGGCAACAGCTTTATGGTCAACCGTCCCCAATATCTGGCGAGCATCGACGGCCTGGTCTTCGGCGAGGATCCGCGCCAGGGCTACGTTGAGGCCAACACCTTTTACCATCCCTCGCTCAAATTCCAGTTTGCGGTACCGCAGGGCTGGACAGTCAATAATACTCCGGCGCAGGTGCAGATGGTCTCCCCCAACCAGGATGCCAATCTGCTCTTCGGCCTGCAGGGCTCCGCCAAAGCCGCTGCCGTCGCCAATCAATTCGTCACCGAATCCTCCGCCGCGGTGATGCGTTCCGACGCCATCAACATCAACACCTTTCCGACACAGCGGGTGCAGAGCCGGATCATCTCGCAGACTGACACCCTGGGTGTGCTCTCCTACTTCATCCAGAAGGGGAACGACGTTTATATCTTCCACGGGATTTCGGCTCCCAATGCTCTCTCCACCTGGTACAACACCTTTGCGAACGCGGTCGGGCGGTTTAACAACCTGACTGACGCGAAGAGGATCAACGTTGCGCCCAAGGTACTCAAGGTTCAGAACGGCAAGAATTCGACGACCCTTTCGACCCTTCTGGCGGCCAATGGCGTTCCCTCGACCGATCTGGAAAAGTTCGCAGTGGTCAACGGGATGAAGCTCAATGATCTGGTCCCGGCCAGCACCAAATACAAGATAGCCAAATAGTCCCGGCTGCTCCACGGCAATAAAAAAAGCCCTCTTTCGCAAGAAAGAGGGCTTTTTTTATGGAAAGGAGTGGCGCGGGATCAGGGCTCGAGCGCCTGGGTGCCCTGGTTTTCGTCGCCTTCGACGCTCCCGGCGAGTTCGCGGGCATCGATAAAATCGAGGCCGTCGCCTTTCTTGCGCACGCGGATGATACTGCCGTCGCCGAAATGGCCCTTGAGCAGTTCTTCGGCGATGGCATCCTCGACGTGGCGCTGAATGGTCCGTTTGAGCGGCCTGGCGCCGTTCATCGGATCGAAGCCGCGCTCCGCGATGAACTCCTTGGCCCCTTTGGTCAGCTCGATGCTGATGTTGCGGTCCGCGACTTTGCCGAGCATCTCGGCGATGACGATGTCGACGATGGCGAGCATGTCACCGCGGTTGAGCTGCCGGAAGACGACGATGTCGTCGACGCGATTAAGGAATTCAGGATTGAAGACATGCCGGACCTCCTCGATCAGGCGCTCCCGCATCGATTCATAATCGGTCTCCTCGTCGCTCTTGTTGAAGCCGAGGGAGCCGCCCCTGCTGATCTGGCGGGCGCCGATGTTGCTGGTCAGGATCAGCACGGTGTTGCGGAAATCGACCTTGCGCCCGAGGCTGTCGGTGAGATGGCCTTCATCCAGGATCTGGAGCAGGATGTTAAAGACATCGGGGTGCGCCTTTTCGATTTCGTCAAAGAGGACCACCGAATAGGGATGGTGGCGCACCTTTTCGGTGAGCTGCCCGCCCTCTTCATAACCGACATAGCCCGGAGGCGCGCCGGTGAGCCGGGATACGGAGAACTTTTCCATGAACTCCGACATGTCGATACGGATCAGGGCATCCTCGCTCTCGAAGAGGTAGGCGGCGAGTTCCTTGGCGAGTTGGGTCTTGCCGACCCCGGTCGGTCCTAAAAAGATGAAGGAGCCGATGGGGCGGTTTGGATCCTTGAGCCCGGCGCGGGTGCGCTGGATGGCGCGGCTGAGGATGTCGATGACCGGATCCTGGCCGACGATCCGCTTCTTGAGGGCGGTACCCATGGTGAGCAGCCGGTCGGATTCGGATTGGGCCACGCGTTGCACCGGAATGCCGGTTATCATCGAAACCACTTCGGAGACATCCTCTTCACTCACTTTAGCGTAGGCGGAGTCCTGTTCGTCGTTCCAGCGTTTCTTGCTCGCCTCGAGATCGCGCAGGAGCTGTTTCTCGCGGTCGCGCAGGACGGCCGCCTTTTCGAAATTCTGGGAGCGCACCACCTGGTCCTTTTCGGCGCGGACGCGTTTGACCTGCTCTTCCAGATCGCTGATGTCGCGCGGGACGACGATATTGGCAAGGTGGACGCGGGCGCCGGTCTCATCGAGGACATCGATGGCCTTGTCGGGCTGAAAGCGGTCGGTGATGTAACGATCCGAGAGCTTGACGATATCGCGAATCGCCTCTTCGGTATAGCGGACGCGGTGATGCGCCTCATAGCGGCTCTGCAGCCCCTTGACGATGGCGAAAGTCTCATCGAGGCTGGGGGGATCGACGATCACTTTCTGGAAGCGGCGTTCGAGGGCGCCGTCTTTCTCGATGTACTGGCGGAACTCGTCGAGGGTGGTGGCGCCGATGCACTGCAGTTCGCCGCGCGATAGGGCCGGCTTGAACATATTGGAGGCGTCGAGGGAGCCGGAAGCCCCGCCCGCGCCGACGATGGTATGGAGCTCATCGATGAAGAGGATGACGTCGCGGGTCTTGACCAGCTCGTTCAGGATCGCCTTCATGCGTTCTTCGAACTGGCCGCGGTACTTGGTGCCGGCGACGATCGCCCCGAGATCGAGGGTGATGACGCGCTTGTTATGAAGGATGCGCGGCACCTTTTTTTCGATGATGCGCAGCGCCAGCCCCTCGGCGATGGCGGTTTTGCCGACGCCGGGTTCGCCGATGAGGACGGGATTGTTCTTCTTGCGGCGGCTGAGGATCTGGGCGACGCGCTGGATCTCTTTTTCACGGCCGATGATCGGATCGAGCTCGCCGCGGCGTGCCAGTTCGGTCAGGTCGCGGCCGAAGTGGTCGAGGGCCGGAGTCTGGGATTTCTGCTGCTGGGACTCGCTCTGGGCTGCGGCATTGGCCGATCCCTGGAGGATGCGCTCGAGCTCCTCGGTCACCGCTTCATAGGTCACGCCGAAGCTTTTGAGGATCTGCGCGGCCAGTCCCTCTTTCTCCTTGACCAGGGCGAGGAGGAGGTGTTCGGTGCCGATGATGTCGGATTTGTTATGGTCCGCCTCCATATAGGCGTTCTTGAGGATTTTTTCGGCGCGCTTGGTGAAGGGGATGTTGCCGACGGTCATGGTGTCGCCGGCGATCCGTCCGGCCTCTTCGAGGGCGGCGCGGATCTCTTCGAGGTCGCAGCCGAGGGCATGCAGGATTTCGACGGCGACGCCCTCGCCTTCACGGATCAGCCCAAGCAGCAGGTGCTCCGTGCCGATATAGTCATGTCCAAGTCGGAGTGCTTCATCTCGTGCAAACTGGATGACCATCTGTACGCGACTTGAAAAGTTATTTTTCATGGGGGTGACTCCAGCCTCTCTGACGTATCAATTGCTTGTTCTTTCTCCCTTTACTCCTGCAACACAGGAGACCGTGCTATCGATTCCATTTTTATCGCGATCGGCCTCGATTGAGACATCTGTCCGCGATTGATGACAAGCCGGGCCCGGTCGGACCATCTGACAAACAATTGAACGATTAGGAAAACAACAACTTATGAAAAGTAGTAGGCCGGGCTTTGATCTTCATCGGTTGAATATACAAACCCTGTGCCATTCTTTCTAAAAATAATCAACTTGACCTTAAATATCAAATGGTTTTATTGCTCTGGTTGCTGGTGATGTTTTTTATACGGCCATTATAGAGTTCGATGATGCGGTCGGAGCGATCGGCCAGATCGCGGTTATGGGTCACCACGACCAGGGTCTGGTGGAGCTGCCGGCTCACCTCCCAGAGCATGTCATGCAGCGAATTGGCCGATTCGGTGTCGAGATTGCCGGAGGGTTCATCGGCCAGGAGGAGCCGGGGCGAATTGATCAGGGCGCGCGCCACCGCCACCCGCTGCTGTTCGCCGCCGGAGAGTTCCTTGGGGCGGTGTTTGATGCGTCCGCCCAGACCGACACGGTCGAGCAGCGCCAGGGCCCGCTCCTGCAGGACCGGCTTGTCATGGCCGGCGATCAGCCCCGGCATCATCACATTCTCGAGAGCGGTGAACTCGGGCAGCAGGTGATGGAACTGAAAGACAAAGCCGATAGTGCGGTTGCGAAATCCGGCCAGCCGGGTGTCATCATAATCCGAAATATCCTCGCCGTCGATCAACACCCGTCCCTGGCTCGGCCGGTCCAGACCGCCGATCAGATGGAGAAGGGTGGACTTGCCCACGCCGGAGGGACCGATGATGGTGATGATCTCGCCGCCGGCGATCGCCAGATCGATGCCCTTGAGGACCTCCAGGCTGTCCGAGCGGCCGGTGGAGTAGACCTTGTGAAGATTCTGGGTTTGCAGGATTATTTTATTCATAGCGCAGGGCTTCCACAGGATCCAGTTTGGCCGCATGAGCCGCGGGGTAGACCGAAGCGAGAAAGGTGATCAGCACGGCTGCGATGCTGATCGCGAAAAAATCGCCCCATTTCATGAGCACTGGCAGCCAGCTGATGATATAGACATCGGAGGGGAGGGCGAATAGCTTGTAGCTTTGCTGCGCCCAGCAGAGGCCGTAGCCGACGAGGTTGCCGAGGATGGTGCCGACCACGCCGACAAAGAGCCCTTCGAAGGTGAAGATGCGGCGGATGCTGCCGGTGGTCGCTCCCATCGATTTGAGGATGCCGATCTCCTTGGTCTTCTCCATGGTCATCATAATCAGGGTGCTGATGATATTGAAAGCGGCGACCATGATGATCAGGCTGAGGATGACGAAGGCCGCCCATTTTTCGATCTTCATCCAGGCGAAGAGATTGGGGTTCATATCCTGCCATGTGACCACCCGATAGGGATAGCCGAGCTGGTCGGTGATGCGCTTGGCGACGATCTCGGCCTTTTCATAATCGTCGAGGCGAATCTCGAGGCCGTTGACCTTGTCGCCCATGTGGAAGAGCCTTTGCGCCGACTCGATCGAGATATAGGCAAAGTTGTCATCGATCTCGAACAGACCGGTCTGGAAATAGCCGGTGACGCGGAACTGCATCATCTGCGGCATCTGGCCGAACTGGGCGACGTTGGCGAAGCTGGCGATGGTGATCTTGTCGCCGAGGGTGACCACCAGCTTATCGGCGAGATTAAAGCCGAGGATGACGCCGGGGAGGGTGGTTTCTCCCTCGCTTTCGACCGGCCCGACATTGAGAACACCATAGACCATGTTCTTGCCGATCTCGGTCACCTTGACCGCGCTCTCCGGATCGATACCGCGTACCAGGATGCCGGTGGTCTGTTCGCGCGATTTGACCAGCCCCTTGTTAAAGATGTAGGGCGAAGTGGCCTGGATCTCGGGGTGACCACCGATCTGTTTCTCGATCTCCGGCCAGTTTTCCATACCGCGGTCGTGAAAGGTGCGGACATGGAGGTGGGCGTCGACGCCGATGAAGCGCGAGCGCACCTCCTTCTCAAAGCCGTTCATCACCGAGAGGACGATGATCAGGGCCGCCACGCCGATCATCACGCCGGCGATGGAGATATAGGTGATCAGCGAAATAAAACCGGTCTTGCGCTTGGATTTGAGGTAGCGCAGTGCGATGAAGAGTTCGTAATTCATAGGCTAAAGCTCCGGCCGCATGGTCGGGAAGAGGATGACGTCCCGGATCGAGGCAGCGTCGGTAAGCAGCATCACCAGGCGGTCGATACCCAGGCCGAGTCCTGCCGTCGGCGGCATGCCGTGCTCGAGGGCGCGCAGGAAATCCTCATCCAGCATCTGGGCCTCCTCATCGCCGGCCGCCTTGGCTTTCATCTGCTGTTCGAACCGGCCGCGCTGGTCGAGCGGATCGTTGAGCTCGGAGAAGGCGTTGCAGATTTCCCGGCCCGCGACAAAGGCTTCGAAGCGTTCGACCAGTTTGGGGTCATCGCGGTGGCGTTTGGCCAGGGGTGAAAGCTCGACCGGATAGTCGCACAGGAAGGTGGGCTGGATGAAGTGGGGCTCTACCTTCTCCTTGACGATCTCGTCGAGGATCTTGCCGCTCTCCATATGGGGCTCAACCTCGCAGTGCAGCTCCCTGGCGGCGGCGTAGAGCTCGTCACGGCTCTTGCCGTAAAGATCCATCCCGGCATAGCGCTGCAGGGCTTCGAACATCCTGACGCGCGGCCAGGGCGGGGTGAAATCGAGCTCCTGCCCCTGGTAGGTGATCCGGGTCCCGCCGCATACCTCCCCGGCGATGGTGCCGACCATCTCCTCGACCAGGTTCATCATGAAGTGATAGTCCTCATAGGCGACATAAAGCTCCATCATGGTGAACTCGGGATTGTGCGAGCGGTCGATCCCTTCGTTGCGGAAATCCTTGCTGATCTCATAGACCCCCTCGAAACCGCCGACGATGAGGCGCTTGAGATAGAGTTCATCGGCGATGCGCAGATAGAGGGTCATGTCGAGAGCGTTGTGATGGGTGATGAAAGGCCGCGCCGCTGCGCCGCCGTAGAGAGGCTGCAGCACCGGGGTCTCGACCTCCAGATAGCCCTTGCCATCGAGATAGCGGCGCATGACGGTGATGATGCGCGAACGGGTGACGAAGGAGTGGCGCACATCACGATTGACCATCAGGTCGAGGTAGCGCTGGCGGTAGCGCAGTTCGGTGTCGGCGAAGGCGTCGTAGGTCACCGTTTGCCCCTCCTCGACGCGTTCCTTGACCACCGGCATCGGACGCAGGCTCTTGGTGAGCAGCTCGAATTTCTGCGCAAAGATGGTGATCTCGCCGGTGCGGGTCTTGTGGACGGTGCCGGTGATGCCGACGATATCGCCGATGTCGGTGAGATCGAAAATCTCATAGGCCGCTTCGCCGACCTGGTCGCGGCGGACGTAGATCTGGATGCGGGCCGAGCTGTCGGCGATATGGGCAAAGGCGGCCTTGCCCATGCTGCGCAGGGCCATGACCCGTCCGGCCACGGCCACGCTCTTCTCCTCCAACTCTTCAAAGCGGTCAAGGAGCTGCTGCGCTGTATGGGTGCGCTCAAAGGTGTAGGTGAAAGGGTTAATCCCCATCTCCTGCAGCCGGGCGAGCTTGGCCCTGCGCACCTTCATCAGATCATTCAATTCTTCCTGGTATTCCATAATTCCTCAAAGGTAATCATCACTGTGCATATAAACCCGCGGCACCCGTTTGGAGACCCAGCAGGTCACTTCATAGGGGATGGTGCCGAGCAGTTCGCAGATCGAGGCGACGCTGATCTCTTCATCCCCCTGGCGGCCGAAGAGGACGACCTCGTCGCCGGCCCTGATCTCATCCCCGGCGCCGGCGGCGGCCATGATCAGATCCATGCAGACCCGCCCGGCCACCGGGAAGCGCCGGCCGCGGATCAGCACCTCGCCGCGGTTGCTGAGCAGGCGGTTGTAGCCGTCGGCATAACCGACCGGCAGGGTGGCGATAGTCATCGGCCGGTCGGCGATGAGCGTGCGGCCATAGCTGACGCTCTGCCCGCGCTCGATCTGTTTGACCTGGATGACGGCGGTCTTGAAGCTCATCGCCGGGTGGATCTCGACGCTCCCGGTCGTCTCCGCCGAGGGATAGTGGCCGTACATCATGATTCCCGGCCGCACCAGATCGAACCAGCTCCCCGGCATGTCCAGAATCGCGCCGCTGTTGGCGGTATGCTTGAGCGGGATGCGGATGCCCTTGCTCTCGAGCTCGTCGATCAGGCTTTTATAGCGCAGGAGCTGGAGGTTGGCATAGCTCTTGTCAAGGGCATCGGAGGTGGCAAAATGGGTATAGAGGCCGACAAGTTCCACGCCCTCAGTGTTGCGCACCATCTCGATAATGGGCACGGCTTCGCGGAAATCGACTCCGAGCCGGCCCATGCCGGTGTCGGCCTTGACGTGGACGCGCACCGGCCGGTTCCGTTTCCGGGCGGCCTGACTGATCAGGGCCAGCCCCTGCCGGTCAAAGACGGTCGCATCGAGTTCCCAGTCGACGAAGAGCCGGGCATCCTCATGGCTGAAGCCGCCGAAGACCAGGAGGGGTGCCTCGATGCCGGCCTTGCGCAGAGCGATCGCCTCATCGATGACGGCTACGGCGAGATAGCTCGCTCCCTCCTCGAGGGCGACCCGGCTGACCTGGAGAGCGCCATGGCCGTAGGCGTCCGCCTTGACCACCGCCATGATGCCGGCCGGGGCCACCTGCCGGCGGATGCCCTGCAGATTGAAAGCAATTGCCCCGAGGTTGATCTCAGCTCGTGTCGGCCGCATTAGCGGGCTCCTCGCGCAGGAAGGTGTTTCCGTCCGCTCCTGCCGTCCCGGCCTGGGGCCTGCGCCCCTCCGGATCGGCCGCTGCAGCAAACGCATGTCCTCACTTCCACCTTATTTGCCTCCCGCCTGGCCGAATTCCATCAGATAGGCGCGGATGAAATCGTTGAGGTCGCCGTCCATCACCCAGTGGATGTTGCTGGTCTCATGGTCGGTGCGGTGGTCCTTGACCATGTTGTAGGGATGAAAGACATAGGAGCGGATCTGGCTGCCCCAGGCGATGTCGCGCTTGGTGCTCTCCAGTTTGGCCATTTTGGCCTGCTGCTCCTCGAGTTTGAGCTGATAGAGACGGGACATAAGGATCTTCATCGCCGAATCCTTGTTGCGGTGCTGCGAGCGCTCGTTCTGGCAGGAGACCACAATGCCCGTCGGGATGTGGGTGATGCGGATGGCCGAGCTGGTCTTGTTGACGTGCT
>DAOOPF010000110.1:0-12120 GCA_035388125.1 bacterium | reverse complement strand
TCTCCATGCTCGCCTGCCAGTAGGCCTTGATCGTCCCCACATCCGCCCAGTAGCCTTCGAAGGGATAGGCATAGACATCTCTGGCCTTGATCGCATCGCGGATGATATTCTTGCCGAAATCGTGCCCGGTGCGGTTGGCCAGGGCCTCTTCCAGATAGGCGACATCAAAGACGTAAACCCCCATCGAGGCGAGATTACTCTTGGCCTTTTCCGGCTTTTCCTCCCATTCGATGATGCGCTGTTCCTTGTTGGTGATACCGATGCCGAAATGGCGGGTCTCTTCCCAGGGCACGCGCATCATGGCGATGGTGATATGGGCTTTTTTCTCCTTGTGAAACTCGACCATGGGGGCGTAATTCATACGATAGATATGATCGCCGGAGAGCACTAAAAGGCGCTCCGCATTGTAGTGGTGCACAAACTGCATATTCTGCGCCACGGCATCGGCGGTGCCGCGATACCAGTCATAGTCGTCGATGCCGGTGGAGGGGGGGAGGATCTTGGCGCAGCGGCTGCGCCCGACCAGATCCCAGGACTCCCCCGAGCCGATATGGCCCATCAGGGAATAGGGACGATACTGGGTGAGGATGCCGATCTGCTGGACCCCCGAGTACATGGCATTGCTGAGGGTAAAATCGATGAGCCGGTAACAACCGCCGAACGGAACAGCCGGTTTGGCGCGCATCCAGCCGAGGATATTGAGGCGGCTGCCCATGCCGCCCGCGAGCAAGAACGCGACGGTATTTCTCATTTGATCGTCCTTCCATTGGCAATAGTCAGGCTCGTGAATTCGGCTTCCTTCTTGTTGGGATAGATGATGCAGTTCCTTCCCACGCGCATCCCGCCGGGAAGCCGCGTATTGCGGCCGATGAGGGTGATCCCCGATTTGAGCAGATTGGGGTACTCCTTGTTGACGCCCGTCTCCTCGCCGGTGCCCACGACAGCGTTGGCGCCGATGGTGACCTCCACGTCGGTGATGACGCGGTTCAAAGAGGCCCCCTGCTCGACCAGCGTATCGAACATCAGGATTGAATTTTTCACCGTCGCCCCGGCCTTGACGCGAACCCCCGGGAAGAGAATCGAGTTTTGCACCGTGCCCTGGATTTCACAGCCGTGATGGAGGAGGGTCTGGCTGCATTTTGCGCCGGGTCCGATCAGCGCCGGCGCGCGGTCGCGGATGCGCTCATTGTCGAGGTTGGTGCGAACCGGCCATTCGTCGAGGCCTAAAACCGGCTCATCGGTAAGCAGATCCATGCTCGCCGAATAGTATTCATCGATGGTGCGGGTATAAGCCCAGGGACCGCGAAACTTGTAGCCGCAGACCTTTTTCTTGTCGATCAGCACCGGCAGAATATCGCGGCCGAAATGCTCGGTTGAAGGGGGACGCATCATCTCGTCCATGATATAGCGCAGGGCGTCGCGGTTGAAAAGGTAGATCGTCATCGAGGCCCAGGCGCTGATCGATTCGCTCGGCTTTTCCACGTAGCGTGTCAGCCGCCCGCCCTCGGGATCGTCGCCGGAGATCAGTCCCTGCCCGTATCGCTCCTTCCCGTCCTCCGGCACCTCGACAAAAGCGCAGGTCACGTCCGCCTCCATCCGTTCATGAAAGGCGATCATCTTCTGGTAATCCATGCTGTAGACATGGTCACCGGAAAGAATGAGGACATAGTCGGGATCATAACGCATGACGTAATCGCGGTTTTGAAAGACCGCATCGGCCGTGCCCTTGTACCAGTCCGAGCTCTGCGTCCCCTTCATCGGCGGCAGCATGGTGATGCCGCGCTGGCTGCCGATCATATCCCAGCCCGCGCCCGAGCCGATATGGTTGATGATAGAGTCCGAGCGGTATTGCGAGAGGATCCCGATGCGCTCGATGCCGGAATGAAGAAGATTACTGAGGGGAAAATCGATGACGCGAAAGAGCCCGCCGAAAGGCAGGGCTGATTTGGGTCGGTAGAGCGTAAGCACAGAAAGTTCGTCAACCCGGCCGCCGGCCAGGATCAAAGCGAGGGTTGTTTTCATGGGCCTCCACCGGTAAAGGTTTTGTGTCTGTAGTGAAATTTTATCACCCGCCGGGAGAGGGGCACATCCGCCGCCCATCCGGCTTCGCGACAAGATATCAAGTTTTTAAGTACTAGTCAACAAGATTTTGCCCGCTGGCAAAGGGAAGCGCCCCCGAACCGCCGCAGCAGGGGGTCAGCGATAATCCCCGCTGATCTGAAAGGCCGCCCAGAAGGCGGGATAGGGGTTGATCTCCGCCAGGACCAGCTTCTGCGCCTTGCGCAGGGCCTCCGGGCGCGAATCGCCCTCGGCCAGGTAGCGGAAAAACCGTTTGATCAGCACAGCGGTAGCCAGATCGTCCACCTTCCACAGACTCGACAGCTGTGCTGCCGCGCCCGCGAAGGTGAAAGCCCGGGTGAGTCCGATCACCTCGTCGCCGCTGCGGAGCGCCCCCACGCCGGTCTCGCAGGCGCTCATCGCCACCAGAAAGGCCTCCATCCTGAGGCCAAAAATCTCATGGGTCTCGAGCCGCCCGTCCGACTTGCCGTCCGGCGCCAGCAGCAGAGCAGAGAGCAGCGGGTTGCTTTCGTCGAATTCCCCGTGACAGCTGAAAAGAAGCAGCGGCGGCGAGGGCGTCTCAGCCCGCAGCCGGCTTTCGCTGGCGCCCGCGCCTGTAAAAACGGTCACTGAAGGATAGTAACGCTTCAGGCTCTTCACCTCCCGCTCGCTAAAGGCCAGATCGTACCGGCTGTCGCCCAGGTCGGGATTGCCGAAGGCCAGCACCCCCATCTGACGCCTCTCCCGCCCGGCATACTGTTCCCCCTTAACCAGACAATGACCGAGCACGGAGGCGCTCGCCGCGACCGAGAGGGTGTGCTCCAGGCCGAGATAGCGCTTCTCTTCATCCTGCAGTACAGCGAAGGGCAGGTAATGGAGCGCGCCATGCGGAAGGATGATCAGGTGCCCGCTGCGCCCGATCTCCTCCGCGAAGGGCTTGATCAGAAGGTCGTAGAGATGACGCGCGTTTTCGGTAATGGTGAGCTGCCGTGAGAGACTGCGGCGAAGCAGACTGATCTCCTCTCCGAGCGCGGCCTCGCCGACTTGTACCCGCTGCAGCCGGACCGACTCCCGGGTGGCCAGCCAGATCGTGAGGCGGTCGCGGTGAAGATGATAGACCAGCATCGCCCCCTTTTCCGGGATGAGGCGGCGGATCTCCTCCTCGCCGAGAGGTTCAACCTGATAAAGCGCCGAAAGCTCCGGATCGGCTGCGCGCACCTTGACGAGATGCTCGGCATACCGGCTGCGCAGCTCCTGGATCCTCTCCCCGAGCCGGCGAATCTGCTGTGCCTGCAGGGCATCGCTGCCGGCCTGGAGATAAAGTATCTCGCTCTGGGCCCGGCCGAGTTCCCTCTGCAGACTGTCCCCGGCGGCCGCGAACCGGTTCGCTTCCGGAGACCCGAAGGCAAGCGGACGCTGCCCGAGCAGGTCAAGAAAACTGCGGGCCCGCGCGCGTTCAGCCACCTCCAGAGCCTCGCCGGCCTGCCCCGCCTCGGCGAGCACATCGATCAGGGCGCTGTAGACCTCAAGCTTGTCATCGATGAAACCCGACGCGTATTCTTCGACGCGGATGCGGGCGCGCATGCTCTCAATGGTCGCCAGAGCGGCGTAGAGCGCACGGATCTGACCAGGCTGGTTTTTGGTGGCAGCGTGGAGATCGGCGAGCTGGCGCTGCGCCCGCCAGGCGATGTCGGGCATGTAGAGAGCCTCGGCCATCGTAGCGGCCGCTTCCAGGCTTGCCCGCGCCGAGTCCGGCGTACCGAACCGGCGCTGCAGGGTGCCGAGCACAAGCAGACTCTGCGCCTCATTGCGGCTGTCGCGGATGGTGCGGCTCAGCTCAAGGCCGCGGCGGGCCAGGAGCATCCCTTCGCTGCCCCGCCCGATCAGGCCATAGATCGCTCCGAGATTGCGATAGTCGTAGGCCAGTCCGCTCCGGGCCGCCATCAACGAATCCAGAACCAGGGCCTGTTCAAAGCTGGCGCGCGCGAGTTCAAAACGGCCGTCGGAACGATAGATCATCCCCAGGTTCTTGTGGATGGTCGCCAGATCAAGACGGTCGTCATTCCGGGCGGCGATCTCCAGCGCTTTCTGTTCAAATTCGAGGGCCTGCTGCGGCTGTCCCAGACTCAGGGCGATCAATCCCCGCGTGGAGTAGGCCGTTTGCAGAAGCTGGTCGTCGCCCAGGCCGGCAAAAGTCTCCAGGGCGGCGTTCTGATGCTGCAGGGCTTTCTGATAGTCCCCCATCTTCCAGAGCACGTTGGCCAGATACTGCCGGGAGAGGGCGATCAGCCTGCTCTGCCCCTCCTGCCCGGCGAGCTCGAGCGCCTCCTGCTGACAGCGCAGGGCCGGCTGGTAGTTCCCCATCTTTTCGTGGGTGATGCCCAGATTGTGGAGCGCGTCAATGATCTCCACACGCGCCGCGAGCGGACGGAAGAAAGCCAGCGCGCGCTCCTGCAGCTCGATGGCCGCCGTGTAGTGGTCCCGGTAGAGAAATTCGATACGTCCCATATCGCGCAGGGAGCGCCCCATGCCCATGGAATCGTCGATGGCCTGATACCGTTCATAGGCCTGGTTGAAAAAGCCCATGGCCTTGTCATATTGACCGCCGCGCTCAAAGATCAGGCCGGTCTCACGCAGTGATTCCGCCTCCTGCTCATCCATCCCGTACTGCTGGGCCATTCCGGCATATCTCTTCTTCGCGGCCACCCCCTCCTCGTACTGGCCGTTCTGGGTATAGAAATAGGCCAGATTATTAAGACCGGTGACGATGCCGTCAACATCGCCTGACCGTTCAGCCGCATCCAGGCGGCGCTGCTCGAGTTCAATGGCCTTGCTCCAGAGCGCGCCATTGATGGCCGCTTCGAGCACCCGCTCCTCCAGGCGGACGACGCTCTCCTCATCCCCCTGCCGCGCAGCCATCTGCAGCGCCTCTTCATAAAAGACGATGGCATCGCTCCACTCCTGCAGCTTGAAAGCGGCGTGACCCCGGCGGACCTTGCCGGCGTAGCCCTCGACCGCAAACTGCTCTTCCTCGGCCTCCGTCATCCCGCCATAACCGTAAAGCTGAAAGCGCGCCCACTCCCTGAAGGGGAGTTCCCGTTCGAAAAATCCCCGCTGCGTGCGCGCGAGCGCGACCGCCGGCGGCATGCTCCTGAGATTGGCGTAAAAAAGGCCGTAGAATTCCAGTTCACGGCTCCTCTCCCCTGGCCACAGAGTGAGTAAAAAGGAGGGCAGACCGGCATAATGCAGGCCGCGTTCCCACGCCAGATAGGGCTCGATGCTGGCGAGCCCCAGCAGAGGCTGCGTTCCGTTCATGGTCAGCAGGCCGGCCGAGAGCGAATTGGCATAGATCTCCTTGACCGGGAAGCGGGCCGCAGCGGAACCGGGCACCCTGAAGCCGATGCGGGATTCGAGAGGATCGATTCCATTCCAGGCGGTCTCAGCCGTGAGGTGGACCAGTTCCGCCAGCCCCAGGCTGTTGACCTGGGCCGGGAAGCTGTTCTGCTGCTCCCCCGGCTGGGGTCCGGTGACCTGGAAGCCCTGCCCCGCCAAAGCGCCGGCGAGCACCGGGTCATCCGCGACAAAGATTCTGCTTCCCTGCAGCTTGCGCTTCTGCCCGGCATAATAGTAGGCGGTCAGGCTCGAACTTACGCTGACCGCCAGCTCCCTGCTCTGCAGGGAGTGGACCGCCGCGCTCCAGGGGAGGTAGAAGAGCTCTTCATCCGGGATGATGACGAGCCGTTGTATCTCTTCCGGCAGGCGCAGGACCGGCTCCAGCAGCGAACTCCAGAGCGTATCCCCGGCGGCCGATTCCAGCCCCCCCGCGCGGCGCCAGGAGTCGAGGGCTTGGCTCACAGCTTCCCCGGAGAGAGGGATTTCCGCAAGCGTAACCTTTTGCGCACCGATGGTCCAGGCCAGCAGCCGGTCCGGCACGCGCTGATAGAGCACCAGGGCTTCACGGTTGTGCAGGTTCTTCTGCACCCGCAGTAGATCGACTGGCTGGACACGAACCAGCCCCTCCAGTTCGGGTACCTCGGCGCGGAGTTGTTTGAAGATCTCCTCATATTCATGCTGGTACCCTTCGAGCTGCTTCTTCCGCTCCCGGGTCCCCCTTGAGGAGAGCTTGCCCTGGGTGCGGGCGCGCAGGATGTCGCTGTTCGCCTTGTCGATCTTTTCCTGCACAAAACGGGCATTGCCGAGAAAGATCTTGTGACGCTCCTTGCGGAAAATGATCTCCTCCCTGCCGATCAGGTCCAGATAGGTCTTGGCCCGCAGCCGCTCGGCGAAAGTCAGTGCGCCCTTGATATCGCCCATCCGGGCCAGCGCAGCGATCACCCGCAGATAGGGCTGATGGTGGATGCGGCGCATCTCAGGGGCCATCGCCCCCAGGGTGACTGATGGATGAGCCTCCAGCAGCTCCACGGCTTCGAGATAGAATTCGAGCGGGACGCTCTGGATCGCATAGCGGCGCCGGCTCTCGAGGCTCATCCGCTCGAGCACCTCACCGAGAGCCACGTCGATCCGCCAGGCCAGCGCGTACTCGCCCCGGCGCAGAGCGGTCTTGCGGCAGCGATTGAACTCCTCCCAGGCCTCCTCATAATCCCCGCCGGCGCGGTAGAGTTCGGCGAGGGCGAACATGGCGGCCAGTTCGTCGCGCTCGAGACCGTAGCGGCGGCTGAGCTCGAGCGCTTCATCGAGATATCCCTTCACCCGGGCCATCCGCTCCAGACGGGCCATGGTGCCGGCCAGGGCACCCGTGCCGGATTGGCCGCCCTCAGGACGGGCCTCGATGAGCATCACCTCGGCCAGATGGAGGAGAAGCTGCGCCCGCTCACGATTATAAAAAAGCTGGGTCGTCTCGAGAAAGTCGAGGGCGCTCATCAGGGCAACGGCGGCGGAATCGGCATAGAGCGCCGGCTCCGCGGCCGGGCTGCGGCCGAGCTGCTGCTGCAGATTCAGACCGCTGGCTATGCGCCCAAGGTTCAGAGTATTGCGGATCACACCGTCGGTGAGAGCGTATTTTTCGCAGAGACGCAGCGAGCTCTGGTAGCAGCGCCAGGCGCGAAGATAATCGCCCTTGAGGAAATGGATGTACCCCAGATTGTTGTAAAAGGTCGCCACAGCGCGGTGATCTTTACGGCTTTGAAAGAGAGCGATCTTTTTCTCGACGAAGGCGATGGCGGTGGAGTACTCCTTGCTCTGCTGATAGCTGTCGGCGAAGATGGAAAAGATCAGAGCGCGCTCATCCTCGGTTGTGAAGCTCCTGAGCGAATTCACGCCCATGGTGCTGAAATCGATAAAGGGAACCGGAATATACCAGCCGAGAAAGCCAATCTCCATCCGGCTCGACTCCCCTTTGATTTTTTTGATCTTGCCACTATCGAGCAGCTCCATCGCACGGCGGGCGTAGGCGATCGCATCAGCGGGCTCATCGAGGCGGAGATAGTTGTAAGCGATGCTGCGGTAGCTGCGCATGAGGTCGAGAAGGGCGTTGTTTTTCTTCTCGATCTCGACCGCCTGCTGATAACAGTCGATCGCCGCCTCATACTGCTCCCCGATCTCGTAGAGCAGCGCCAGCCTCTTGGTGTTGAGCAGAACCCGGGGCTCCTTGTCCATGGCCACATAGAGATCGATAGCGTGGCGGAGGAAGCGGGGGCCCTTCTCCAGATCCTCGGTCACCAGGGCGCAGTGGCCCATCCGCTCATAGATGAGCGCCTCGCGCTGTTTGTCGGTGAAGGAAGAGTCGTAGATCAGTTTCACCTGATAGAATTCATACGCCTTGCCAAAGCCGAATTCGCCCAGGCTGTAATAGTTGTTGGCGAGATTGAGGGCGAGATTGGCCTCCAGCTGCGGCTCCTGGATTTCATCGTTGAGGACGATCGCCTTGTTCAACTCGTGGATGGCGCGCTCGTAATAGCGCGCGGGCTTGCGCTCCTGATAAAAGGTGAGCCGGTGATAGAGATCGACGAAGGGGGCCTTGACCGCATTCCACGCCCTGGCCAGGAAGGGAGTCGGTTTCGCGCGCTGCCGGGCCTCATAGTTTTCCATCATTTCAAAATTAAAGGCGATGGTCAGATAGCCCGGAACCATGGTATAGTCATAGGAGAGGGCGCGGGCGATGACCGCGCTGGAACGGTTGACCAGATAGACCGGATCGAGTCCGTCCGGGTCGTTAAAGAGCTCGGCTCTTTCGGTCCCCTTGTAGCTGTAGGCCAGGCCCAGTGCATAGGTGAGGATATTGTCCCCGGGGTGGAGGATATTGATCTGGCGGTACTCATCGATGGCCTGATCGATCTTTTTCTGATAGTACATGCACTCCAGGTAGCTGCGATGGGCCTGCAGGTTATGCAGGTCCCGTTCCCAGGCGCTGCGGTAGCGCATGGCCGCCAGCTGGAGGTCGCCGCTGGCGCGAAGTTTGTCGGCGGAGGAAAGCAGGGCCATGACCAGCCGGTCGGAGGCGAGTGCGGCCAGATCGGGGCGCTCCTGCTGCTGTTCCCTGACCAGCTGGTCGAGGAGGGCGAGCGCGCTGCCGCTGTCACCCAGGCGGAGATAGGCCTCGGCGCGGCTCATCCGGGCCGTGAATAGCTCATCGACGAGTCCGGGAAAGAGCTCCTCCATCGCCTCGAATTCCCTGATGGCGGCGCGGTACTCCTTGTTGCGGAGCAGGATATTGCCGATGCGGAACTGCGCCTCCGCCGCCAGAGCCGGAAAGCGGCTGTACTGGCCGACGATTTCGCGGTAGCGGGTGATAAACGCCTCTGCGCCTCTCCGGCCCGTGATGAGCAGATCGAGTATCCGGTCGCGCGCCTGCAGCATCCACTGGCGCTGGTCGGGATAGAGGTCGACGACGCGGAGATAGGCCTGAACCACCTCTTCCTGGCTGGCGAACTGCCGGAAGAGGTCGCCGATCTTGAGCTGGCTCGCCGCGCAGGCATCTCTCTCGCCCGGGTACTCCTTTTGCACACGAGCGTACTCCTGGAAGGCGCGGGTATGGTCCCCGGACTTAAAATAGAGGTCGCCGATGGCCAGGCGGGCGGCAGCGGCCGGCGCGGATTGATCGCCATAGCGCTGCAGGACCGCTTCAGCCCCCTGTTTCAGCAGCTGATTGGCGCTGCCGCTGCTCCGGCCCTGCACGCTCAGACCCAGCAGGGCGAGCTCGGCATCGGCAGCGGCCTCCCGCTCGCCCGCATAGTGGCCGGTGATGAGCTGGAGGAAGGTGCGGGCCGCCTCCTCGTCACCCTGCAGCATGGCGGTGATGCCCATGTCGTAGAGGGCGCGGGCTGCATAGCGGCTGCTGTCCGGGAAGAAATCGAGCAGGCGTCTAAGCGCGATGAGCCGCTCGCCGAGGAACCGCTGCTCCTTTTCGTCCGGCTCAACCTCCCGGTAGCCCAGGCAGAGCGGCCCCAGATACCAGCGCGAAGCGCGTTCGAGGAGGGGGAAAGCCGTATCGGCCCAGCGGTATTGTGCGGCCGCACTCGCCTGTTTCGGCACAGCGCCCTCGAGCGGGATGGACCAGATATCGAGGTTGCCGCCGCGGTCCGATGAAAAATAGACCCGCTGGTCCCCGCCGCACCAGGGCTGCATGATATTATCGCTGTCGCTGGTGAGCAGCATGGCGCTGCGCACCATGCGGGGATTAAGGCCGGGCATGAAGACGCGGGCGAGGGGCGAGGAGAAGAGGAGGCTCTCGGCCGGGGCCGGCACGGGAGAGATCTCCCAGAGCGCGCCGCGGTCGGCGGGCGTGAGCAGGGAATCGCCGTTATGGTCCTGTGCAAAACGCAGGAAGATGATTCGGCTGGCATCCGGCGACCAGGTTGGAAAGCCCTCGGCCGCTTCACCCATGGTCAGCGGATAGAGCGGCGGTTCGCGCGGATCCCAAAGAACTGTACCCTCCTCGCCCGCGGGTCGGGGACCGTGCAGATTGATCAGCCAAATATCGCCGCCGCCGGCAGCTCCGGCGCGGAAGGAGGTGAAGGCGATGAGGTCCTGTTTTGAACTCCAGGCCGGATGGGTGCCGCCTAAAAATGTGAGCTGGCTGGTCTTGCCGGTGTTGTCGTTATGGAACCAGATCTCGTCCCGGCCGGAGGCATTGGAAACCCAGGCGATTTTTTTGCCGTCCGGCGAGACGGTCGGATAGCCGTCATACCCCTGCCAGGTGCTGATCTTTTCGGGCTCGCCCCTGGGAATAAGCTGCCCCTCCACCTCGCGAAACCGGATGCGCCAGATATCGCCGGCGGCATCTTCCTTTTGTGAGACGAAAACCAGGGACCTGCTGTCCGGATACCAGACCGGATAAAGATCGTCAGCCTTGTTGAAGGTGACCTGCCGGTTGCTGGTGCCGGAGGTGCTGCGCACCCAGATATCAAAATTATAGGTCTGCCGGGAGACGTAGGCCAGGTATTTTCCGTCCGGAGAGAGTCGCGGGGAGAGGTCTATATCGGGATGAGTGGTCACCTGCTTCAGGTCGAGGGGTTGAGTCGCGGCTGCTCCCGAGGCTGGAACAGACGTCTGCACCGTCGCGTTCACCGCGGGGGCCGGCTGTGCGAAAAGGCCGGTCATTGAGAGGGCGGAAAGCAGAGCCCACAGCAGTACCAGCCCTGCGGAGAGGCGGAGTTGTGGATGTGCAGACAGGCGGCGTTTCATCGCTTCATTTTCCCCCGGCCCTGGGTTTTTCCACCCAGCTGCCATCCGGGTTCTGGATCATGGTGCCGGGCGCCGAATTGTCGAAATTCAGCCTGGCAAAAACCTCGTTGGCCCTGGCCGCCTCCGCGCTGCTCTGGTTTATGGTCAGCACCCGATCATAGATGATCATGCGGTCGTTATTCTCTTCCTCGATGATCTGATCGACATAGAGGCGGTATTCCGGATCGCCGTCATAGCGCGGATGGGTGAGGGCCTGCAGCAGGCCGCGATTATTCTCGCCGGCCACCTTGTCGGCCTTGAGTTCATCCACCTCATCCTTGTTGAATTTACGGTTTTGCACCGCATCGATCACCTCTTTCCTGCCGCCGGAGACCACCGCCGAGGAGGTGGCGCCGACCGCCCGCGAGGAGGCGATGAGCCAGGAATCGCTCTCGATCTGCTGATAGGTGCCAAGCACCTGATTCTCGAGGGCGGTCTTTTCGCCGGTCACATTGAGTTCCGGGGCCCTGACGCTGCAGCGCAGCAGCGTCAGGGGCAGGAACACCATCAGAATAAATTTGCGTCGCTGCATAAAACCTCCCATTCTCCGGAGCCGCCCCGCGGCGCTTACCGCGCCGCCGGACCCTGGCCGGAGCTTTTGAGGAAAAAGTCGAGGGGGATGCGCGCCAGCTCCACCTTGCCGCCGCTGAGGCGCATGGGAAAATACCAGGGCTGCGCAAAAATGATCTCGGGATAGAGATAACCGTGACGCAGCACAAAGGTCATCAGTTTGGGCTTGAAACCCTGGCCGATCAGCAGCCTGGTCGTACGAATGCTCGAATCAACGCCCTTGGGATCCAGCGAACGCAGCAGATTGTCCGCCACCTTGGGCCCGATCCTGGTGATATAGGCCTGGCCTTCGAGCTTGATGCCGGAAGCCATGTCCAGGCCGACGCCATGAAAATCCATATTGGCATTGATGATACCATACTTGCCCTCGCGCGGCCCTTTGGGCAGGATCAGGTCCGAATTGATATTGGCGAAACTGAGATTGATATCGTAGGAGGCCTTTTTCAGATCGCCGGCGGCGAGATCCAGCGCCATCCTGCCCCCCATGTTGCCGCCGTAGATCCGGGCCGCCATCGCCGGGACCTCCAGCCGGCCCTCACCGGCCAAAAGCTCGAAATCGATCTCCTCCACAGCATACCCCATCACCTCGACCCGGCCGATGCGGAGGCGAGAAAAACCCGGCAGCCGCCCGTGATAATACTCGCGGTAGGCCATATAGTCCATAAAGGCGTTGCTCGGGGTGGCGATCCTGAAGGCGGAATTGCCGAGCAGCCGCTTGTTCACCAGATCCACATCCTGACGGAGATGAAGGTCGGCCAGGACATCACGAACAGCAAAGTTGTCCGGCATGAAAAAGCTGACATCCCTGGT
>DAOOPF010000109.1:0-12186 GCA_035388125.1 bacterium | reverse complement strand
TGGGCGCCCTTGCTGTGCTCGGCGCTGCGGAACTCAAAGCGCGGCCCGGCGGCTTTTTTGACGCCGTCGACGAACCAGCTGAAAACGATCGGATCGTTGTCGTAATCGATCGCCGCACAGGTGAAGAGCTGGCTGGCGGGAGAGGCGATTATGACCTGCCGTTCGCCGGGATAGGTCGAGGTGAAGACCGGCGCCGAATCGCCCACCACGCTCACGAGCAGGGAGTCGATATCGAAGCCGCCCCGTCCGTCCTCGACGCGGAGATGAATCTGGTAATCCCCCTTCTGGCGCACGGTCGGCTTCCAGGTGAAGGTCGGGATGGCGGTGGAATCGAAGAAGGCATTTGCCACCGGCGGGTCCATTTTCAGGCTGTAGCGGAGGGCATCGCCGTCGCCGTCAGTGGCGTTGATGACCATGCTGAAGCTGCGGTTGTATTCGATGCGCAGGGGCGAGGCCGGCAGCTCCGTGAATTCGGGGAACTGGTTGAGCAATCCGGAGGCGGTGAACCAGACCGGACTGTCGCGCAGGCCGAACCTGTTGGCCATGAGCATGTTGGTTTTAGGCTGGGTGGAGAGCCGCCAGCGGCAGGCTGCCAGCCCGCTGCCGTCGCTGCTGACCGATGGCGCCAGCGGTTCGCCGTTGTCGCTGTTGGGCATGGTCGTGAACTGAATGCTCACATCCGGCACCGGATTGTTGTATTGATCGGTCACCCGCACGATGACCGGAAAGAGGAGTTCACGTCCGGCGGTCATCGACTGATAGTCGTGAGCATATTTGCTCAGCCGGTAGGCTGCGTCCGGCCCGACTGTGCAGTAAAAGGCGGCCGTCTGGCCCGGCAGCAGGGGAGAGGTGGCGATATAGATATACTCCCCGACCAGGGTCGGCAGGGTCGGCTGCAGGGAGGCGATGCCGCTGAGGTCAGTGCGGGTCGAGTCGATGATGACCTGGCTCCCCCCGTTGTTGTCGGCGAGGCGGAAATTGACCAGGGCATTGGCCACGCCGTTGCCGAAATCGTCGACGATGGCCACCTGGATGGGCAGGGGCGTGGGTTTGCCCGCAACTCCATCCTGGTGTTCTCCCTCCACCACCTTGAGCTGCCGGGCACCCTGCCCGGTGGCATAAGCGATGAAGCTGGCTGTGAGGGTTGAGCCGGAGATCTGGGCGTCGATGATCTGCGGCGGCTCGCCGGCGCGATAGCCAAGCCGGTAGCGCACGCTCGCCAGTCCGAGATAGTCGGTCAGGACCGGCTCGGCGGGATTGACGGCTGCGCCGCTGTCCTGGGCAGTGAAACGGACTGCGACATTGGCGACCGGCTCACCCGCCTTGTCGATGATCCGCACCTGCAGGGGCAGGGGCAGCTCGCTGCCCGCCTGTCCGGTCTGGCCGTCCCCCGCAAACTTTTGCACCAGGGCGGGGAGGCCCGGCACCACGGTGATGACAAAGTTGATCTGGATATTCGCCAGCTGGGGGTGACTGCTCGCGGCCCGGACCACCGTCGCTTCGCCGGGCTTGATTCCCGCCACAAAGCGGGCGCTCGCGACGCCCAGCTGGTTGGAGCGGGCGGTGAAGGCGGTTAGACGGGAGTCGAGAAGATAGCCGCCGCCGTTGATGACGGTGAAAGTGACCGGGGTATCGGCGACCGGATTGTTGAGGCCATCGGTGACCAGCACGGCCAGCGAGTCGCGCGCGAGCGATCCGGCATTGACCGTGATCGCGCTGCTGGAGTAGGCCGTCATCTGGCTGGGGGAGCCGGCCAGGAAAGTCACCTGAGCGGAGGCGATCTCCGCGCCGCTCTCTTCGAGCCTGGCACCGATCCTCTTCAGGCCGGAGCGGTTCGACCGTGCGGTTCCGGTCGCCTGGCCGAGTGCGTTGGTAGCCTGGTCCGGCTGGATGAAGATCAGGCCCTGGTCCGGGGAGGAGAAGAGAATCCGCTTGCCGGCGATCGCGTTGTTAAAGCTGTCCTTGAGAGTGACGGTCAGCCGGCTGGTGGCGATGTTGTCGGCGATCACGGAATCGGTCGCCGTCAGGCGGCAGGCGGGCGGGTAGGGCGCGCCCGCAACGACGTCGGCGCTGACGATGACCGGGGAGCCGGTGAGGCTGCCGGCGTTGATCTCGAGGGTATTGACCCGGCTGCCGGTTTTGCCGCCGAGCAGCCAGGTGACGGCCGCCTCACCTGTAGCCGGACTGGTATTGACGCTGGTCCATCTTAGGCCCGGCGAACCGACACTGCTGTAGCTGTCGGTGACGGAGAACTGGACGGGATGGTTGCCCACGGGCTGCCCGAGTCCATCGTTGGTCCGCACCCGGACGGTCACGGCGCTGCCCGCCGGCGCTGAGACGGTCGCCCCGCTGAGCAGGAGCAGGCTTTTGGCCGGACTGGGTGTGCCGGTGATATAGAAATCCATCGGCGATCCGGAGAGGTGGTTCTTGCTGAATTTGGATTCCACATTGACGTGGTTCAGACCGAGCTGGGAGCTGAGCAGGAGATAGGCCGTGGCATAGCCCTCGGCGTCCGTCAGGATGCTCCTGCTGGCCGCCGTGTCCGCGAGGCCGGCGGTGAAGAGCTTGCCCTGCTGGCCGGGACCGGAGGGGTATTTGACCGTGAAAAGGACAGGATGGTTGGGCACCGGATTCTGGAGGCCGTCGACAACCCGCACCCTGATCGGGCGGGCCAGGGGTTGATGGACCACGCCGGTATCCCTTTCGGCCGAGACGCGCAGCAGGGTGACCGGATCCTCGGCCGCGGCTGCAGCGGTGAACTGCAGGGGCGATCCCCGCAGGGGGCTCTTCTGGAAAGCGGAGCTGGCCCGGACGATGTTGGTGTCCGGCCTGTTGCCCACCCGCCAGAAGGCAGCCGCCACTCCGACGTTGTTGGTCTGGATGGTCATGGTGTCGCGTGCCGTCGTGGAGGAGGCGCTGCGGATCGAACCTCCGCCCCGGACCACGCTGAAGAGGACGGGCTGGCCCTGGATGAGGTTGCCCTTGATGTCTTTCACCACCACCTTGGCGGTGTACTCATCCTGAACCCGTCCGCTCCAGCTGCTTTCGCCTTCGTAATCGAGCAGATCGGGATCGCCGGCGTAGGTGGAAGCGGTGAACCGGACCGGCAGGATCTGCGGTCTCTCGTTGACGGTGACCTCCACGATGTTGTTGTTGACGCCGGCGACGTCGCCCACGCGCAGCAGCGCAAAAGCCTGACCGTTCGCATCCGTTACCCGTTCCTCCCCGGTGCTGTTTTCACCGAAGGTGCCCTCCCCGGAGACGATCCTGAAGGTGATGATCAGGCTCTGCGGGCAGGGATTGCCGTGGATGTCGCTCACCTGCACGCGGAAGGGCTCGGGCAGGGTGCTGTTGATCTGGGCGCCGAGTCCGCTGGCGGCCGTGAGCTGGATCAGCTGCCGCGGCTCACCGGCGAGTACAGTGCCGATGAAGGTGATGGGGGAGCCGGTGAGCTGGTCCGGGCTCCCGGCAAAGGAGGAGGTGACGGAGATGATGTTGGGCACTGCCGAATTTGTCCCCATCCGGTACTGCACGGAGGCGAGGCCGCCGCCGTTGGACTTGACCGAGGTCGCGCTCAGGACACCGTTGCCCTGCGAGACGGCAAAGGCGACCGGGTGGCCGGATTTGGTGTTGCCATAGGCGTCCTTGACCACGACAGTCAGGGTTACACTGGATTCGGCTTCTTCCCTGAAGACGACATCGGAGACCGGCTGGATCGAGGCGGCAGCGCCGGCCACGGCGGTTGCAGTGAATTCGATGGGCTCGATCGCCAGTCCCGGGGCGGTGACCCGGACACGCTGCTGTCCCTCCCCGGCGAGGGTGCCCAGGGTGAGGGTGGCCTCGGCCAGGCCGGTGGTGTTGGAGATGACATCGACCGAGTCCCTGCCGCCGAAGGTGCCTCCGCCGCCCGCGATCTTGAAACGCACCGTGGTGTTCGGCACAGGATCCCCGAAGGGATTGGTCACCCTGACCAGGAAGGGCTTGGGCAGGGTCTTGAGGATGATCTCCTCCTGGCCGTTTCCGGAGACTGGTTCAAGGATAGTCGCCCGCGGGGGCTGGATGGTCAGGTTGAAGATTTTGTACTGGATTCCCGAGCCGGGGGCGGCCTGCGCCTGGATCTGATGCAGCCCCGTGCGGCTGGTCGCCTTGAAAATGACCGAGGCCTGGCCGGCCTCATCGGTCATCACCGTATCAATAGCTGCGCCCGAAAAGGTGCCGCTGCCGGTGACAACGGAAAAGATCACGCGCTGATCCGCGCGGCCGTTGCCAAAACGGTCGCTGATCTTGACGACCAGAGGGGCGGCGAGTTCCTCACCCGCGTAGCCGGTCTGGTTGTCCCCGGAGACGGTGGTCATGAGCGTCGGCACCTCCGGCAGGGCGGCGGCGGTGAAGAGGATGGGGGCCCCGGTGAGCGGAGCGTCGATCCGGACGCTGTTGTTGCCGGTGCCGGCCGAATCGCCCAGGGTCCAGGTGACGCTGGCCTTGCCGTTGCTGTCGGTCGAGTCGGTCACCGCATCCGAGCTGTTGTTGAGAAGGCCGCTGCCGCGGATGATTTTAAAGGTGACCGGATAGCTGAGGACCGGCCGGCTCCTCTCGTCCAGGACCTGCACGACCAGGGGCTCGGCCAGGGTCTGCCCGACGGTGTCGGCCTGGGCATCGCCCGAGATGATACTGATGGAGACCGGGATGCCCTCGCCGGCAATGGCCTGGAAGGTGATGGGCGCCAGAGCGGGGTGGTCGGGCAGGGAGGCGGTGATGATGTTGGTAGTGCCGTAGCCCAGGGTGAAACGGGCGCTGGCAACACCTTCGCTGTTCGAGGAGACCCGGATGGTACTTTGGCGTGAGAAATTGCCGTCGCCCTCGGTGACCTCAAATTCCACCGGCACGCCGACGCAAAAGTTGTTGTAGGTGTCCTTGAGCAGAACCGCGAACTCTTTTTCGAGCGGCTGCCCCGCGACGCCGGTGAGGATGGTCTCCGAGGCGTACTGCAGCGCCAGGGGCGGGAGGGCATCGGCGTAGAGGTTGAAATCGAGAGTGGAGCCGTTGGGCACCGAGGGGGCGGAAGCCTGAACCACCACCTGGCCGGCAGCGGAGCCGAAGGAGATGAAAGTATAGGCCGAGCCCGAGACGTCGGTGATGTTGGAAAAGCGCTGGGTCTTTGAGCCGGTGCCGGCGGGGTTAATGCCGGCATTGCTGGTCAGCAGCAGCTTGTCCAGCTGCAGTCCCGCCTCGCGGTTTTTAATGGTGAGTTGGACGAATCCCTTCGGCAGGCTGTGGGAGACCCTGGAGGGTTCCCATATCCAGCTGCCATAGGTGGAGAAAGAGAAGGTGACGGTGTCGGAGGTGCCGAAGGTGTAGAAGCAGGAGTTCTGCAGGCCGTCGGCGGCATAGCCGCGCAGCCAGAGTTTGTAGCTGCCGGCCTTGGGGATGTAGATCTGATAGGTGGCCAGACCGACGCGGTTGTTTGCCGCCACAGCGGGTGTATAGATATACTCATTGCCCGAGGCCTCGGCGCTGCCGCCGCTGATATAGGGGGCCCCGACGTCGCCCGCTTCGGCCTCGATCCAGATGTTGCCGTTGAAATTGACATCCAGCGAGTCGGTGCTGAGAGCGGCCTGGCCGGAGATGACGCTGAACTGGACCTGGACATCGCTGACCGGCACGCCGTTGGCGTCGACGATGCGGACGGCGAGGGGTTCGGCCAGACGCTGGGTGACGGTGCCGTGCTTGTTTTCGCCCGCAGTTGCGTACATCGAATCGGGGGAGAGGGGCGGGACCTCGAGGCAGAAATTATCGACCGCGTTGTTCAGCCCGCCGTAGAGGACGATGCCCGAATAGAGCTGGCCGAAATTGCCCTGGCGCTTGGCGGCGTCGGATACAGTGTTGAGGAAGAGATTGTTGAGATAGACATTGAAGGCATGGCCGGTGGTGGCGGGATTGTAACGGACCTCGAGGATATCACCCGGCTTGGGATCCGGCGCGGTGCTGGGAAAGCCTGCGGTGGCGAGGCTGCCCGTGGGGACGCTGCCGTTGACAATCTCGTTGAGGTAGACCACGCGGTCGCGGACGCGGACCAGGTAGCCGCTGGCCTGGGAGCTCGCGCCGTTGAGCATCATGGCGAGGCCGCCGGCGTTGATGCCGGCGCCGTCCGCCAGCTCCGACCACTGCATGGCGGCGCGGACGCCGCGCACGGCAGGGGCATAGCGCGCAGCCTTGAAGGCGGCCAGGTACTGCCATCCCGGCGAGGTGCTGCTGTTGACCAGTTCGCCGCGGGTGACGTCGATCCGGTAGGCGGGATGCAGGTCCCAGTCGGCCGCGAGGGGATCGTCAAAGTCGTCGCAGTATTCGGTGCTGGCGGTGTCGGCCATATCCACAGAGGGGCCGATGGAGACGGGGCCGCGGTTGTTCATCTCGTCATAGGCGCGGATGCCGAAAAAGTAGCTGATGCCCGGGACCAGACCCGAGACCGTAGTGGCCTCGATGTTGCCGGAGCTCTGGGGCCGCGGCAGGGAGACGAGGATGCCCTGATTGAAATTGGCCACATCGAGACCGAAGGTGGAATAACGCATCTCGTAGAGGTTGGCCTGCCCGTTGGTGCCGTCGTCGCCGGTCGACTGCCATTTGAGGCTGGCGGTGCTGCCGCTGATGGCATCGGCTCCGAGCCAGGAGATGGTCGCCGGCGCACTGCGGTCGCCGGCGACGACGCCGCGGATGATGCGGTTGAATTCGGTCGCCATCCGGTTGTAGCCGATGTCGGTGGGATGGGTGCCATCGCCGAGATCGGAGATCAGCACGACGCTGTTCATGTCGGCCAGAGTGATCTTGCTGACGACGATGCCGGGGGCGTTCTCGAAGAACATCCGGTCGACCTCGGCGTTGAAATCAGCAATTTTGGGATCGGGTGAGCCATTCACCAGACGGGGGATGATCTTGCAGATGATGATGCGTTTGACGAAATCACCCCGGGTGCCATTGGCCCACTGGGAGGCGTAGGCGAGCAGCTGGGCCAGCTTGCCCGAAGAGGTCGGCAGCATCGATATGCCGGCGTTCTCCGAGTAGGGGGCGGCCGTGTCATTGTTCATATTATTGGTGCCAAGATGGATCAGGAGGATGTCGGGTTGATAGGTGCTCATGGAGGAGGCGATGTCACGGGTGCCGGTGCCATAGCCGCCCGTGTAGAACTCTTCGATCTTGGCGCCGCGGGTGAAATGGCCGTTGTAGGGCGCTGCTCCGTTGGGACCGACCAGGGTAAAGTTCACCCCCTGCAGTTTGTCATAAAGGAAGGAGCGATATCCCGTGCCGCTGCTGCCGACACCTTCGGTGATCGAATCGCCGATGGGCATGATCTTCCACTGAGCGGAGAGCCCTGGAGCCCATCCTGCGATAATGATGCCAATCCCCACCAGCCAGGCGCGAAGCGGCCAATTCTTGCTTGCTGTCAATGCACATCCTCCCGATATAAGCTGCCCGGGCAAGCCGGGCGCAACTGTAGACAGAAACCGGTTTCCGCCCCGCACGGAGAGCGGGGACACCAGACTGCACGCAAATTTTATACCCTTTGGCTGTAAAAGGGGGGAATTTTTCCGCTGCCGGATAATATTTTGGCGGGGCACAGGAACCTTAAATTACATAAAATCAATATAAAAACTGAAAGACGGTATAGCTCCGCAGGGGCAGAAAAAGGCGGCATGGCGGCGTGGCGGGTAAACCGGACCGGTTTGTTTCAGGCGTAGACACTCCTGAATCAGGATTGAACAGAGCGGACGGGCGCCCGCAGAATCAGAAGAGGTAGAGGAGCTTGAAGGTGACCTTGGGGCCGCTGAGGCGGCTGGCTGCGCTGATCTCTTTTCTCAGGTCGACATAGAGATACTGGTAGCCGGCGGAGAGGCCCAGATGGCGGTGCAGGATAAAGTCGATGCCGGCGCCGAAATTGAGGGCGTAGCCGACAAATTCCAGCTTGGTGCCGATCCCCGGCGGGGGCAGAGCGGGCTCTTCCCGGCCATAGAGGGCGGTGCCGCCATAGAGAACGAAGGGGCGGATCGCGGTGGCGCCCAGGAGCTGGTACTTGATATCGAAGGCGAGGTTGAGCAGCCGGCTCCTGGCCGGTTCGATGCCGCTGCGGAGCACCTCCTGTTCCCACTGCCAGAGGTTCACCTCTAGGGCATAGCTGGCCGCCTGGGGGGTAGAGAGGCCCACGCCCCAGCACAATCCGGTGCCCTCGACCGGCTTGAAAGGTTTGCCCGGTTCGGAATCGAGGGCGTTCGGCTTCCAGATGCCGGTTTGCAGGGAGAGGGAACCCCGGTTCACCGGTGGGGCGGCGGAGACGGCCCCCGCGAGCAGAAGTAGGAGGGCCGGTATGCAGACCGTACGCAGGCGCATCAGCCTTTGTTCTTGCTTCCCGGCGGGTTCGAGGCCGTATCGGCGTGGAAGCCCATGGGGGTGCTCTCTCTGGCGGCTTCGGCGTAGATCTTGATCTCGCCGAACTGGCCCTCATACTTGGCGATATTCTCCTTGAGGGCGCCGAGCAGGGATTTGGCGTGCTGCGGGGTCATGATGATGCGGGCGTAGACCCGGGTTTTTGGCAGGCCCGGCACCATGCGCGTAAAATCGATGACGAATTCCGCCGGCGAATGGGAGATCACTGCGAGATTGGAATAGATACCCTCGGCTTCCTTCTCGCCCAGTTCAATGTTCAGCTGCTGCGGGGGGACCTGCGACATCGTGTTTCTCCTTCATTTATATGCAAAATGAGATTAATCATTAATATAACCAAATTCGGGATTATTCTCAATAAAAATATACGCGCCAATTTTTGCGTTGCATGCTATGCCCATTTTATTTACATTCACTTATAGTGAAACGAATGGTTTGAGAAAAGGTTTCCTCTCGCTCCAGCCGGCCCCGCATCCACCTTTGGTGTCATGATCTTATAATCCAGGAACATCTATGCCGCAGTCCGCTGACAAGAAACGTCTCTTTCTCATCGATGGCGCCGCCCTCGCCTATCGCACCTATTTCGCCTTCGCCCGCAATCCACTCATCAATTCGCGCGGCGAACAGGTCAGCGTCATCTTCGGCTTCAGCCGCATCCTGCTCAACCTGCTCGACCAGGAGAAACCCGATCTCTTCGCTGTGATCTTTGACTCTCCCGAACCCACCTTCCGTCACGAGATCTATGCGGAGTACAAGGCGCAGCGGCAGCGCATGCCCGAGGATATGGCCGAACAGCTGCCCCGGCTGGAGCAGCTTATGAACGCCCTCGATCTTCCGTTCATCCGCAAACCGGGCTATGAAGCCGACGACATCATGGGCACTCTGGCCAGAGACGCGGCAGCCCGGGGCTATCAGACCGTGCTTGTCACCGGTGACAAGGATCTCATGCAGCTGGTCGACGACGACACTGTGGTCTATTATCCCCACCGCGCCGGCGAAAAGATCGAATGGCTCGACGCCGCCGGGGTCACCGAAAAGATGGGCGTTCCGCCCGCACAGATCATCGATTATCTCGCCCTCTGCGGCGATTCATCGGACAATATTCCCGGCGTGCCCGGCATCGGCCCGGTCGGCGCCCTCGCCCTGCTGAAAAAGTACGGCTCGCTCGAAGCCCTGCTCGAGCAGGCCGATTCGGTCGAATCAAAAAAACACCGCGCCGCCCTGCAGGAACACGCCGATCTGGCGCGCCTCTCCAAAACCCTCGCCACCATCAGTTGCAACGTGCCTCTCGATACCGGGATTGAAAATCTGCATCTCCGCCCGATTCCGCCGGACAAGGCCGCTGATTTCTTCCGGGAGATGGATCTCCCCTCCCTGGTCGAGCGCTTCAGCACCCGCACCGCCGCCGTGCACCGCTACGAGCTGGTCAGCGACCGGGAGGCCCTCGCCGCGCTGGTGGAGCGTCTCCGCGGCTGCGGCGCCTTCGCCCTCGACACCGAGACCACCTCGGTCGATCCCACACGGGCGGAGCTGGTCGGCCTCTCCTTCTCCTGCGCCGAGGGGGAGGCCTGGTACGTCCCGGTCAAGGGGCCGGCGGATCTCACGGCGGATCAACAGCCTCTTCCGGCCGGGGAAGTGCTGACGGCCCTGGCTCCGCTGCTGGCGGATCCGGCCATCAAAAAATGCGGCCACAACGCCAAATATGACCTTCTTGTGCTTTCGCGCCACGGCGTTGAGGTGGCCGGTCTGTTCTGCGATACGATGGTCGCCGACTATCTGCTCAATCCCTCGGGCTTTCAGCACAATCTCGACGCGGTCTCGCTGGAGCACCTCGGCCTGAAAAAGATCCCGACTTCGCAGCTTCTCGGCACCGGCAGGAACCAGCGCACCATGGACCAGGTGCCGATCGCACAGGTGGCGGAGTACGCCTGCGAGGATGCCGACTATACCTGGCGGCTGCAGCAGGTGCTGATGCCCAAGCTCGAAAGCCTGGGGCTGCGCCCCCTGCTCGAGGAGGTCGAGGTGCCGCTGATCCATGTCCTGATGGTCATGGAGCGCCATGGCGTCGCCCTGGACGAGCTCTATCTGGCCGCCATGTCGGGGGAGCTTGAGCAGGAGCTGCGGGTGATCGAAAAATCGATCTACGAGCTGGCGGGCCATAAATTCAACATCAACTCGCCGAAGCAGCTGGGGGAGATCCTCTTCAATGAGCTCAAGCTTCCTTCCGCGCGCAGGACCAAGACCGGTTTTTCGACTGATGTCGGGGTGCTCGAGGAGCTGGCGGGGGCCCATCCCCTGCCGCAGCGTATCCTCGACTATCGTCAGCTCGCCAAGCTGAAATCGACCTATGTGGACGCGCTGCCGAGGCTGGTCAATCCCGCCACCGGGCGCGTGCACACCTCATTCAACCAGACGGTGGCGGCCACGGGCCGGCTCTCCTCGACCGAGCCCAATCTGCAGAATATCCCGATCCGCACCGAGGTGGGGCGGCGCATCCGCCGCGCCTTCATACCGGGTGATGAGGGTCATGTCATTCTGGACGCCGATTACTCCCAGATCGAGCTGCGCATCATGGCCCATCTCTCCGGTGACAAGACCCTGCGCGACTCTTTCATCGCCGGTGAGGATGTGCATGTCCGCACTGCCGCGCTGGTCTTCAAGGTGCCGCAGGCGGAGGTCACTCCGGAGCAGCGGCGCCGGGCCAAGGAGGTCAATTTCGGCATCATGTACGGGATGGGGGCCTATGGCCTGGCGAGCCGGCTCGGCCTGGCCAACGACGAGGCGGAGCAGTTCATCCAGGCCTATTTCGTCAGCTATCCCGGCGTGCAGGAGTATATGCTGCGCACGGTGCGCGAGGCGCGGCAGAATGGCTATGTCACCACCCTGCTCGGGCGGCGGCGGATGGTCCCGGAGATCGCCAGCGACAACCGCCGGGTGCGCGAGTTCGCCGAGCGCACGGCGATCAACACGCCGATCCAGGGCAGCGCGGCCGACCTGATCAAGGTGGCGATGATCCGGATCCAGAAGCGGCTCGAGGAGGAGAAAAGTGCGGCCCGGATGATCATGCAGGTGCACGATGAGCTGGTTTTTGAGGTGCCCCGCGCCGAGGCCGAGGCGGCGCGCGAACTGGTGCGCAGCGAGATGGAGGGGGCGATCCGGCTCGATGTACCGGTCCGGGTCGAGACCGGGGTGGCCGGCAACTGGCTCGAAGCCCATTAGGGCTTCGGGTTTCATCAGAGGAGAATATGCTTCCGAGTGCAGGGCGGGATGAGGGCTGGGCAAGGCGGTCTGTAATGAACCGATCCACAGCATGGAAGCTCGTATGGAACTAGAACGTAAAATCGCCAGACTCTTCTTCACGCTCAGGCAGCTCAAACCCCGCTGGCTGCCGGGCAAGAGCATCCGGATCTCGATCAACAGTGATCCGGTCTATCTCAAGGTGCTGCGGGCGGCGATGGATGAAATCGCCGATCTGGCCGGCTTTTCGCGCAAAGAGTGCGCCAAGATCATTCTGGCCGTGGACGAGGCCTGTTCCAACGTCATCCGGCACGCCTATCACAATGTGGAGGGCCAGCCCATCTACGTCACCTGCCGGATAACCCCGATCAAGCTGGAGATCGTCATTGTCGATCTGGGCGAGCCGGCCGACATCAAATCGATCAAACCGCGGCCTCTCGATGAGCTGCGTCCGGGCGGTTTGGGGGTGCACATCATCCGCACGGTGATGGATGAGGTGCACTATGAGAATCTGGC
>DAOOPF010000108.1:6332-12328 GCA_035388125.1 bacterium | reverse complement strand
ATTCATCTTGTTCATCGCCAGATAGTCGATAAAGCGGTAGATGAATTCAGGGGCAAAAAAATGGCGGGAGACATCCAGATGCGCCCCCCGCCAGCTGTAGCGCGGTTGGTCGCTGATCGAGAGGCAGGGAATCCGGACGGGTTCGGCCGGAAGCGGCGGCATCCGCCCTTCCCATGCTGCGGGCCAGAGCTGACGCAGGGTCTGGACGCCGTAAAAGAGGCCCGCTGGGCGGGCGGCTTGGATGAGAATACGCCGGGGTGTGATCTCGAGGGTGTATCCCTCCGGGCCCAGCGCAGTTTCTGTTTCAGTCAGCGCCAGGACGATGACATTGCTGTCGGGCGCAGCCTCCTTCACCAGCGCCGGCAGCCGGTCGGTGCCGCGCCGGATCATCCCGGCGAGATACTCAGGCACGCCCTGCAGGTCACCGCCTGCGGGCGTGGCGATGACGGTGGCAGCATCGAGGCGGAACCAGCCCGGTTTTTCCGTCACTACGGCCGGGAGCGGAATGAGAACAGGGCCGGTTTTAACAGCGGACCGGTACATTTTATGGGTACCGGCGCAGCCGCAGAGCAGGGCTACAAGTGCCGGAATCAGGATACGAGCACTGCTGCACATCAAGTAATCTCCATTTTGGCGGTAAGGCGTTCCCCTACCTGCCGACGGGAGCGCAAGGTCGGCCGGGGCCTGCTCCCTCCACAGGTTTGCAGGGGGAGAGGCCCGGCTTGCAGAACAGGTTTGACGGATTTTTCAGCCGGCGATGATCCCGAGCTGGGGCCAGCTTTTCCAGCGGCCGCGGGTGAAATCGGGCACGTCCATGGGCCGGCCCCGGCGCGCCACCGAGCGCTCGCTCAGCTCCGAGACACAGCTCCATGCGGCCGCGTCGTAGACGTCCATGTCCATCGGCTGGCCGTTGAGCAGGCAGTGGACCAGGCGGTAACACTCGATAAAATCCATGCCGCCATGGCCCGATCCGGCCGCTTTCTGCTCCAGTTCGCGCCAGAGGGGATGGTCGTGCTCCTGATAATAGTCCGCGATATCATCCCACTGATGGGGCTTGCTCTTGCCCTCGATATAGACCCGGTGCGGCCATTTCTCAGCCAGGCCGCGCGTGCCCTGCACCCGGTTGATGCGGGTATAGGGTCTCGGCGTTGAGGTATCATGGATCAGGGTGATGGTCTTGCCCAGCATGGTACGGATCAGGGTGGTGTTGACGTCACCCAGGGCATACTTTTGTGTGGCGCGCGGATCATCTGCGCCGTAGAGCCGGGAGGCGTAGAGATTCAGTCCGCGCGAGACGCTGCTCATCGAGACCAGATAATCAAATTGATCTCCCCGGTTGATGTTCATGCACTGCGCGACCGGACCGAGGCCATGGGTGGAATAAAGACTGCCGTCGCGCTTGATGGAGTGGGCCAGGCGCCAGACAGCCTCGTTTTCATTGTTGAATTTGACATTGCGCAGGTCGTGGAGATAGCCCGCTTCGGCGTTGATGATCTCGCCGAGCATGCCCTTGCGCACGAGATTGAGGATGAGCAGCTCCTGCCGGTCGTAGCAGCAGTTCTCCATCATGACGCAGTGTTTGTGATACTTTTCCGCGGTTTCAACCAGCTGCCAGCATTCGTCGATCGTGACTGCGGCCGGTACTTCGGTGGCAGCGTGTTTGCCGCTCTTCATGGCGGCGACGCAGACCGGGACGTGCCACTCCCAGGGTGTCGCCGTGAAGACCAGGTCCAGCTCCTCCTCATCGCAGAGGCGGAGGAAATCAGTGCTGCTGCGGCTGTAGCCGCGCGGCTCAGGATGACCCGCCGCAGTGATCAGTTTCTGGGCGGCCGCTACGCGATCGGGCCGGATATCGCAGACCGCCGTGATCTGGGCTTCGGGGATGCCGAGAAAATTGCGCACGTGCGAAGTCCCCTGCAAACCGACTCCAACCATGCCGATGCGCACCTTTTTCAGAGGCGCCACCGAAAAGAGCTGGGCTGGAGCCGGGCTGCGTCCGCCGGCGGCCGAGTTGCACTGGTTCAGAGCAGAAGCGGCCGTCAATGCCCCCAGGCCAGCCAGCATGCCCGTTTTAAAAAATGATCGCCGGTCTACCCCCTCGTTCTCTCTTTCCGGATGGTCTCCAGAAGCCATAAAACCTCCTCAGTTGATGATGATTTCGTCGACAAATAGCCAGGCCTTGCCGCCGGCACCCTTGTGCCAGGAGGGGCAGGTGCCTGCGTTGGCCGCCAGAAGCCGCAGATAGCGGCAGCTCTTGGGCATGATGATAAGGGCAATCTCCCGTGTCGCCACCGCGCCGGCCGGGCGGATCTCCCCCTTCCATTCAGCGGTCTGGACGAAAACCGCCCCGTCTGTTGAGGTCAGGAGTTTGATGGAAGAAGGCAAAAAGACCCAGGAGTTCTGGTCCTCCAGACAGCTCAGGCGGATGGAGGAGATGCTCTTCTGTTCCCCGAGATCGATGGTGGCATCGAGATTCTCGCCCTCAAAACCGATCCAGTCGCTCTCATGGTAATCGGTGCCCCCCTGCCGGCCGTCCACCAGGCCCAGTTCACCCCAGCCGGGGTACTTGACCGAGGGACTCTTTTCCAGCGCCAGCCGTTTGATACGGGTCGTTTTGGAGAACTGGGCGGAGGCGACCGGACTGATCACCTTGCCTTTCTCGACCGCGACCGCCTGGATCTCGGTGGCCTCGGTCAGGTCGATCGGCCCGGCATAAACCGGGGAATTCTGGCCGGGTGTCCGGCCGTCCAGGGTATAGTGCACAACCGCTTTTTCGGAGGGGTGGCTGAGCGTGACCCGCTCGGAATCGACAAAGAGGCTGCGGGTTACACCCGCCTTGCTGCTGCTCGAGATCAGCGGGGCCGCCGCCACAGGCAGCTGACGTCCACTGATCCTGAAAACCCAGGCGTGCCGGCAGGGGCGGTTGGCCGCGCGCTGGAGGGCTGCCGGCAGGGTGATGACCACCTCTCCCCTGCTGTTCGTTTTCCAGGTGAGAGCGGCCTTGCGGCCAAGCATATAGATTTTGGACTTTTTCTTCGGCTCGATATATTTCAGGCGCAGGCTCTTCCCCGGCCACTCCAGCACGGTCGCATAGATGGTCTTGCCGTCCTTGCTGCGGGTGTAGCGGATATTCGCGCCCTCGCTGTACTCGGGCAGGGACCTGGTTCCATATATAGCCGCCCCGTTGACCTTGAGCCATTTGCCGATCTCGCGGAAGCGCTCCTGCCCCGCATCGGGAATGAGGCCCTCGCCGTCCGGCCCGAGGTTGAGCAGATAGTTGCCGCCCTTGGCGGCGATGTCGACGAGATTGTGGATGAGGGCTGTGGAACTTTTCCAGTTATTGTCCGACTTTTTGAATCCCCAGCTGTCATTGGTGGTCATGCAGCTTTCCCAGTCCATGGCCGCTCCGCCCTGGCTCAGGACCTCCTGCTCGGGGGTGCCAAAGTCGCCGGCCGAGCTGTTGTCAAGGCTCATCCCCTGCATGCCGTTACGCCCCTTGCCGACGCGGTTGTTGACGATGATCTCCGGCTGCAGCCGGCGGACAAAACTGTAGAGTTCGGCCCCCTGGGGTTCGGTCCATTCGTTGATCCACTCTCCGTCAAACCAGAGCACGCCGATCTTGCCATAGCCGGTGAGGAGTTCGCGCAGCTGCGGTTTCATATAGTTATCACGATATTCGGTAAAGCGCTCACCGGTGGCGTCGGGATGGTGCCAGTCCATGATGGAATAGTAAAAGCCAAGGCGGATGCCGGCCGCCTTGCACGCATCCGCCAGCTCCTTGAGCACGTCCCGTTTGAAAGGGGTAAATTCGGCGATATCATAGCCGCTCACCTGCGAGTTCCACATCGCGAATCCGTCGTGATGTTTGGAGGTGATGATGATGTACTTCGCGCCCCCCTCTTTGGCCAGTTGCACCCAGGCTTTGGCATCAAACCTGAGCGGGTTGAACTGCCGGGCGTACTCTTCGTACTCGGCGACCGGGATGTTCTCCTCATTCATGATCCATTCAGCGGCGGCGCTGTTGTTGCCCTTGTAGACGCCGCCAGGTACAGCGTACGGTCCCCAATGGATGAACATGCCGAACCTGGCGTCGCGCCACCAGCGCATGCGCTCATTGAAGGCCTTTTTCGTCTCCGCCTGCACGCTGCCGCCGGCCAGAAAGAGGCCGATCCAGCCGAGAACCAGCATTTTCTTCATCATACCTTTTCCCCATGAAGATGAACGACCATCAGTTCCCACAATCTAGTGAATTGCGAACGTCCAGGCGTAGGCGCACGGCATACCGGCGCGAAGCGTTTCCGGAATCTCGATTATTATGCCTCCCTCCGCAGGCCGCCAGTTCAGGTTCCGGCCGTGGCCGAGCAGGGTCAACTGCGCCTCTTGCCCCGGTGTAAGCGCGGGCAGGAACAGTTCGGCCGGAGGAGCGCTCTCCCCCTCCGTGGCCAGGTAGAAAGCATAAAGGGTGCTGTCCTTTCCCCGCGTGAAGCAAAAGCGGCCGGACTTGAAGGGGGGCAGCGGCCGGCTGCCGTAGATAGCCTGCCGGTTGACCCGCATCCAGGCACCGATCTCTTCCAGGCGGGCATAGGCTTCATCCGCCCATTCGCCGGTCGGCTCCGGGCCGATATTGAGGAGAAAATTGCCGCCCTTGGCGACGATCTCGATCAGGAGGTGGATCAGCTGCCGCGCCGGTTTGTAGCGGTCATCGGGTTTGAAAGACCATTGATCACCCATGGTCATGCAGGTTTCCCAGGGGTAATCGAGCGGCTGGTCCGGGACCTGCTGCTCGGGGGTGCGATAGTTTTCAAAAGGACCCGCTACGGTGCGGTCGACGAGCAGGATGCCGGGCTGATGGCCGCGGGCCATGGCGGCGATGCGCGGCATGTCGATATCCTGGTCCCACGGCTTCATCCCCGCCCAGGAGCGCACCTCGTCGGTGATGGTGTTCTGCGGGCGCACCCAGCCGCCGTCGAGCCAGAGAATGTCGACGGGGCCATAGCCGCTCATCAGGGCTTCGATCTGGGCATACGTGTATTTCTTGAATTGTTGCCAGCGATCGGGATGTTTGGCCGGATCATAATTGACATTGCGGTCGCTCGCCGCCCACTCGGGGGCCCAGTAATCAGGCGAGTGCCAGTCGGGTTTGGAGAAATAGGCCCCGATCATAAAGTCCGCTTTGCGGAAAGTCTCAAAGATAACGCGGGTGACGTCGGCGCGGGGATCGCGCGCGAAGGGACAGGAGGGATCGGTGATCTTGTAGGAGGTGCCGGGGCTGTCGAACATGCAAAAGCCGTCATGATGCTTGGTGGTAAAAACCACGTAGCGCATCCCGGCGGCTTGCGCTGCGGCCGCCCACTTTTCGGGACGAAAGCGCTGCGGATTGAAGCTGGTCGGCAGCTTTTCATAGGCCGCGACATAGTCGTTATAATCGGCGCCGCCGCGGCTGCACCAGGGCTCATCCTCAGAGCAGATCGACCAGGACTCCACCACCCCCCACTGGCTGTATGGCCCCCAGTGCATCATCAGACCGAATTTGCGTTCCTGCCACTCCTCCAGAGTCTGCCGGACGGCCGCGGGCAGCTCCTCTCCGCGCAGCGAGAGAGCGAGAAGCAGGGGCAGCAGCGCAAGTGCGATCTTGAGCAGGGAACCGGCGGGCAGCGAGATGGCGGCGGACATGGTCATCCTCGGGCGTACGTGTTCGTCCTTATTATATAATAGTAACAAGAAAATCGGACATTTGCCACAAAATAATCAGCTTCCGGCGGCATGCTCACCGCAGAGTAAACCCGCCCAGGCACAGGCGCTGCCGGGCCATGCGGTCGTGCATCGCTGGGCCATCGTCTCCTGTTCAGGCGGGGGATGATCAGCGTTTTTGCCCGGCGTCACCTGGCTGGTATTTTAAAAGGGCCTCTCGCCCTCCACATTGCCGGCGGGGTCGTAGTTGCAGACCACGATGAGCTGGCCGTTGTGAAGGGCCTTGCCGCATCCGACTGCCCTGG
>DAOOPF010000108.1:0-6232 GCA_035388125.1 bacterium | reverse complement strand
AGCAAACAAGTTTAAAGCAGGATCCTGTTCGTTGAATATTAAATGATACTCTTTTAAAGCTTACTACGCAATAATTTTGTTGCTGGATCGCACCTCTCCGTGCTTGATCAAGCCGCCCGCCAAATCCATTGACTTTCGTTCGCTGAATTCCTATTATTATGAAAGTATTTATTGAATTCGATGCTGGCCCCCCTGAATGAGAACCCCTCGACTGATCAAAAGGAGTGATATCATGAAGCGGATCATCATCCTCAGCCTGCTCGCCCTGACCTTCGCGGCAAACGGCTGCAAGGACAAATCGCCGACCAAATCCGAGCCCGACGATACCGCGGCCAAAAGCTGGAAGCGGGGCATCGCCTTCAACCTCGCCTCACCCGCTGATTTCGCCGCCCTCTCCAAAGGGGTGAGCTGGTGGTACAACTGGGCGCCATCTCCCTCGACAACGGCGCCGGCGGAGTACGAGTCTGCCTACAGTATGGATTTCGTGCCGATGCTCTGGGGCGGAAACACCAGCGCGAACGACATGACGCGGGTTAAAAGCTTCATCATGAGTCACGCCAACGTCAAGTACCTGCTGGTAATGAACGAGCCCAACCTGACCGACCAGGCCAACCGCACCCCGGCCCAGGCAGCCGCCGACTGGATCCGCTATGAGCAGGTGATCAAGGATCTCGCCGATCTCGGCCGGACGGTCCAGCTCGTCGGTCCGGCGATCACCTGGGGCACCATGACCGGCTACGCTGATCCCGTGGCCTGGCTCGACGCTTTTTATGCCGCCTACAAGGCCGCCAACGGTGACAGGGAACCCCGCATCGATTATCTCGCCTTCCACTGGTACGATTACGGCCTGAGCGGCCAGCTCGACCGGCTGAAGAAATACAACAAAAAGATCTGGGTCACCGAAATGGCCAACTGGAACGCCCAGATCACTTCCTACGCCAAACAGAAGCAGCAGATGACCGAGATGGTGACCATCTGCGAAAACCGTGAGGATGTCTTCCGCTACGCCTGGTTCTACGGCCGGGGCGATTTTCCGGACCGCCACTTCACCTATCTCTTCACCGCCATCGACGGGGAGCTTTCGGAGCTGGGCAAACTCTACATCGAACTGCCCTTCAAATAGGGATCAGCAGCAGCCCGGCGGGTGACGGCTGCGCTGCCCGAAAATCTGAACATCGGTCAAAAGCCAAATCAACTGGAGGAGCTGTTCATGAAGGTCACGCGACGTAAATTCATCCAAACCGCTGCCCTGAGTGGGGCCGGAATCTTGCTCGCGGGCACGGAAAGCCTGCGGGCGCAGGGCGAACGCAAAAAACGCTATGCCATCGTCGGCACCGGCTCACGCTCCTATATGTATCAGGATGCCATTCTCAGGACCTATGCCGGCCATGCTGAGATCACCGGCTTATGCGATACCAATCACGGCCGCCTGCAGCGGGCGCAGCGCTACGCGCGCTCCCTCAATCAGCCGGAACCACCCATCTATGCTGCCAGCGATTTCGACCGGATGATCACAGAAACCCGGCCGGAGACGGTGATTGTCACCACAGTGGATGGATTCCATCACCAGTATATTATCCGTGCCATGCAGCTGGGATGCGATGTCATCACTGAAAAGCCGATGACCACCAACGCCGAAAAATGCCGCGCCATCCTCAAAGCGGTCAAACAAACGGGCAGGAGCTGCACGACAGCCTTCAACTATCGCTATTCGCCGCCGCGCACCCAAATCAAGGATCTGCTCATGCAGGGGACCATCGGCGACATCCTCTCCGTCGATTTTCACTGGATGCTCAATACCCGTCACGGCACCGATTATTTCCGCCGCTGGCACAGCCAGAAAAAGAATTCCGGCGGCCTGATGGTGCACAAAGCAACCCATCACTTCGATCTGATCAACTGGTGGCTCTCGGCCATCCCGGTCTCCGTCTATGCCACCGGCAAAAGGGAGTTTTATACTCCCGGTATGGCCGGACGGATGGGATTGTCAGGCTATCATGAACGCTGTCACACCTGCCCGGAAAAAACCGGGTGCGCCTTCGAGCTGGACCTCGAAAAAAACAAGAATCTGAAAGAGCTCTACCTCGACAACGAGCAGTACGACGGCTATTTCCGTGACCGCTGCGTCTTCCGGCCCGGGATCGACATCGAAGATACGATGAATGTGCTGGTGCGCTATGACAACAACGTCACCATGGCCTACAGTCTCAACGCCTTCAACGCCTGGGAAGGTTACTATGTGATTTTCAACGGCACAAAAGGACGGCTGGAACACAAGGCTGAAGAGCAGATCTACCTCTTCGGCGACGGCAGTGTGCCCGGAGCCCTCAAGGGGGACGGCACCTATACCCGCATCTATCCCCTGCGCGAACCGGCTTATGAGGTGGAATTATGGAAGGGAGAGGGCGGGCACGGCGGGGGCGACGCTGTGATGCTGGACGATCTCTTCTCGCCGCGGCCAAAGGTTGACAAGTATCTGCGTGCCGCGGACCAGCGCAGCGGAGCTTACTCCTGCTTGACCGGCATCGCCGCCAATCGCTCGATGGCGACCAATAAGCCGGTCGAGATCGCCAGCCTGGCCGGCGGCATCGGCTACCCTGACTATACCATAATGCCCGGCCGCGAAGAACCGCTGCCGATGCCGAAAAAAGGCTGAGGGTCTGCCAGCGGCGGGGTGAATCAGCCGGTCAGCGTGACCGGCTGATCTGCGCTCCCTATCTGATCTGCGCTTGCAGCCAGTTGGTCATCAATTCCAGCGCCTGCGGCGAAAAGGTCTCCTCGATGCGGAGGTACTCATCCACCCCGCCGGTTTGAGCGGTCTGGAAGAGATGGTTGAGGCCGGAAAGCTTGTGGGTCTCGAAACGCTTGTTGCCGCCGGCATGGAGCGCCGCGGCGATGGCGGCGAGGTTTTCATCCGCCGGAACCTGCAGATCCAGTTCGCCGTTGAGGGCCAGCACTGGACATTTGACCTTGCGCAGCACCGGCGCCGGATCGTGGAGCAGAAAGAAGCGGAACCAGGGCGACGCCAGCTGTTTCACCTGCATATCGATCGCCTGATCGGTCAGCGCCTCCTGCTCATTCGCGCTCAACCCGCTCCGCAGCTCCGACATGGCCGCGCGCAGTTCTGCCTCGAGTTTCTCCCCCTCCCCGACCGATTTGACAATATTAAAGAAAGTAATCTGGTTCCGGCGGTTGCGCTGCAGGGAAGCCTCATCCTGCCCGGCAGCGCGGCCGATAAGTTCACCCTGGGCGAGCATGATTTTCTCCCCGGTCACGCCGGGCCCGGCGAGAAGGATGATCCCGGCCACTTTCCTCTTCCCGGTGGCGACCAGCGGGGCGATCAGGCCGCCCTCGCTGTGGCCGGCGAAAAAGATCCGCTTTTTATCGATGTCGGGGCGCCGGGCGAGCGCGTCGAACTGGGCGGCCGCATCTTCAGCAAAATCCAGGCTCGTCGCGGCTGATCTATCACCGGTCGAGGAGGCTGTGCCGCGATCATCGCAGCGCAGCACCGCAAAGCCGTTGCGGCTGAGATGGTCGGCGATGACCCAAAAGGGATGGTGGCCGAAGATGGTCTCGTCGCGATCCTGCGCTCCCGAGCCGGTGATGAGGATGACGGCCGGATGGCGCCCCTCCCCTTCCGGCAAAGTCAGGGTGCCGGCGAGGGTGAGGCCCGCCCGGGGATTGGGTATCGTCACTTCCTCAATGCGATAGGGAAAGGGCGGTTCGGGTGTCTGGGGACGGTTCATGACGACGGGTTTCTCGCTCTTGAACAGGTTGAGGGGCATCTCCATTCCCCCCTGCTGCCAGGAGCCGGCGTAAAAGAGGCTGTCACTGCGGAAGCGCGCCAGATAGCGGCCGCGGACGACGGGCACTTGCACGATGAGCGAGTCCGACGGGGTGCTGACCCTGCCGCACGGAATGCCGGCGGCACCCTGATCCGGACTGTCGAGGAGAGCGGTCCAGCCGCTGTCGCTTTTTTCGAAATGGAATACCAGACGCAAGCTGGCGCCCATAATTTTGAGCGTCCCCTGCCAGCTGCCGGCCAGATCCTGAGCGCTGACACCCTGAGCAAAAGAGAGGCTGAGCAAGGACAAGATGACAACCATTTTAAATCGTTTCATATCTTTCTCCTGTGTGTGAACCAAGAATACACTATCTAGGAGAAATATCCAAGTAAAAATATGCGCCGCTGGTCAGCGCAGCAGGAGCATCTTGCAGCTCTGGTGCGACCCGCCGGCCGTGATCCGGGCGAAGTAGATACCCGCAGCGGCAGGACGGCCGTACTCATCCCGGCCATCCCAGGAGGCGATCCCCTCGCCCGCCGGCTGCACACCGTCGAGGAGCACCCGCACCCGGCGGCCCAGTGCGTCATAAATCACCAGACGGGCCTGCCCGGGTTCGGCCAGGCTGTAGCGCAGGGTCGTTCCACTGTTGAAGGGATTGGGATAGTTCCGGCCAAGCCGGAAAGTGATCGCGCCGTCCGAGAGGTGGAGAGGCGCCTTCAGGGTGCCCAGAGTGGCATCGTCTTTGAACGGGATTTTCTGCACACAGTTGGTCTGCCAGCCGGTCGGGCTGACGCGCAGCTCTACGGAGAGGGCTTCCTTTTCCACATCCCCGACGATGGTGAAGTAGTAGAGGCCGGTCCCGGGGATGGGCACGCCGCAGCCGCGGCGGTTGCCCTGATCATCGACGATGGTCGCCTGCCGGAAATCATGGCCGCTGGTGATGCGGGCGATCACCACCATATTGCCGGCGGTTCCGGGCATGATCTCCGCAGCGGCGGAGGCTGGTTTGGCCAGCGCGGGCTGGGGATTGGGCCAGCTCAGGGCAGCGGGGGCGGTCATATTGATCTTGTACATGCGGCCGGGTGCGAGCCACTCGAGGTCGCCGATCCACTTCCCCTCCGCATACATGGCCGACTGCTGCTGCCCCTTGATCTGATAGACCTTGTCCGCGATCGGGGCGAGGGCCTCGGCCACCGGCAATCCGGCGTGGGCGAGATAGGCGATCCAGTTCCATCCCTTCTCCAGTGTAATCGGCTGGTCCACCGGCAGGATGGGCGCCGTCACGGTAAAATCCTGTCCGGAATCAAGCTGGAGCAGATAGCCCTTGCCGGCTTCCAGGTTTTGCAGCGTCCCGGTCCATCCTTTACCCGTTTCATGCACCGCCTCGGCCTGTGCAGACTTGATCCGCAGAGCGCTGCTGCCCAGCGGGGCGAGCACATCAGCCACCGCCGTTGAGGAGGGAGCGACGTTGAGAGCGATCCAGTTCCAGCCGGCCGTGCAGGTCAGGGTCTGCTGATTCAGTGCCGCTGCGCGGGCGAAGAGCTTGACCGTCGCTGTGAGACGCTGCACATTGCGGCTGTTCTGCTCGTTGCCGAAGACGGCGTACCACCGCTGGTCCATGGGCAGGGAGAGCCAGCCGAGTCCTGAAAGCGAGTCGGGCAGCAGTCCGACGGCGTCGAAAGCACTGCCGGCAGCGGCGGCCGCAAAATTGGCCGAATCGGCGAAATAAAAATCGATGCTGCCATCCCAATCCGACTGGTAGAGCTGGGAGCCGAGGCGGACGTCATCGAAGCGAATGGCGCCGCTGAGGATCTGCGTTGGGGCGTTGAACTCCGCCTGCAGATAATAGTCCTCGCCGCCATCTGTTGGAGCCGCGGCTGCATTCCATTTCGGGGCGGGTTTGGTCTGCGTCATCTTGATCTTCTTGCTGTAATCGGTGCCGCTGACCGCGTTGGCGACCACTTCCACCACACCGCCCGCTTTGGCGGGATGAATCCCGATGGCCGAAGTGATGGCAGCGTAGTAACCGCGGTCCTTGCCGACCACAAAAGTGCACTGCCCCTTGTCATCGGTGAGGGCGTACATATCCCACCACAGCTCCCCGGTGGTGGGGTCCTTGGTGTAGAGATTGACCTCGGCGCCATCGACAGGCCGGCCGGCGCTGTCGGTGATATAGAGATCGATATAGCAGATACCGCGCGTATAGCGGCTGGTGACAGAGGTGAGGGCACCGTCCGGGCGGATTTCAAAGACCGTACCGAAGACCTTGCCCCAGCTCAGATAGTACATGAGGGGATAGTTGGTCTCGTTGTCCCAGTGGTACCACTGGCCATCCCAGAATTCGTTCCAGACATGGTCGGTCGAATAGGAGGCTACGCTGGTGCAGGGGATAAGGGCGGCGCGGGCGGCGGCGTTGCGCAGATCGGACCACTCGCCGCAGCGCCCCA
>DAOOPF010000107.1:0-12486 GCA_035388125.1 bacterium | reverse complement strand
GGGATGAACGCCGGGAGAGCATCAGCGTCTCCCTGCCGATGGCGCTGCAAGGAACCGCTCGACTCTATGATCATCTCGGTGAAGGAAAAGCGCTTGAAAACATCCGCCGCGAGGGCGGCATGACCCTGATCCCTGAGATTGTCCTGGAGGGTGGTGCGGTCTGCATCATCCATATCGAAAAGTAGGGCGTCAGCCCGATCCTGAGGAGAAGCGATGAAGAGATCTGAAATCAATCATTTGCAGAGGGCGGCCATGGAGTTTTTCGGCCGCCACTGTTTCCATCTGCCCCCCTGGGCGCGCTGGGGGAAAAAGGAGTGGATGGAGAACAGAGAGGCAGCTGGCGAGATCTTTAACAACAAGCTGGGGTGGGACCTGACGGATTTTGGCTCCGGCGATTTTTACACGATCGGGCTGCTCCTCTTCACCATCCGTAACGGCTCCCCGGGAGACCCTCAGGGCAAGGGGTATGCAGAAAAGGTGATGATCGTGCGCGAGGGCCAGGTGACACCCTGGCATTTCCACTGGAGCAAAATGGAGGATATCATCAATCGGGGCGGCGGCAATCTCGTCATCGAACTCGCCAACAGCACTCCTGATGAAAAGCTGGCCGGCGGTAGGGTGCAGGTCCAGGTCGACGGCCTCACCCGTTCCGTCGAGGCGGGGGGGAAGATTGTTCTGACTCCGGGCGAGAGCATCTCCCTGCCAGCCTATCTTTATCACAAGTTCTACGGAGAGGCGGGCAAGGGCACGGTGATGGTCGGGGAGGTTTCCATGGTTAATGACGACGACAAGGACAACCGTTTTCTCGATCCGATCGGACGTTTCCCGGTGATCGACGAGGACGAGGAACCCCTCTATTACCTGTGCAACGAGTACCCGGTCTGACAGTGACTATCCTGGAGTCGAATATGATCATTCTGCGACCGAAACAGGTCACCCCCGCCAACTTTGCCCGCTTCGGCAGCGTGGTCACCGCACCGCAGACGGCGCCTACCTCGCAGGCGGCGGATTATAAATTCTGGAGCGATCTGGCTCACTACCGCATTGATGGTGAGACCGAGATCGGCATCTGTACAGTCTACCATATGCCGGTCTCCATCATCACGGAGGTGGAACGGCATGAGCACACCCCGGAGATACTGATCCCTATCAATGCGCCCTTCGCTCTGCCGCTGCTGCGTGATGGCGACAGTGTCGAACAGGCCGAGTTGTTTCGTGTCGGAATCGGCGAGGCCGTCGTCATCGACGCCGGGATCTGGCACGGTCCCTGCCTGCCGATAGGCTGTGCCAACTCCTCCTATTTTGTTATCTTTGCCAGAAGGACACCCCATACGGATGTCCGTAAAAAGGAGATTTCCCCGATCGAGATTATGCAAAAGGGACAGGACCGCGGATGATCCTCTCCAATTCAAAAACAGCGTTTATTTTCGCAGATCAGCCCGACCAGATCAGCGAGATCAAACTGGCCGACGGGACCCCGGTCGGCAGCACGAGCCGGCAGGCCATTCTCATCCGCACTCCGGCAGCTGTGTCGGAACCGGTTCTGCTCTCCTGCGTCAGCTCATCCGCTTCCGGGCCTGCCAGCGCTGAACTGCTCTTCCAGGATGAGAGTGGAGCCTGGCGTGCGGAACTGCAGATTCATGCCGCCGAACAGGGCCTGCGCTTCCGTTTGCAGGCCTACGCGCCGGAGCCGATCTGGCTGGTCGAGTGGCGCCTGTCCGGACTTCAATTCGACGAGGTCATCATCCCCGCCCTCGGCGGCCAAGCTCTGAGCGGGGCGATGCCGGCTGAAACCACCCTGAGCTATAAATATCCCTTCTGGTGGAATGCCCAATTTGTCGTCGGCAAAAAGGGCGGTGGGGGACTCTGGCTTTTCTCAAGGGATGAAAAACCCGACCTCAAGCTGCTGCGCGTCGGCCGGTCGAGCGACGGTTTTGCCTGGACCTACGGCTGTGAAGCCCGGCCGCCCTTTCCGTGCACCCTTGAGGCGGAGTGGTATCTTGACGGCATAAACGGCGGCTGGGAGGTTGCGGTCGAACGCCACCGGCGTTGGCTCGAGGAGGCCTTTGATCTGCGCCCCCTGCAGCAGAAAGCCTCCTTTCCCGCCTGGGCACGCGAGATCAATTTCGTGCTCGAGCTGTGGGGAGCGCGGCGAGATTCCATCGCCCCCATGCACACCTTCGCCCAAATGGTCGAGCGGCTGCAAACCTGGCGGGGAATGCATGATCCGCGCCAGACCCTGGTCTATCTCCCCGGCTTCGCCATGCATGGTATCGACTCGCATGCCCCGGATTATCATCCCAGCGCGCAGTGCGGTGGAGCTGCGGAATTTGCCCGCCTCATCGAGGCCGCTCACAGCTGGGGATTCAGGGTGATGATTCACACCAACGTCCTGGCCATGACCTTCAACCATCCCCACTTCCCCCGCTTCCAGGAACATCAGGTGATCGATTGTTTCGGGCGGCCCCAGGGATGGGGACTGGATGTGGACGGCGACTGGCTGGCGGAACCCTACTTCGCCTACATCAATCCCGGTGTCAGGGCGTGGGGCGACCTGATGGTCGATGTCATCGGAGATCTCGTCCGTCGCTTCGGGATCGACGGAGTATTTCTCGATCAAACCCTGCTCGCCTTCAATGTCAGCCGTGGGCCCAATTTCATCGAAGGCATGCGCACCCATATTCGACGCCTGCAGGAGGCGATGCCGGAGATTCTCTTCGCGGGTGAAGGGATGCATGAACATCTGCTCAATCCCCTGCCGATGGCCCAAATTCATGGTATCGACAGTATCACCGAAGTGCACGGCATGGAAGGACAGCTCTCCTGGCGCTCCGCCCACCCGGTCTCGACAGCGCTTTTCAGTCCCTACTGCCGCTTTATGGCGCATCTGCTCACCAGGCATCCGTCCCATCCCATGTTTACCTTTCAGGAGAGCGCCTATGCAAAATTGCATGTCATCCCTGCCCTCTGCCTTTACGGCGCCGCTCAGGCCATGGATCTGCCGGAGGTGAAAGAGATGATCGCTCGCGCACAACAGCTGACATTATCGGATGGATTTCGATGATTTCCGGTTTGATAAGGAGAACCAATCATGAAGCTTGGCTTTTTAATCGCCTGTCTGCCTGACATCGCCCTGGCGGATCTGCTGCAGTGGGCGCAGGAGAATCAGTTTCAAGCCCTCGAACTGGCGGCCTGGCCGGTGGCCTCGGACCGCGACTATCAGGCGCGGCAGATCGATGCCGCGAAAATGACACCGGCTGAGGCCAGTCGGGTTACGGAGCTTTTCCGGGAGCATGATCTGGAAATCTCGGCCCTGGCCTATTATGATAATAATCTGCATCCCGATCTGGCGCAGCGTGAGGGTTATCACGACCATCTCCGCAGGGTGATCGATACGGCGGCACTGCTGCAAGTCGGATTGGTCGGGACCTTCGTCGGCGCCCGGCCGGATCTCTCACCGGCCGAAAATATCAGGGAGATTGGCGGGGTCTTTCGCGGGCTGACCGCCTATGCTGCGGACAAGGGGGTGCGGATCATGATCGAAAACTGCCCCATGGAGAACTGGGTCCGGTTCGGCTTCCCCGGCAACTATGCCTTTTCACCCGAACTCTGGAGTGCCCTTTTCAACGAGGTCCCGTCCGATAATTTCGGACTCAATCTGGATCCTTCCCATCTGCACTGGCTGGGTATTGATTACCTCCGCGCGGTGCGGGAGTTCGCCCCGAAAATCTTTCATGCCCATGCCAAGGATACCGAGATCCTTCCCGAAGGCCGTCATCATCACTCCATCTTCGGCACCCAGATCGATCCAGCTCCCTGGAAGTCAGGCTGGTGGCGCTACCGGCTGCCCGGACTGGGTGAGATCGACTGGCGGGCATTCATATCCGCACTGCAGGAAAACGGCTACGATTATGTCCTCTCCATCGAACATGAGGATCCGGTCTGGGAGGGGAGCGAGGAAAAAATCAAGCGGGGGCTGGTGCTCGGACGCAAACATCTGTCACCTTTTATCATTTGATAAGGCCGATACTTATGCGTCAACTCCTGAAAGAAGAATATATCCCTTTCGGCAGCCAGTATTACCGCGCCCCCTCGCCACATGCCGGGGAGTGGGAGCGGGACCTCGATCGGATGGCCGCCCTGGGCTTCAATACCGTCAAGTTTTGGGTTCAGTGGCGCTGGAACCACCCAACGGAGGACGAATTCCGGTTTGAGGACATCGACCGGCTTATGGAACTGGCTCTGGCCAGGAAGCTGCACGTGATGCTCAACACCATCTTCGATGTCGCCCCCGCCTGGATATACCGCCTCTATCCGGATGCATCGATGGTGACGCTGGACGGCCGCCGCATCGGCCCGCAGACCCAGCCCCATCGCCAGATCGGTGGGCTCGGCTACTGTTTCAACCACGACGGGGTCATCCGTCACTTTTTCCGTTTTCTCGCCGCCACTGTAGAGCGCTACAAGGAGCATCCGGCGCTGGCGATCTGGAATGTCGGCAGCGAGCCCGAACTGACCTCGAGCATGGCCGAGATGCGTCTCTACGCAGATGATGCTGCCCGGATGAGCGACATGCTCTGCTACTGCCCGAACTGCCAGGCGAAATTCAGGCTCTGGCTGGCCGGCAAATATGACTCGATCGATCGGCTCAACGAATGCTGGAACCGGAACTATCGCAGCTTTGATGAGGCCGAACTCCCGATCACCCGCAACACTTTCAACGACCTGATCGACTGGCGTATGTTTTTCGTGCACACCCTCGGCGAGAACGTCCGCCGCCGCTTCGAAATCGCGCGCGAAATCGACCAGGGACGCCATCCCATCATGTGCCACCATGTCTTCGTGCAGGGCTTCCCGGTCACCTCGACCGCCAACGATCCCTGGAATATCGGGCAGTACGGCGATCTTCACGGCTTCACCCAGATGGATGACGCCATGATGATCGACGTCCTGCGCTCCTGCGCACGGGGCAAACCGGTGATCTCGGCTGAGATGCTCGCCCTGCCGGGCTATACCCTCGATCTGCCCGGGATCATCGACGCCAACACGGTGAAGCGTTTCATCTTCAGCGGGGTCGCCGGCAACCAGAAGGGCTTTATTTTCTGGCAGTATCGTCCAGAGATCCTCGGCCGCGAAGCGCCGACCTGGGGTCTCTCCGGGCTTGACGGCGAGGAAACCCCTTGGCTCAAAGCCTATGCGGAGGCAGGACGGGTACTGCAAAAGAACGCCACTTTTCTGCTCGATGCCGTGCCTCAGCGGGCCCGTATCGCCCTGCTCTACCATCCGGAAAACCAGATTTTCGGCTGGGCGGCCACAGGAAGCGAAAAAAATGTCACCGACTCCTTGCTCGGCACCCACCGGGCGCTGTATGAACACAATCATGTCATCGATTTCATGCATCCGCGAGAATTCACGCCCGAAATTCTGCTGCAGTACAGGGTGATCTACATCCCCTTTCCCTATCTGCTTGGGCAGCTAGTCTGCTCGGCCCTGGCGGAATGGGTGGAGCAGGGGGGGGTGCTCATCGGTGAGGCCTGCTTTGCAGGCTGGAACCTCGAGCATGGCCACCACGAAAAAGTCCTGCCCGGCTATGGGCTGGACAGGATTTTTGGGGCGCGCCAGTATACCGCTGCACCACCCGATCCTTCAGGCGGGGTAAACATGGTCCTCACCCGCGATCTGCCCTACCTCAAGTCGGGCGCCGAGATCCAGGGGAGCATCGTCAAGGAACTGCTCACTCCCGACGGCGCGGAGGTCCTCGCCCGCTTCGAAAGCGGCGAACCCGCCATCACCTCAGCCGGTTACGGCCGCGGCAGAGCAATCCTCATCGGTTCCTACATCGGCCTCGCTTATCATCGCAGCAAGCTGGCCGCCAATGGAGAGCTGATCGCCAGTCTGGTCGAGATGGCCGCTCCGCTGGACCGTCCACACCTGACAAGCGGCCGTGACATCCGCATCGACCTGATGCGGAATGGCGAAGGCGAGGTCATGCTCATCCTCCAGAATCTGCGCCACAACGAGGCCGAGGCTATGGTGGCACTTCCGGAGCCGGTGGCCGGGCCGCTCCGCGAGCAGTTCTCCGGTGAACGGCTGCTTTTCACGGCGCAAGGCGGGGGTGCACAGGCCGCCGTCCATTTCGCGCCCAATGAGGTCAAAGTCTATTGTGGCCGCTGAACGGGACTCTTTTTTTGCGGGATCCGGCGGCCGGGTTCTGAGGCATAACTTTTTCGCCAACATGATGGACGGAGCCCTCTATGCTTTCGGTTTGAGCTTCGCCTCGCAACAGACTGTACTGCCGGTCTTTGTGCAGAAAATCGGCGGCGGTAATGTCGCCATCGGCCTCATCCCGATTCTCTGGATGCTCAGCTTCAATCTGCCGCAGATACTCATCGCCAGCCATGCACAGCGCCAACGCCACAAGAAGCGGCTGCTGCTCAAGACTGCAATGGGACAGCGCTTGCCGTGGCTCCTGCTGGCTGTGCTGGCCTTTTTTATCCTTCCCAGGGTCACTCCCCTGGCCGGTCTGATGCTTTTTTTTATTATTTATGCCTCCGCAGGGATCGGCGGCAGCATCAATCTGCCGGTCTGGTTCGATATCTTCGCCAAGATGACGCCCATCTCCCTGCGCGGCCGGCTCTTCGCAGCGCGCATGATCCTGGGTGGAGTGCTCGGCATCGGTGCCGGTATAGCGGTCAGGCATATCCTCGCTTGGCTGCCCTATCCGGGCAATTTCGGTCTGATCTTTTTGCTCACCTTTGCGGCGATGCTGGTCTCCTATTTCTTTCTGACCATTTTGAAGGAACCGCGATCTGCAAGGAGCAGAACTGCCGCGCCTCAGCTGCGTGAATATCTCGGCTCCCTGCCCAGGATCATCCGGGAGGAGCGCAACTATCGCAACTTTCTGATCGCCGACGGCGCCCTTTATCTTGCCTGGATGGCCAACGGCTTTTTCACCGTGCATGCCCTGTCCCGTTTCGATCTTCCCGCCTCCGCGGCCGGGACCTTTACCGCGATCATGATGGCCAGCAATATCGCCGGCAATCTCTTTTTCGGCTGGCTGGCGGACCATTTCGGCCAGCGTATCAATCTCATCCTCTCCGCGGGAATGATGACACTCTCCTGTGCGCTGGCAATATTTGCACCCGGCCCGGAACTCTACTGTCTGGTCTTCGTCGGCTCGGCCCTGGCCATTGCACTGGTGCAGATCTCGCGGCTGCCCCTCATCGCTGAACTCTGCAGTGCTGAACAGCGGCCGACCTTCGTCGCTCTGGCCAATCTGATCTCCTCCCCCTTTATCATAGCCGGGGTGGCGGGAGGATGGCTGGCCGATCGCTGCGGATATGAATTCCTCTTCGCCTGCAGTGGTCTCTTCGCCCTCTTTTCGATGGGCTGGTATGCCAGCGTCGTCAGGGAGCCGAGAGGAACCGCGCACGAACGCGTCTTTTAGTCGGGGAAAGGAAAATGACCCGAACTTTTCTGCTTTTTACTCTATTGTTATGCGCCGTACCGCTTCTGGCAGCCCAGCTTCAGGAGGCCCCGGCTCCACTGCCTCCCGATCCCCGCTTCAAGAGCGATATCCTGCTCATCGTCGCCCATCCGGATGACGAGACCGCCATTGGCAGCTGGCTGGCCAGGGCGGTTTATGATCTCCACAAGCGGGTGGCCATCCTCTATCTCAACCGCGGCGAAGGCGGCGGCAACTCGTTCGGGAACGAACAGTCTTCAGCCATGGGTGCCATTCGCGAAATCGAGGTGCGCCGCGCGGCTGCGGCTTTCGGCATCGACCTGCTCTGGTTTCTGGATGGTCAGGATACTCCCGGCCAGGATCTCATGCACTCCCTCACCAACTGGGGTCACGGCGAAAACCTCGAACGGATTGTACGCCTGATCCGTCTCACCCGTCCCGAAGTGATTATCACCTGGCTGCCCCACTACGGCGCAGGCGAGAACCATGGCGACCACCAGGCCTCAGGGCTCCTCGCCGTCGAGGCCTTCGATATGGCCGGCGATCCCACCCGTTTCCCCGCCCAGATCGTGCCGCCGCGCGAGCGCGCAGATATCAACAATTTTACAGAGGGACTGCAGCCCTGGCAACCGAAAAAGCTCTATTTCTTCTCCGACGTTTCACATCCCCTGCCCTCGACCGGCCCCGCTTTCAATGTGCACGAGATCTCCCCCTCACAAAAGGTGCCCTATTATGAGCTGGCGGCCCGCCTCCATCTGCCACACCTCACCCAGGGGGACGTCGCCGAGACCGCCCTGGCCGCACAAGAGTCCGGCGATTACTCTGCCTTCGCTGAGTGGATCTCCGGTTTCAAACTGATCTTCGGCAAGGCGGTTGTGCCCTGCGCGCCCTCCGGGGATCTCTTTGAAGGGATCAAAGAGGGTCCGCTTCCCTTCGTGCAGCTGCGGGGCTACCAGCCGCATCCCAATGCGGGTATCGCCCTCGAGTTGGGCGGCCTCTTCGCATTTTACCGGGATTTCTGGCGGGCGCATGAGATCGAAGCGATAGAAATCCTCCTCAAGCCGGAGGTGATGATCAATGCGGGCGGCTATCTGCACATCCCCCTGCTGCTCATCAATAATACCAGCGAGACCGTGCAGGTGGAGCTGAGGGCCCAAATCCCGGAGGGTTGGCGGAAGGTGGCCGGAGAGGCCCTCTATACCCTGCCGGCGGGTGCTGTACGGCCGGTGCAGACCTTTTTCTTTGCACCGGAGCGGACCAATCCCAGCGGCGAAACCATCCTCTGGAACGCCAAGGTGGGGGAGAGAACAGCCGGCTCGGTCTCCATGCAGGTTTTTCTTGCTGAATGGACCCTGCCGCAGTGACAGGTGTATAGTCGATCAAAAAATGAGGTTATGTTGAAAAGATCGAGGTTGAATTCAGCGCTGAGTTGGTGGCTTTGTCTGCTCCTGCCAGCAGCAGTCGCCGCCTGCAGTTGCGGCTGTGGCGCCCGGGGAAGAGGCGAAGAGGACTATGCGCGGCTGGTCAACCCTTTCATCGGCACGGCGGGCGGGGGCAATACCTTTCCCGGAGCGGTGCGCCCCTGGGGCATGGTTTCAACCAGTCCTCACACCGCACCATCCGCCCCCTCGGGCTATTATCATGGCCAGCCTTTCAACTATGGCTTCGGCATGGTCCATCTCAGTGGCACCGGCTGTGCCGATCTCGGCAGCGTCATCGTCGCGGTCTCGCGCGGTGAAATCAAAACTCGTCCTGAAGAGTACAGATCCGCCTTTTCTGAGGAGCAAGCCGAGCCCGCGTATTACAGCTGTCTTTTGCAGGAACCGGCGGTCCGCGTCCGGACGAGCGCGACCGAGCGCTGCGGCATCTTTGAGTTCGTTCCCCTGCAGGATGGCGAGATCAATATCCAGATTGATGCGGGCCGCAATCTCAGCCGCCTCGGCGGTGGAGCGATCCGGCTCACCCGGGCCGGAGGAATTGAGGGTTTTAATATTGGCGGGGGCTTTTGCGGAGAGAACAACCGTCATCAGATCTTTTTTTCAGGTGAGGTGAACCTGCAGCCCGCCGCCGCGGGCGTTTGGCGGGGAGAGGAACTCCTCACAGCGAACGAGGCAAATACAGAGGAGGAGGCCGTCGGCGGCTGGCTGCGCATTGCCCTTCGGGCGGGGCAGCCCCTCATGCTCAGGCTGGGCATCTCCTATGTCAGCATCGCAAACGCACGTGAAAACCTGCGCGTGGAGATCCCGCACTGGGATTTTGAACGGGTGCGCAGGGATGGTCGCGAGGCCTGGCAAGAGCAGCTGTCCGCAGTGCACATCCGCGAGGGGAGTGAGAAGGAGCGGATCAAATTCTATACCGCCCTTTATCACAGCCTGATCCATCCCGGCATCATCAGCGATGTCAACGGGGAGTATCCTCTCATGGGCCGCAGCGGCACCGGCTGCAACCGGGAGCGTGCCCGCTACAGCGTTTTTTCCCTCTGGGATACCTATCGTACCCTCCATCCCCTGCTCACCCTGCTCTACCCGAGTCGTCAATCGGAGATCATTCAGACCATGCTCGATATGTACCAGGAATCAGGCTTTCTGCCCAAGTGGGAGCTCGCCGGCAATGAGACCTATATGATGGTGGGCGACGGGGCGGTGCCGGTCATCTCCGATTCCTACATCAAGGGGATAGAGGATTTTGACGTATCCACCGCCTGGCAGGCGATGACCAAAGCGGTATTTCTCCGTGATGGGGAGGAGGCGCCGCCGGTACGCGCCGGTTATCATGAACTCCTGAAATATCAGTACATTCCCTTCGAACAGGATACCTCGACCGCCTGGTGGGTCTGGGGACCGGTATCCACGACGCAGGAGTACTGCCTGGCCGACTGGACCCTGGCGCAGGTGGCCCAAAAACTGGGCAAATCCGACGCAGCCGCTGAACTGCTGCTCCGTTCCGGTTGGTATAAAAATCTCTTTGATCCCCGGCTTCAGCTGGTGCGGCCGCGCCTGAAGGATGGCTCATGGCTGGAGCCCTTCGATCCCCTGGCCACGGAGGGTTCGGGCTCATGGGCGGGCTCAGGCGGCCCCGGCTTCGTCGAAGGCAACGCCTGGCAGTACGCCTGGTTCGCACCCCACGACGTCGCAGGGCTGATCGGACTCTTCGGCGGGCCGGTTCCCTTTTCGCGCAAACTGCAGGAGTGCTTTGAGAACGGCCAGTTCACCATCAACAACGAACCCGACCTCGCCTATCCATGGCTCTTCACCTGGCTGCCGGGAGAGGAGAGCCGCGCCGGCCGCATCACCGCTGGCCTCATGGCGAACCAATTCAGCACTGCCCCGGACGGCCTGCCCGGCAATGACGACTGCGGCACCATATCGGCCTGGTTCGTTTTCGCCGCCCTCGGCTTTTACCCGGCTTGTCCCGCCGCTCCGGAGTACCGACTCAGCCTGCCGCTCTTTGCAGAGGCCGAGCTGAAACTCGACCGGCGCTACTGGCCGGGGGAATCTTTCATCATCCGCAGCAGGGGCGGGGACGACCGGATCGAGCTCAACGGCATTCCTTTAGCCGGTTGTGGCCTCCGCCACGACCAGATCACGGCAGGAGGGGAACTCTGCTTCGATGCCATGCAAGAGGACGATGCGTCACGTGATCAGTAGACCCGCCATCCTGCCGCTTCTCCTGCTCAGAGGATAACAGCTGGTCGGATAGTGATTCGTGATCAGACAGACTGGAATGGAGAGCAGACCGACCCTGGCGCCAGTAGTCTGAAATACCAGGGGCATGCAGTTCAGGCAATGAATTAAGGAGTGAGTATATGAACAGACGAAAATTCATCGGAACTGCTGCTGCGGGCGGTCTCGGGGCCGCATTCGGCGCCGGCAGGCTCTTTTCCGCACCCCTGGTGCTGACGGCGGATCGCACCAGCGTCTCGACCGCGCAGGGCGAACTGATCTTCAAACCCCATTTCGTGCAGAAGGGGATAGGGCCGCATCTCCTCGACTGGGCGTATACCAGCGATGAAAACTGGGATGCAACCTACTCGAATATCACTGCCGGCAGGGAGGGCGTCCAAGTATCAGACCTCTATGGCGTGAAGAAATTCGGCATCGATGTCCGCTGGAACGTGGAAGGATTCGGCTATATCTATATCACGGCCGACAACGGCGGTGAGTTCTACCAGCTGCCTGCTCCCGGGAAGAGCAGCGAGTTGAACCTTAATTTCGAGCTTGCCAAAAGCAGGGTTCTGCGCAGCCGCAGGCGGCTGAAGCAGCTGCAGGAGGGGGGATGGAAACCTTCGGCCGAGCTGCTGGGCCTGGTCGCTATTTCCGAATCGCACTACGAAGAGGCCGTTAAAAAAGCAGGCGATGCCGCTCTCTGCGCTTCACACGCCCAGCCCGCCCTGCTTTATGCGATGTGGGCGGGTGAAAAAATGGAGCTCGAGAGGGCGGAATATGCCATCGCCCGGCGTGGATTCCGCCAAGGATTTTATCTCGGCTGCGATGCCCGGGGCTATTTCCAGATGGATACGGAAATTTTCATGGAGCGCTTTTGCGATGCTTTTAATTATGCCACCATCACCCACTATCTTAAAAGTGGCTACTTTGAGGATTTCGAGCCCGAGGAGGGCAACAAGCAATTCGCCCTCCGCACTGAGCTCCTCAAGGTGCTGCGCCGGCGCAATATTACCGTCGAAGGCCGTCCCCTTTTCTGGTTTTACCACTCCACGACACCAGACTGGCTGCGGCGCAAATCCTTCGATCAGGTCATGAAATATGTCGAGGAGCACACCCGGGCGGTTGTCAGCCACTACGGCGACGGGATGTACGCCTGGGAAGTGGTCAATGAATTTCACGACTGGGCGAATGAAATTGAGGTCACACCTGAGCAGGCCGTCGAGATCACCCGGCTCGCCTGTGAAGTGGCCAGGGATACCAATCCCGGGGTTCATCGCCTCATCAACAACTGCTGCCCCTATGCGGAGTATGTCCAGCTGAAAAAGTGGGGTGAGCGGGAGGCCCGCCATCACCAGC
>DAOOPF010000106.1:0-12763 GCA_035388125.1 bacterium | reverse complement strand
CGATCGCCTCGGAGTCACAGCGCGGCGGCATCGGCCTGCGCCAGAACGTCCGCGGTCTGCAGTGGTCCAATCCCGATGCCCAGGACTGCATATTCTGGATCTATGAGATCAAGAATATCGGCGAACTCCATCATACCAAGACCATCTTCGGCCTCAACGTCGGCGCCTCGATCGGCGCAACCATCAGCGACAACACCGATTATGACGACGACTGCGCCACTTTTTATCGCGAGCTCGATCTGACCGTCAATTACGACTGGGACAATGTCGGCACCGCCGGCTACAGCCCTGTGCCCTGGGTTGGCTATGCCTTCCTCGAGAGCCCGGGCAATGCCAGGGACGGCATCGACAACGACGGCGACGGCATCGACGGCGGCGGCCATCTCATCACCACCGAGGATTTTCTCCGCAGCTATATGGTCGGCGATCCGGTCGTGCTCATTGATTATGTCAGCAATGAATATACCCGCACCGTCTCGAACATGCCGGCCGAGGGCGTCACCATCCGCCACAACGGCACAACCTATGTCAAAAAGCCGGGCGCGCCTCTGATGGAGATCGAACGTAACGGCATCGACGACAATCTCAACGGCCTTATCGACGAAGCCGACGGCGCGGTGGCCCCCGATTCGATGGCCTATTACCTCTACATCCGCGATTCAAAATACAATAACCGGGACTATCTCGCCAAGGACTATCTCACCGGCGAGGGGCTGACCAACCTGCTCATTGACGAGCGCCGCGATGATGGCATCGACAACGACGGCGACTGGGACGTCAAAACAGATGATATGGGCATGGACGGCAAGAGCGGCACCGGCGATCCCGGCGAAGGCGACGGCCTGCCGACCGCCGGTATCGGTGATCTGCCCGGCGAGCCCAATGTCGACCACACCGATGTCGACGAATCGGATCAGATTGGTCTCACCAGTTTTGTCTTTTACGAGTACGGCAACATCACCTACAGCAACGACGCCCAGATGTGGGACGAATCGGCCCCCGGTTATTTCGACGGCCACCTCGAGAACGTCGATGCTGACTATATCTTCTCCTGCGGCTACTTTCCTCTCAACCCCGGTCAGCAGGAGTACTTTTCGGTCGCCATGGTCTACGGTGACGACCAGCAGGATATCCTGCGCAACAAGGATATCGTACAAAAGATCTACAACTCGAACTACAACTTTGCCGTGGCCCCCGAAAAGCCCAGATTGCGCGCTGTCGCCGGCGACCGCAAGGTCACTCTCTACTGGGACAGCCGCGCCGAAGAGAGCGTGGACCGCTATCTGCACGAGTATGATTTTGAGGGCTACAAGATCTACCGCGCCACCGATCCCGGCTTCAAGGACGCCGGCGCCATCAGCGACGGGTACGGCTACACCCGCTACGTCAAGCCGCTGGCCATCTACGACAAGGTCGACAGTGTCTTCGGCTTTTTCCAGAACACCTTCGGTACCGGCGTCCAGTACAACCTCGGCAACGAGACCGGCCTGGTGCACGTCTTCGTCGACACCCCGCTGGTCAACGGCCGGCGTTACTTCTACGCCGTCAATGCCTATGACAAGGGCAGCGTCGAGAAGAACATCGCCCCCTCCGAGACCAATATGTACGTCTCGGTCAATGCCTCGGGCGATATTACCACCGGCGACAATGTCGTGGTGGTGGTGCCCCAGTCGCCCGCACTCGGCTACAGCGGTCCCGGCCTGACCGAACAGCCGCGTCAGATCGGCACCGGCAAGACCTCGGGGGCGGTCAATGTCCGTTATGTCAAACCCGACGAGATCCGCGACGGCGACCGCTATGAGGTGCAGTTCCTCGACAAGTCGATGGACCAGCGCGACAACGACAACGACGGCCTCATCGACGGCGAGGACGTCGATGAGCTGATGCCCACGGTAACGACGGGGTTTGTCTTCCGCAATCTGACCCAGACCTCGCTGCCGGAAGATACAGTCATGATCATCCAGCGCGAGTACAGCGCCGGAGAATGGGTTGAGGTGAAAAATCTCTATGAGGATGCCGACAGCGATCCCCGCACCCTCACGACGGTCCTGCACGGTCTGGAACTCAACATCTACAATCCGCCCGAGGGTATGATCAACCGGCCGGAGGAGCGCATCTATAACGGCGTGCAGTGGAGTTCGAATATCAACTTCACCACCGCCTACAATATCCGCTTCTCGATCTTTAATCTCAGCGGCTTCAAGGAGGGGACCTACTACCCCCGTCAGTACATGGTGGTCTTTTATGACGACATCGTCAAGAAATCCGAACTGCTCCAGGTGCCGCTGGCGACCAGTAACAAGACCATCCCATTGCCGCCTTCGGATGCCAATTTCCGGGTTTTCGACAAGCAGACCATGGAAGAGCTGCCCTTCGCCCTGGTGGACCAGACCCTGACCCCGAGCAAGTTCAAGAAGGGAATGTTCTCGGCCAAGGACCGGATCGTCATGTTCGAAAAGCTGCCCAACGATTCGACCCTGATCACCTTCAACATCCTCAACAACGCTTCGGAGGACACGGTCTTCTGGAACGCCTACGGCCGTCCTCTCGGCGCCGGGGATACCCTGAACGTCTATCCTGACTTTCCCTTCACCGGCAACGTGCGCTATCAGTTCGTCGTCCGGGGACAGAAGGTGGATAACACCTTCGCCGCCAAAAATCTGGACAAGATCAAGGTCGTGCCCAATCCCTATGTCGTCGCCGCCGCCTGGGAGCCCACCAATCCCTACACGAGCGGACGCGGTCCGCGTTCGATCCAGTTCATCCATCTGCCGCAAAAATGCACCATCCGCATCTTCGCGGTCGATGGCACGCTGGTCCACACCATCGAGCACGACTCCGGTTTGACCGACGGCTCCGAGGAGTGGGACATGCTCACCAAGGACCGCATGGATATCAGCTACGGCGTCTATATCTACCATATCGAGGCGCCGGGGATCGGCAATACCACAGGCCGCATGCTGATCATAAAATAGTCGTCGGGCAGGGGCCGGCCTGGCCGGCCTCTGCTCAGGAACTCACCCTTCAGCAGGGACGCAGAGCACCCAGAGAGTCCTCTCTCTCTCTGCGCCTTTGTGTCTCTGCGCGAGCCCTCTTTTGGAGTTTTTTTTGACAAGGCATGCATTCATCGCTCTCTCTCTCGGACTGCTCCTCCTCGCCTGCAGCAGGGAGGATCCCGTCGTCGCGCGTATGGGCGGGGAGCGTATCACCCTGGAAGAGTTCAAAACCGCCTATCTGGAAATCATCAAGCAGCCCAACGCCTTTGATTCCCGCGCGCTGCGCGAGCAGTTCCTCGATGAGATGATTGACCGGCGCCTCCTCGCGAGCGAGGCGAAAGCGCTCGGCCTGGCCGGCGACGAAAGACTCCTCTATCGCGTAGGCGCCAACCGCGACAAGAATCTGCGCGACGCCCATTTTCGCAAGGTGATCCAGCCCGAGATCCGCTACTCCGAGAGCGATCTCGAGCGAAGCTTTGCCTGGATGACCGAAGAGCGCCATATCCGCCATCTCTTCACTTCCGGCCGGGCGGGCATTGATTCCCTTCACCGTCTCTTGCAGGAGGGGGCCGACTGGTTCGAACTGGCGCGCACCACCTTTGATGATCCCCGCCTCTCTGAAACCGGTGGCGATCTCGGCTGGGTCGCCTGGGAGCAGATGGAGTACGATCTGGCCATGACCGCGTTCAGCCTGCCCTTGATGACCCCGTCCGGGCCGGTCGCCTCCAGCTACGGCTGGCACATTCTCCAGGTGGTGGACTGGCGCAGGACGCCCATGATCTCCGAGACCCGTTACCAGCTTCAGCGAGACAAGGCCAGGGCGGTGCTCGAAAGAAAGCTCGGCGATAAGGCAGCCCTCGCCTATGTCGGCAAGATGATGGCGGAGAGACAAATCAAGATCTACCCGCAGAGCCTGCGCGCTGTTGGCCAGAGGCTCGGTCTGGTGCTCAAGCGCCAGCCCTCCACCTCCGATCAGCTTGCTGTGGAACAGCTCAGCGAAGCGGAGATGGGGGAGATCGAATCCTCGCTCTGGGAGATGCGCACGGAGCCGCTCGCCAGCATCGATGGTGAAATCCTCACCATCGGCGAGTTCATCGCCGCACTGAACTATGTCCCCTACCACGCCGTCCACAAGAGCATGAAGACGGCTCTCGACTATGTGCTGCGCGACCGGGCCCTGAGTGCGGAGGCGCGCCGGATGGGCCTCGAGCGCGATGCCCGGGTCAGGATCAGAACTGCCCAGTTCGAGCAGAACCGGCTGCAGATGGTCATGCGGCAGCGCCTGCTCGCGGATATCAGGGTGGAGGAGAAGGATCTGCAGAGCTATTTCGACCTCCATTATGGCAAAAAATATCCCCACCTCGGACTGGCGGAGACGCGCGATCTGATCGCCCGGGATGCGCTCATCGAGAAACGGACCGTGACCATGCAGAACCACCTGCAGCAGCTGCGCAGCGGGTTCAGGATCGTCAGGAATCCGGCACCAATCCACGCCTGGTACGACGGGGTGTTGAACAGGCGTTAACCTCATCTTCACAGGAGTTCATCATGATGATTTTGCGGAAATGGTTCGCATTGATGCTGCTGGGTGCGCTTCTGGCGAGCGGAATGGTCTGGGCTGCACCGGCTCCCTCGGCCTTTTCCCGTTTTGTCACCGTCTCCGGCGACCGGCTCATGGATGGTCCCGATCCCTTGCGCTTCATCTCCTTCAACATCCCCAACCTTCACTGCATCGAAGATTATATGCTCTTCGAAGAGACCAATGTCTGGCGCATGCCGGACGCCTATGAGATCCGCGACGCCCTCGAATCGATCAGGGCGATGGGCGGGACGGTGACGCGGATGTACACCATCACCGTGCGGCGGGAGGATGACACTCCGGACATTCCGCGTTATGTGACCGGGCCCGGGCAGTTCAATGAGGAGGCTTTCCGCGCTCTCGACCAGGTGATGGCCATCGCCAACCAGGTCGGGGTGCGCGTGATCATCCCCTTTGTAGACAACTGGCCCTGGATGGGGGGGAGGGCGGAATATGCCGCTTTCCGCGGCAAAAAAGCGGATGATTTCTGGAGCGATCCCCAGATCAAGGAGGATTTCAAGCAGACCATCTCCTACATCATCAACCGCAAGAACACCATCACCGGCACGACCTACCGCGAAGACAAGGCGATCCTGGCCTGGGAAACAGGCAACGAACTCTACAGTCCGGATGCCTGGGTGGAAGAGATGGCTGCTTTTATCAAGTCGCAGGACAAAAACCATCTCGTCCTCGACGGTGTCGCCCCCAACCGGCTGCGCGACGAAACCCTCGCCAATCCCTATACCGATATCATCACCACCCATCACTATGAGAAAGACCCGCGCGATATGGTGCGTAATATCCGCGCCAGCGCCGCCAAGGCAAAAGGCAAAAAGCCCTATCTCATCGGCGAATTCGGCTTTCTCGGCCTCAGCGGGGTCGAAGAGGTTTTACGCGAGGTCGAATCCCACCCCGGCATCTGCGGCGCTCTGATCTGGAGCCTGCGCTTTCACAGCCGCGACGGCGGATTCTACTGGCATTCCGAGCCCGGCAACGGCGGCTATTTTTACAAGGCCTACCACTGGCCCGGCTTCTCCTCTGGTGAGAACTATGCCGAGCGTGATGTGATGCAGCTCATGCGCGAGCGGGGATTTGCCATTCAGGGCAAGCCGGTGCCCATTCTGACTGTGCCCGGGGCCCCGCAGCTTCTCCCCTTCGACGATCCGGCCCAGATCAGCTGGCAGGGGTCTGTCGGCGCCTCCGGCTACGATGTCGAGCGCTCCGCCTCCAGGGGCGGCCCGTGGAAGCGGATCGGATACAATATCTCCGACGCTGAGACCGCCGACCGGCCGCTTTTTCATGACCGCCGCGCCGAGATCGGCTCGACCTGGTACTATCGCGTGCGCGCCCGCAACGCCGCCGGCCTCTCCACTCCATCCAACATCGTTGGACCGGTAACCGCCCGGCACAAGACTCTGGTCGATGAGTGCTGGAATTTCGCCATCGCCTTCAGCAGGAAGGGCGATCTCTCCCTGGAGACCGCCGATTCGCGTCTCTTCAAGGAGGATGCCCATCGCATTGCCGGCAAGCCGGGGGCTGAACTGGTTTATTATATCCCCGGTCCGCTCCAGACCCTCAAATTCTATCTCTTTGCCGTCTCCGCTGACAAGAGCATCGAAATCAGTCTCTCGACCGACGGGGAGGAGTACACACCGCTCCAGGTCGAGGCCAGGGATTTCTTCGCCGGCGCGGCCGACTATGAGTACCTGCGTCCGCTTCTCTTCGCGAGCAGCGGCCTGCCTGCCGGAATTCACTATGTGCGTGTCGCCTTCCTGGGGGAGGCTCAACTTGGAAGGGCGGAACTGATTTATGGCAAATGAAACCTGCAAGCAGCTGGCGGCAAGAACGGAACATGAGCTGCTGGGCAACATCCTCCCCTTCTGGCTTGAGCAGGCGCCGGATCGGGAGCGGGGCGGTTTTTGGGCGCGGGTGTCGCCCGATCTCAGCCGCCGCGAACGGTCACCGAGAGGGTTGATCCTCACCACCCGCATTCTCTGGACCTTTGCAGCCGCTTACCGCCAATACCATGACGAGGCCTACCTGAAGATGGCCCGTACGGCCTATGAAGAGGTCTGCTCGGCCTTTGTCGATCCGCAGCACGGCGGAGTCTTCTGGATGCTCGATGAGATGAAAAGGCCGCTCGATGAGAGTAAAAAGATCTACGGACAGGCTTTCGCCATCTACAGCCTGGTCGAGTATCACCTTGCCTCCGGTGATGCCAAAGCGCTCGAGCACGCCCTGGCCATCTATGAGCTGATCGAGAAACACAATTACGATCCCCTCCACACCGGCTACCTGGAAAGCGCCAACCGCGACTGGTCTCCCACCGAGGAACTCCGCCTCAGCGCCGTCGATATGAACGAGAAGAAATCGATGAATACCCATCTCCATCTGCTCGAGGCCTACACCCGGCTTTTCAGCGTCTGGGGGGATGGCGGTCTGCGTGAAAGACTGGTCAGCCTCATTAACAACTTTTTCGACCATATCATCGACAACCGCACCCATCACCTCATCCTTTTCTTTGATGAATCCTGGCGGCCCAAATCGCGCAAGATCTCATACGGTCATGACATCGAAACCAGCTGGCTGCTCGATGAGGCGACGCATCTGCTCGCCGATCCGATCCTCTCCCGCAAGTCGGGGCAGCTTTCGGTGGCCATGGCGGAGGCGGTGCTCAAGGAGGGGGTGGCCCCGGACGGTGGCCTTTTTTATGAGCGCGACGAGACCGGCCGCCCTGATCACGATGTCCACTGGTGGGTGCAGGCGGAGGCGGTGGTCGGATTCGTCAACGCCTATCAGAACAGCGGCCGAGCGGAATTTCTCGCAGCTGCTCTCCGCTCCTGGGAGTTCATCGAGGAACATTTGATCGACCGCACCCACGGGGAGTGGTTTTACAAGGTGGATGCCGGGCGCAATGCGGATCTGCAGCTGCACAAAATATCCGAGTGGAAATGCCCCTATCACAGCAGCCGCACCTGCCTTAAGCTGGCACGGCGGGTAAAAAAGTGCTGAAAACGTACCCCAGGTTTATAGCAATGATCCTATCGAGGAGAAGATGATGCAAGTGGAATCTTTTGCCGAACGGCTGGCCAGGCTGACCAGAGATCACGAAGCCTATATCGAGCGCCGCAACACGCCCCTGCCCTGGCATAACGGCATCTATCAGCGTTATGCCCATCCGGTGCTGACGGCTGGTCATACCCCCCTTTTCTGGCGCTACGACCTCGATCCCCAGCGCAATCCCTTCCTGATGGAGCGGTTGGGCATCAATGCCGCCTTCAATGCCGGCGCCATCGAGCTGGATGGCAAAATCCTGGTCATGGCCCGCGTCGAGGGATGGGACCGCAAATCCTTCTTCGCAGTCGCCGAAAGCGCCAACGGCATTGATAATTTCCACTTCTGGGACTATCCGGTGGTGATGCCCGAAACTGAAGATCCGGACATCAATGTCTACGACATGCGGCTGGTCCGGCATGAGGATGGCTGGATCTATGGCGTATTTTGCACCGAGCGCAAGGATCCCGACGCCCCTCCCGGCGACCTCTCTTCGGCTGTGGCCCAGGCCGGCATCGCCCGCACACGCGATCTGGTAAAATGGGAGCGTCTGCCCGATCTCAAGAGCCGCTCACCCCAGCAGCGCAACGTGGTGCTTCATCCCGAGTTCGTCAACGGCCGCTACGCCTTTTACACCCGCCCGCAGGACGATTTCATCTCGGCAGGCAGCGGCGGGGGCATCGGCTGGGCCCTCTGCAAGGATATAACGCGCCCGGTGATCGAAGAGGAGACCATCATCGACCAGCGCCTCTATCACACCATCAAGGAGGCGAAAAACGGTCTCGGCCCGGCCCCGATCAAGACCCCGCACGGCTGGCTGCAGCTGGCCCACGGCGTGCGCGGTTGCGCGGCGGGTCTGCGCTATGTTCTCTATCTCTTTATGACCGACCTCGACCATCCGGAGAAACCCGTTTATACCCCCGGCGGCTATTTCATCGCACCGCAGGCCGAGGAGCGCGTCGGCGATGTCTCCAATGTCGTCTTTTCCAACGGCTGGGTCGCACGCGCCAACGGCGATGTCTTTATCTATTACGCCTCCTCCGACACCCGGCTGCATGTCGCCACCACTACGGTGGAGCGGCTGGTCGACTATGTGCGCAGCACGCCGCCCGATCCCCTGCGCTCAGCCGCCTGCGTCGCCCAGCGCAACGAACTGATCACCCGTAATCTGACCCTGCTTCGCAAGAGATGATGGCCATGTCGATGAAAATTCTGCGCATGTCACTTTGGGGGATCGTTCTGATGACTTCCTCCGCCCTTACCCAGGTTTTGATACATGAGCTCCACTCCGGCTGGTCCTTCAGCCCGGACGGGGACCAGACCTCCTGGCTCGAAGCGGAAGTGCCCGGGTGCGTCCATACCGACCTGATGCGGCACAATCTTATCCCTGATCCCCACTACCGCATCAATGAAAAGTTCATGCAGTGGGTCGGCGAAAGGGATTGGCTCTATCGCACCGGGTTCACGCCGGATGAAGAGCTGCTGGCGAGAGAGCGGATCGAGCTGGTCTGCGAAGGACTTGACACCTATGCCAGCGTCCTCCTCAACGGCCAGCAAGTTCTCAAAGCCGACAACATGTTCCGAACCTGGCGCGTAGACATCAAACCCTGGCTGATCAAGGGCGAAAACCGGCTGGAGATTCATTTCCGTTCAGTTTTCGCTGAAAATATGCCCAAATGGGAGATGGCTCCCTTCAGGCTGACCGCCTATCCCAACAACGATCAGGCCGACATCAAGCTCAACATGTATTCCCGCAAAGCGGGGTTTCACTATGGCTGGGACTGGGGGCCGCGTCTGGTCACCTGCGGTATCTGGCGGCCTATCCACCTCGAGGCCTGGAATGATTTCCGCCTTGAGGATCTGCAGATCCGGCAGAACTCGCTGACGGACCGGGAGGCCAGGCTGACCGCCGAGTTCACTGTCTCAGCGGAAAAGGCCCGGGAGGTCGCGCTTTCGCTGAACGACGCGGAGACGCGCCTGGCGGGCCGGATGGTCAAACTGGCGCGCGGGCGCCAGACGGTAGCGCTCGATTTCACCATCAGGAATCCCGAACGCTGGTGGAGCAACGGCCTCGGTGCGCCCCGTCTCTACACCTTGACCGGACGGATGTCCGGGATGGATACTTCTGCCGGCAAGAATTCAGGCCAGGTATCCACGCTGCAGGAAAAAACTGTGCGCATCGGTTTGCGTACCCTGAAGATCGTGCGCGACGCGGATAAACAGGGGCGCGCGTTTTACGTCGAGCTCAACGGCGTGCCGGTCTTTATGAAGGGTGCCAATTACATCCCCCAGGACAACTTTCAGAACCGGGTCAGCCGGGCGCGCTATGAGCACATTCTCGGTTCGGCCAGAGCGGCCAACATGAACATGCTGCGCGTTTGGGGAGGCGGCATCTACGAAGAGGATACCTTTTACAACCTCTGCGACGAATACGGCATCCTGGTCTGGCAGGATCTGATGTTCGCCTGCGCCATGTACCCCGGCGACGAAGCTTTCATCGAGAACGTCCGCGCCGAGGTTCGCGATAACGTCCGGCGCCTGCGCAACCACCCCTCTTTGGCCCTCTGGTGCGGCAACAACGAAAACCAGATCTCCTGGTACGCCTGGGGCTGGCGCGACCAGTACCCCGCCGAGGTGCGCGCTCTCTATGAAAAGGATATGCACCGCCTCTTCGATGAGGTGCTGCCAGCCGAGATCGCGGCTATCGATCCCGAACGCTACTACCATCCCGGCAGCCCGAGCACCGGCTATCAGGATATCCCCTACTCCGAGGGTGATGCCCACTACTGGGGCGTCTGGCACAACCGCCATCCCTTCAGCGATTACGGTAACAACATCCCCCGCTTCATGAGTGAGTACGGTTTCCAGTCCTATCCCGAGCGCGCCACGGTCGAGGGCTTTACCCTGCCCGAAGACCGGGAACTCCACTCCCCGGTCATGCTGGCCCATCAGCGCTGCATGGCCGATGAGCGCCGCGACAAGGAGTACGGCAACCGTCTTATCCGCCACTATATGGAGAACGACTATCTCCTGCCGAAGGATTTCAACAGCTATCTTTATCTCAGCCAGGTGCTGCAGGCCGAGGGGGTCAAGCGCGCCATTCAGGCCCACCGCGGCGCCATGCCCTTCTGCATGGGCTCGCTCTTCTGGCAGATCGACGACTGCTGGCCGGTAGCCTCCTGGTCGAGCATCGATTACCACGGCCGCTGGAAAGCCCTGCACTACTACGCCCGCGATGCCTATAAAAGCTTTCTCATCATCCCCGCCGAGGCGGGGGAGACCCTGCAGGTGAAAGTGGTCTCCGACTCGCTGCGCGACTGCACCGGAGCGCTGGAGATGACGGTGATGGATTTTTCCGGCCGTAAAGGATTTTCAAAATCAGTGCCGGTGCGCATCAAGGCCAACAGCAGCCAAGTCATACACAGCCTGCCTGTAGCGGAACTGCTCGCCGGATTCGAGCGCCAAAACGCTTTGCTCAGACTTACACTGCGGATGGGGGAGAGGGTGCTGGCCTCCGGCATCCACTATTTTGTTCCGGTCAAATCCCTGGACCTGCCGCAGTGCGCACCTGAAGCGGAGGTGACTGCATCGCCCGGCGGCTGCGCGATCACGCTCCGCTGCGCAAACCTGGCCAAGAACCTCGCTCTGGAATGCAGCGATCCCGGGGGCTTCTTCTCGGATAACTATTTCGACCTTTTGCCCGGTGAGAGCAGAACCATCCAGTACCGCACGCAGCTCACACCCGAGCAGGTACGGGCCGGCCTGCGCTGGCAGACCATTTTTGATACCTATCAGGAAACGAACGGAAAGGAGAAGGAATGAAGCTGACCTGGATCGATTTCGCCATCATCCTCTTTTACATGGTGGGCGTGACCGCCATCGGCCTGGCCTTTAAAAAACGCGCCAAGGAGGGGACCGGTTCCTATCTGCTCGGCGGCAACAAGCTGCCCTGGTACCTGCTCGGGCTCTCCAACGCCTCGGGCATGTTCGACATCTCCGGCACCATGTGGCTGGTGACCATCGGCTTTGTCTACGGCCTCAAGAGCATCTGGCTGCCCTGGCTCTGGCCGGTCTTCAACCAGATCTTCCTGATGGTCTTCCTCTCGGCCTGGCTGCGCCGTTCCAATGTTACCACCGGCGCGCAGTGGATCGGCACCCGCTTCGGCCATGACCGCGGCGCAACTCTCTCGCACACCATCGTGGTCATTTTCGCCCTCATCGGCTGCCTCGGCTTTCTCGCCTACGGCTTTATCGGTCTCGGCAAGTTTATCATGATCTTCATCCCCTGGGAGATCGTCTCGCCCTATATCCCCTTTGATGTGCCGGCCCAGTTCGTGCCGCATGTCTATGGCATTATCTTCACACTGGTGGCGGTCTTTTACACCATTATCGGCGGCATGACCAGCATCGTTCTCGCTGACCTGCTCCAGTACATCATCATGACCGTGGCGAGCATCGCCATCGCTGTCATCGCCATGCTGGCCCTGCACGGTCACAGCCTCAATGTGCCGGATGGCTGGATGAATCCCTTCTTTGGCTGGAACCTGAATCTGGACTGGAGTTCGATTATCGCGCAGGTCAATGACAAGATCGCCAGCGATCAGTTCGGTCTCTTCACCATCATCGTCATGATGATGGTCTTCAAGGGGATCCTCGCCAGCGCCGCCGGACCCGCACCTAACTATGACATGCAAAAGATCCTGGCAACCAAATCGCCCAAAGAGGCGGCCAAGATGAGCGGCTTCGTCTCCCTGATCCTCCAGCCGGTCCGTTACCTGATGATCGCCGGTTTTGTCGTTCTCGCCGTGCTCTACTACGATCGCCTCAACCTGATGGTGGGCGGCCGAATCGATTTCGAGCAGATCCTCCCGTCGGCGATCAGCGAGTTTGTTCCCGTCGGCCTGCTCGGCCTGCTGCTCGCCGGCCTGCTCGCTGCTTTCACCTCGACATTTAGCGGCACCCTCAATGCCGCCCAGGCGTATATCATCAACGACCTCTACCTCAAATATATCCGGCCCCATGCCACCCAGAAGCAGACGACGATGATCAACTACACCTCGGGATTGATCGTGGTGTTGATCAGCATGGTGCTCGGCTTTTTCGCCCAGGATGTCAACAGCCTGCTGCAGTGGAT
>DAOOPF010000105.1:0-12804 GCA_035388125.1 bacterium | reverse complement strand
GGACATCGGCGAGGGGGGCGAAAATGGCCGAGCGCGGACCGATGACGATGCGGTGTTGGCCTTCCCAGGTGGCGCGCCAGGAGTCATAACGCTCGCCCGGGGACATCCGGCTGTGAAAAACCGCCACCATGCGGCCGAAATGGGCGCGGAAACGCCGCACCATCTGCGGGGTGAGGGCGATCTCGGGCACCAGGACAATGGCGGAGCCGCCCTCCCTGAGGACGCGGGCGATGGCCTCGATATAGACCTGGGTCTTGCCGCTGCCGGTCACCCCGTGAATGAGGGCGGTTGCGAACTGACGGCGCTCGAGCTCTCCATTGACGATGCGCAGGGCCTCCTGCTGGCCGGCATTGAGCACCAGCTGCGGCGGCGGGGCGACCTCGAGCTCGCCGTAATAGTCGCGCTGGACCACCGAGCGGTTGCGCAGCAGGATGCCGCGCGCCTCCAGAGCGGAGACGGCATCCGCAGGAACGCGCGCCTCGCGCGCCAGATCGCCGCGGCCCAGCTCCTCGCCCACATGCTGGCAGAGATAGTCGAGCAAGGCGGCCTGGCGCGGCGCGCTCTTGCGCAGTTCCGTCGCCAGCACGAAGAGGCTCTCCTCGTTCCATTCAGCGGCGGTCCGGACGAAATTCTCGAATTTCTGGCCGACCCTGGGGCGCGGCAGCATCAGTTCGTAGCGGATAAAACCGGCCTGGCGCAGTTTGGCCAGGCTGGCGTCAATGCTGACGGCATCGGAGCGGCTGATGAGTTCCCGCACCGGCAGGGGGTTTTTCTCCGCGAGCTGGCGGACGATCTGGGCCTGGCGCGGCGCCCGTTTTTCGAGCAGCTCCGCCAGCCGGGCGGGATCCGTATGCGTGAGGCGCGCCACCTTGACCGAGTTCTTGTGAATGCCCGAGGGCAGTGCGGCCTTGAGCACCTCCCCCCAGCCGCAGAGATAGTACTGGGCGATCCAGCGCGCCAGCTCCAGCACCTCGGGCGTGAAGAGGGGCACCGGGTCGAGCACCTCCTCAATCGCCTTCAAACCGGCGCGATCGGCGGCTGCGCTCAACCCGACCACAAAACCGGTCGATTTGCGCGCTCCGAATTCCGCCAGCACGCGCATCCCCGGCAGGAGATCACCCCGGAATTTCTCCGGGATGGTGTAGGTATAGGCATGATCGACCGGGACGGGAAAAACCACCTGGGCGAAACTATTGTTTTCGTTATTCAACTGCAAAATGGCGGGGCTTTCCCTTCAGAGTGGATGTTCGCAGCGGCCGGGTGGTCTCTCCGGCCATCCTCGCATCGGCCGCCGGCCGCATATAAAACCAAATTAGCTATTCAAGGAGTCAAAATCAAGAAGTATTCAGGCGGAAACCGGACGGCCGGAAACCCGCTTCGAAAAAAACCTTGCGAATCAGCCCAATTTTTTGTATCTATTGCAGTATGCTCCGCCGCCGGGCGGAGTCAAGCTGCGATGGAAGAATGAAGGAGAAGAGAATGAAAAAGATAGTGGCAATCATGGCTTGTGCAGCGGTTCTGCTGGCCGGCTGCGGCAAGAAGGAAGAGGCCAAAACCGAACCGGCCGCCCAGAAAGAGCAGGGAATCGTCACGCTGAGCGACGCACAGATCCAGGAACTCCTCAACACCGTGAAACAGACGCCGATGGAGCCGGTCGAGGCCAACGAAGTGGCTGTGCTGGAAACCAACCATGGCAAAATGGTGGCCGCCTTCTTCACCGATAAAGCTCCGATGACCAGCACCTCTTTCAAACGGCTGGTCAAGTCCGGCTATTACGACGGCACCCAGTTCCATCGCGTGATCAATAATTTCATGATTCAGGGCGGCGATATCAACAGCAAGGACAGCATCATCGGCAACGAGGGCGAAGGCGGACCGGGCTACTCCCTGCCGGCGGAATTCAACGATACCCAGCACGACCTCGGCATCCTCTCCATGGCGCGGCGCGGCGACGACATCAACAGCGCCGGCAGCCAGTTCTTCATCTGCCTCTCCCGCGAAGGCACCAAGGGCCTCGACGGGCAGTATACCGCCTTCGGCAAGCTGATCGAGGGGATTGATGTCCTGCAAAAGATCGCTGCTGTCCAGGTCAGCATGTCGGCCATGGGCGAAAATTCGGTGCCCGTGGAACCTGTTTTCATCAAAAAAGCCTATATGGAAAAGAGATAAATTCCGCGCATGAAAAAATCCGCACTCTCCGGTAAAGGATCGGCCCGCTTTCGGCCGGTCCTTCTTTTTGTGATGCTCCTCGCCGGCGCACTCTCTGCGCAGACGGCGGAAGGGGGGCGCACCTGGTTCTTTTTCCGCGACAAGGGGCCGGCTGCTCTCCAGAAAAAGTCGATGGAGCGGGCGGCGGCCTCCCTCTCGGAACGGGCGCTGGCCCGCCGCGCCAGGGTCGCCCCGGCCGGCAGGCTGGTCGACGATACCGATCTCCCGGTCTGGAGCGGTTATCTGGAGGAGCTGGCCGCCCTGGGCATCGAGCCGGTCGTGATCTCCAACTGGCTGAACGGAGTCAGCGCCAAAGCCAGCCCGGCGCAGATCGCCGCAGCGGCGAATCTGGCCTGCATCAGCCGCATCCAGCCGGTGCTGCGCGGGCGCAGACCACTGCCGGCGCTGGAGCCCGCCCTGAACCGGTCCGCCTCGACCAGCGGCTCCTCCCTGCAGTACGGCCACAGCCTGGAACAGCTTGAACAGATCCAGATCCCCGCCGTTCATGAGCTCGGCATCTATGGCCAGGGGGTCTGCATCGCGGTCTTTGATACCGGTTTCCGGCTCAACCACGAGGTTTTCGATTCCCTGCGCGTCCTGCACAAGCGGGACTTTATCCAGAACGACGAGGAGCTGGACAATCAGCCCGGCGAACGCAGCGACCAGAACAGCCACGGCACCATGGTGCTCTCGATCATCGCCGCCAACAAGCCGGGCGTCATGATCGGCGGAGCCCCGCGCGCCGAGTTCATCCTCGCCAAGACCGAGGATGTCGCGCAGGAGATCCAGGCTGAGGAGGATAACTGGATCGCCGCCGCCGAATGGGCCGAAGCCCTGGGCGCCGACATCTTCAGCACCAGCCTCGGCTATATCGACTGGTATACCTACGCGGACATGGACGGTAATACCGCCCCCATCACGCGCGCTGCCGATCTGGCCGCCGGCAAGGGCGTGGTCGTGGTCGTCGCTGCGGGCAATGAGGGCAATGACATCTGGCAGTACATTTCCGCCCCCGCCGACGGCGACAGCGTGCTGGCGGTGGGCGCTGTGGACGCCGAGGGCATCGTGGCCAGCTTCAGCTCCCGCGGTCCGACCTCGGATGGCCGCATCAAGCCGGATGTGATGGCCAGAGGGATCGGGGTCGCCTGCATCGAGGTCCCCCCTGCGAGTGGCACAGGTTCCGGCTACAGGACGGTCAATGGCACATCGGCCGCCTGCCCTCTCGCTGCGAGCGCCGCAGCCCTGCTGCTCTGCGCCAATCCCGAACTGACGCCGGTCGAGATCCTCGACGCCCTGCGCAAGAGCGCGACTCTCAGCCTCACCCCCGATATTGATTACGGCTGGGGGATCCTCCAGTGCCTGGCCGCGGTGGAAACCACCTCCTCGGTCATCAAGCCGGTCATCATCCCCGAGCGGCCCGCGCTGGCCGGGATTTTTCCCAATCCCGCCCATGCGGAGAGGGACGGCACGCTGACCCTGGTTTTCGATCTGGTCGAGCCGGAAGAGGTGGATGTGCGTCTTTATAATGTGCTGGGACAGGAGGTGGGGCGACTGTTTCAGGGCAAGATTCCCGCCGGCACAGACCGGCGGGTCAAGGTGCGCTGGCCGGCCGGGATTCAATCCCTCGGCAGCGGACTCTATTTTGTGGTTGTCAGGAGCGGATCACTGCACGAAAGCCGGGCGGTCACCCTGCTGCTCAGCCCCGATGCCGCGCGTTGAGCGTGCCGTGACCTCGGCGCCGGTCACCCGGTTGCGCCCCCCTTTTTTGGCGGCATAGAGGGCCCGGTCGGCCTGGTGGAGCAGTTCCCGCTCGCCCTCGCCGTTTTCGGGGCAGGCGGCCACACCGATCGAAATGGTGAGACGTCCGCTGGCCTGGCTGTGGCCGATGGGCAGTAACTCGGCAGCGACGGCCCGGCGCAGCTTTTCCGCCGCGAGCACGGCATGCTCGAGATCGCTCTCGGGGAGAAGGACGACGAACTCTTCGCCGCCGTAGCGGCAGAGGATATCAGAGGTGCGGAGATTGGTCTTGAGCAGCTGGGCGACGGCCTGCAGTGCCTGATCGCCGGCCAGATGGCCGTAGGTGTCGTTGTAGGATTTGAAAGAGTCGATGTCGATCATCAGCACCGCCAGACTGCGGTGGTAGCGCCGGGCGCGCTGGAGTTCAGCGGGATAGCGTTCCTCGAAATAGCGCCGGTTCCAGATGCCGGTCAGAACATCAGTCATGGCCAGGGCTTCGGCATCACGGACGCGCACCTGCACGGAGATGTGGGCGGCGAAGAGCCCCATCAGCTTGCGCAGGAGATTGCGTTCGCGCACAGTAAAGGGTTCATCCGCCTGCCGCAGCAGAGTGAGCCAGCCCAGCGGGACGCTGCTCTGCTGAGCGATCACAAGATCCAGGCGTTGGGCAAATCCCGGCGGTGTGCTAAAGGCCTCACGCGGCGTGACCGGCTGGCCGCTGCGCCAGGAGAGCTGCCGGGGAGTCACCTCCTCCAGTATAGTCGGCCAGGCGAAGACCAGCTGCCAGCGTCCCGGCTCACGCACCCAGAGCGCATAGCCATCCACCGCGAAATAGCGCTTGAAAAAGGGCGCCAGCGACATAAAGGCCTCATCGCTGCCATCGAGCCTGGCCAGCAGGCGGGTCCATCCCACCACCTGACGCAGTACCCGGATCCGCCGGTTCGCCCGCATCTCTGCAATGAGACCGAACCTGGAGCTCCTGCCCGCAGTTTTTCCCTCTGAATCGCCTGACAAGAAGCCGCTCCTTCGAATGCTCCCCGTTCGCTGCCTTTCCGCCCCGCCGCCGCTCTTCTGCAGTTCCATCACCTGCAGGCTGCCATGCCGGCCGCCCGGACGTTGATCTCCCGGTGTTGTGCCGGCATTATCTCTACTGCAAATATAGTGCCCGGATTATCTTGTCTTTTTGTGAGGAAGAATAAGAATTTAGCAAAAAAAGGAAGGGCGGCGGTGGCCGGAGTTCATCCAGAACGAAAGAGTTTCGGGCAGAGGGAGAAAAGCGTGCCCCGGAGATACGCAGTAAAAATAAAGTCGAGTGAGTGAACGGAGGAGATGGTGCGAATTTGTACGCGGAGACGCGCAGCGTCAGCAGGGGATCAGGGACGCCGCTCGGGCTCAGGCCGGCCGAGGTAGATCAGCAGCGCCTGCAGAGCCTGCGCGGGATCCTGGCTCCCGGGACGCACCAGAAAAGTGTACAGCTCATCCCGCATCGATCCGGCATAGCCGGCCCTGACCGTCGCGCTGCTCTCCATCATCACCGCAAGGCTGAAAAAGCGGGCCTCATGGTTGAGATCGAGAGCCAGATCAAAGGTCTCGGCGAAGAGGCGCTGTTTGAATGCGGCCGTGGGGCCGCCCCACCGGTCCACATCCGCCGCTCCCCAGGCCACCAGCTGGAAACCGCGCACCATCTCGGTCGAGACCGGAATGGCGCTGCTTTGCAGCAGGGTGACGTGCGCACGGGGAAAGCCCTTGCGTATCCCGGCCAGAGAGCCGAGAATCTGCGCATATTCATCAGGCGCTTCGGGCAGGCAGACCAGCACGCGCTGGACTCCCGCCAAAAAAGCGCTGAAATCGAGTGACCGGTTTTGCTTTTCCGCACGCTTGCGGTATCGGTTGAGCGCAAGAGACTGCGCCATCTTTTGCATTGCCATGGGACCGTTTCATCCTGCTGTTAATAAGAAGTATAATGTACAAAAATTTAACGCGCCGGTCAACAGCTAATTGCCGGACCCGAGCCGCCAATCCAGCTGCAGGCCAAGCGCGTGCTCATCCGGAGCAGCCCGCCCCCGCTGCCCCTTCACCACGCCGGCCGCAGCGGGGACCCAGCTCCATTTGGCCGAGAGCATCAGGGCGCGCGTCAGCTTTATATTGAGCAGCACAAATGCGCGGCAGCCCCGCCCGTGCAGCATGGGCAGGGTGAGCGTTCCGGGGAGATCGTTCTCGTAGAGGTAAAAACGGGTTTCGTAATCAGGGGCGTCATGAAAAACGTAGCGCGCCAGCAGCCGGCTGCCCGGCCCCAGCTCCAGGCTGAGCTGCTGGCTCAGCATCCAGCCGCTGCTGTCCGGCTCCGCGGGGAGGCTCGTGCCGGCGCTGCCGATCCGGAAATGGTGGTACTCGAGGCGCATCCGCCACTCCAGCCGCCCGGCCCGGTGCTCCATCTGCGTGGTCCCGCTCCAGAGCAGGCGGTCGCGCCAGTGTTTGACAGTATTCCCGAAGCGGCCGGGGCCGTTCTCGATCAGCGACCAGTTCCGGCAGCGCAGCCGGTGAAAAAGGTTCAGGGTGGCGAGCGGCTGCCAGGTGGCCATCACCGCCGTTTCATGGGCCGGGACTAGGGGCATGGGCTGGCGCCAGGCGCAGGCCGGATTGCGGCTGTAATCATACGAGGCCGCCAGCCGCAGCTGCGGCAGCTCCGCCTGCAGAGCCAGGTAGCACCCCGTTTCGTTGCGCGGCTCCCCGCTGTCAGAGCCAAGCAGGCGATGGTACTCCGCGCTGCTGGAGCGCAGGAGCACGACCCCCTCCACCCTCTTCGCCTGCATGATGACGCCGCACTCCAGGGCCGAACCGCCGCTGCGGCTGCGGGCCCATTCGGCGAATGTGGTCGCGTTCTTGAGGATGAGTCGCGCCTCCAGGCCGCCGTTCCAGTTCCGCCCGCCCGCAAACCTGTACAGATTTTCGAGGGCGGAATCGGGAGCAAGGGGACGGGAGTAGAGCGCCTCCTGCCAGGCGGCGCCGAGGCGCAGGGCGGCGCCGATCCGGCGCTGGATCATCATCCCCCACTCGGCTGCGCTCAAAAGGTCTCTTTTGGCCGACTCCGCCCCGGTCCGGTGCAGCCCGCTCCACTGCAGCGCGGTCACCCTCCCCTCCTCCACCGAGGCGTCCCAGTGGGCGCGGCCGGCGAAAAGGAACAACTCTGCAGCGCGGTGTTCAAGGGCAATGGCGATGCCCTGCCGGCCGCCGTTCTCGCCGGCAGAAATCGAGGGGCGCACCACCGCGGAACGGGAACGCGCCCACGCCACCGGATCGGTGCCTCTTCCCCAGCTGCCGGCGCGCCCAAAGAGCAGTCCGCGGCCGCTCTCGAGGGCGAACGAGCCGAGACATAGCCGGCCGCTGAACCAGGGCATGCTCCACATCGCGCCGAAGCGGAGCAGATCGGCGGACGAAGATTCGCCCGGATCCTTCTCGCAGACGAGGCCGCCCTGCAGGCGGCCGGCCAGCTTCACTCCCAGGCGGTGATAGCTGCGCGAGCCGTCCCCGGCATAGCGGCCGGTGGTGATGCTGGAGTCGGCCGGCCAGCTCATACCCCAGCGGTGGCGCCCCTCCGCCCTCCACTCCCTCCGCCGCGGCGCCGCGCAGCTCAGATAGGGGAGCAGCCGCCGGTAGTTCACGGATGACAGCTCCGGCACCGACTGCAGATCGGCGAGCCGGCTGAAAGCCCCGCGCCTCCTGCGCTCGGCGATGATGGCCCCGGCTGTCGCCGCATCCAGCCAGGGAAACTGCAGCCAGTCGCCGAGCCGGGCGCGGTTGATGTCGAGGGGATCGGAACGGCGCCATTCAAAAAACTCCAGCAGCTCCTCCACCCGCTCCTCCTCCCGCTCCGGATCGACCAGCTCCTCCCACTCCACGATCTGACCCCGGGCCATGACGGAGATCAGCAGGAGCAGGAGAGCGGCAAGGCTGCGCATGGGGCCTCCCTCCCGCCCTCAGGGGCGTCGTGGAAAAAAAACAAGCGAGCACTGATGGCTCAGCCCCAGCCGGGGATGGGTCATCGTACCATATTCGGCCGACAAATTCGGGAAGCGCAGGGCGAATCCCGCCGCCAGGCGCCATCCGGCGGAGCTGAATCCGGCGCGCAGGGCGAGATGCTCCCCGAGCTGCTCTTCGGCGCCGCAGCGCAGTTCGAGCGGCAGCCCCTTCTCGATATAGAGATCCGCGCAGAGAGAAGTGGAGGGGGAGAGGAGCAGCTCGAAGCCGCTCTGCAGGGAGAGGGGGAGTTCTTCGCGGCAGCGGCCGATGGCGGCGGCGAAGACATTGCGGAGAAAAAAACCGGCCCGCAGCCCGCTGGAGATGCGCGTCTGACCACCCAGGTCACAGAGGAGGGCGGAAGCGGAGCCGTAGCGTGCGATGGCGATCCCGGCCCTGCGCAAAGCGATGCCGAAAGCCGCGCCGGGGGTGAAGAGACGGCCGAGGGCGATCGCCGCGGTGGTTTCGCGATAGAGGTCGCAGCCCTGGCCGCTGACCGCCAGGGCCAGGCCCCAGTTCCTGCGGGTGAGGCCGCCGCCGCACTGCCAGCTGGTCAGCTCGGCCACGCCGAAGGGGCGGCCGGCGCTGCTGCCCGCATGCCAGGCCGGCGCCAGGGGCAGGGCGGCCGGATTCTGCGCCCAGGCCTCGCGCAGATGCGGGCTGGCAACACCCGCTCCGCCCATGGCCAGCCAGCGGCTGCCGGGGGGGCTGTCGCCGAGGGCTCCGTGCAGCAGAGCGGGCGCCAGCAGGAAGATCAAGAGGGTTGAAATGGAACGGCGGAAAGCTTCCGCGCGTTTACAAGAGAGCGGAAAATGCTTGCTTAAATCGGATAAATGTTGAATATTATAGCGCCTTTGAGGCCGCCGCCCGGCGGGGCGGCGCACAGTCACGGATTCGGAGTCTTTCATGAAGGTCACCCTCAATAAAAGAGCCCTCTGCACACCCCTTGTGCTCGTGCTGCTGCTCATCACGGTCGCCTCAACCACAGCACAGCGCATCGAAGCGGTCGTGACCACGGATCTGCGCACCCTGCCGCTGGAACGGCAGGAAAAACTGCGCGATTTCAAGGACAAGGTCGAGCACTATCTCAACGCCTATTCCTGGACCAACGATCCCTGGAACACCATGCTCTATCTCGACATCCAGATCATCCTCGAGGATATGAGCTCCAGCGCCGAGGAGCGCTACCGCGGACAGATCGTCATGAGCAACCGCTACGACATGCAGCTCAGCGACAAGCGCTGGCGTTTCGCCTATCAGAGCACCGACATGCTCAATCACGATGAAAGCACGCTCAACTCCTTCACCATCATGCTCGATTATTTCGTTTACATCTTCCTGGGCATGGAATTCGATAAATGGTCGAGTCTCGGCGGCACGGAACACTTTCAGAAAGCGAAGACAATCGCAGAACAGGCTAAATTCGGTCTGGGCCGGTACATTGAGGGATGGGATCGAAGGGTGGAACAGATCACCTATCTAACCAGTGATCAGCATGTTCCTTTCCGGGAGATGGTGGACTATTATTTTTACGGCCTCTCGCTGGTCAAAGAGGATAACGCCAAGGCGCGCCAGTTTATCAGCAAGGCGGTGGAGATGCTCGACACCATCATCTCCAAGGACCCTGAAAATGAATACGCCAAGATGTTCCTGAACGCCCATTATATCGAGATGGTGGAGGTATTCCGCCGCGCCCTGGACAAATCGCCCCTGCGCACCCTGATGGTCATCGATCCGGCGCACGCCCAGGTCTATAAAAATATCCTCGAAAAATAGCGCGAAAACATCCGGCCCTCCCCCTCTTGCTGTCCGGGCGGGGGCCGCAGTTCAGGCCCGGCGAGTCGATGAGACGCCGGGCCTTTTCATTTCCGCCTAAACCTCGGCCCACTCACCCCGTTCGGGGATGGCAATCTCGTTGAGGCCGAGTCCACCAAGCGCATGCGCCAGGGCCTGAGACTGATCGTACTCCCCGTGCAGGATGTAGAGATGCTGCAGCTGTTCACGGTTGAAGTGGCTGATCCATGAGACCAGCTCGTCCTGATCGGCATGGGCGCTGAAGGCGTTCAGCTTGACCACCCGGGCGGCCAGGGTGAACTCGTCCCCGAAGATCTTGACCGTCGGCTCGCGTTCGACCAGCCGCCTGCCGAGGGTGTTCTCCGCCATGAAACCGACCACCAGGATGGTGTTGCGCTCATCCTCGATGTTGTTGCGCAGGTGGTGCTGAATCCGGCCGGCTTCGCACATCCCCGAAGCGGAGATGATGATGCAGGGGGATTTGATCTCATTGATCTTTTTGGACTCATCAGCCGTCCGGATATAGCGGAGCCGGTTCCAGCCGAAGACATCGTCGTTGCTCTCCAAAAAGTCCGCGGTCTCCTCATCATAGCATTCGGGATGGGCGCGGAAGACCTCGGTGGCGTTGAGAGAGAGCGGCGAGTCGACAAAGATCGGCAGCGCCGGGATCTCGCCGGAGAGGGTGAGCTGGTGGAGGGCGTAGACGATCTCCTGGGTGCGGCCGACCGAAAAGGCCGGGACGATGATCTTGCCGCCGCGTTTGACGGTCTCATTGACCACCTGCGCCAGTTTCTGGTTGAGGGTGGAAAAGTCATCATGGAAGCGGCCGCCATAGGTGCTCTCTGTGAAGAGGATGTCCGCTTGCGTTAGAATGGCCGGATCCCGCAGTATGGGCTGGCCGGGCCGCCCCAGATCACCGCTGAAAACCAGGCGGATCGGCCTGCCGTCATCGTTGATGTCCAGAACAGAGACCGCCGCACCGAGAATATGGCCGGCGTCGTAAAAGGTGACCGAGACCCCGTCGGCAATCTGCACCTTGCGCTCGTAACCGACGCTGAAGAACTGGTTCATCGCCTTGACGGCGTCGCGCGCGGTGTAGAGGGGTTCAACAGGTTTTTCCCCCTTGCGAGCCCGCCGTTTGTTGACATACTCGGCGTCTTTCTCCTGGATATAGCCCGAATCCTGCAGCATGATGCTGCAGAGATCGCGCGTGGCGTGGGTGCAGGCGATATTCCCGGTAAATCCAAGCTTGACCAGCTGGGGGATATTCCCGCTGTGGTCGATATGGGCGTGTGAGAGCACCATGGCATCTATGCTCGCCGCATCAAAGGGGAGCTGCCGGTTGCGCTCAAAGGCCTCATCGCGCTTCCCCTGATAGAGTCCGCAGTCAAGGAGGATTTTCTTTCCCCGCACAATCAGAACGTGCATGGTTCCGGTCACCGAACGCGCGCCGCCGAAGAACTGTATTTCCACTGCAATCTCCTTTCCTCAGAAAACATACAAAATCGCCCCGTTCAAGTCAACAACTTTAGGGGGAAGAAATCGCCGCAGCGCTCCCTTTATCGCTCCAGCAGCACGCGCAGATGGTCATGGATGGTCGCAAACGAGGTGAAGGGGATGTGCTCGCGGTTGTTCTCCCTGCACCACTCCAGGAGCTGCTTTTTGGCGAAGACGATATCGGCCTCCCGGGCGCCGCAGACATCGGAGAGGCCGTCGCCGATATAGACCGTGGTTTCGCCCGGCCGGCGTTCCCGGCGCACATGCAGCCCCTTGCAGTTGGCGCACCGGCCGCAGCCCTGACCATGCCAGGGGAATTCAACCCGGACGGCGCCGCCGGGCGCCAGGACCATTCTGTTGCTGCGCAAGGGGAGATCGCCGAATCCGTGCGCGGTCAGGATGCGGGCGATATAGGCATCCATGCCGTCGCTGACGATGGTGAGGGGGATGCGGTTCACCTGCGCAAAACCGGCCAGCGCCGCAAAAGAGTCGTCGATGGCCAGGGGGGCGACGAAGGCATCCAGTTCGGCCTCGGTCAAACGCATAACCTCGGCCTGCCGGCCCCACATCTCACGACCCTCCAGCCGGCCCTGCCGCCACAGCTCCACCAGCCCCCACCAGTGGCTCTCGCTGCCGAAATGACAAAAGACGAGGTTACCGACATCGCGTTTGGCGATGGTGCCGTCAAAATCGCAGAATATGCGCAGTCGTTTGGGCATGGCTTTGGGTATTTCTCACCAGGGCACAAAAAAAATAATCTCTCACAAAGGCACAGAGGCACAAAGAAAAACAATCTCGCGCAGAGGCGCAAAGCCCCGCACTGCTCCGCCAAAACCTTTATTAATAATAACCTGAAAACAAAACATGCTCTCACAAAGGCACAGAGACACAAAGAAAAACAATTTCGCGCAGAGGCGCGGAGCCCCGCACTGTTGCCCCAAAATATAAATTATTCAACAACTTTTGTCTTTGCTCTCTTCGTGTCGCCGTGCCTCTGTGAGAGACCGCTTTTGGGGCGTGCTCAAAGGGACGACAAAAAACCCCGGGGCCTTGGGGGCCCCGGGGCTGGTTACGGTTTACAGCTGATTTACTTCTTTTCGCGGATGGTCGCCTGGGCCGCAGCCAGACGGGCGATGGGTACGCGATAGGGCGAGCAGGAGACATAATCCATGCCCACGCGGTGGCAGAACTCCACCGAAGCGGGCTCGCCGCCGTGTTCGCCGCAGATGCCGACCTTGAGGCCCGGGTGGGCTTTGCGGCCGCGCTCGATGCCGATCTCAATCAGCTCGCCGATACCCTCCTGATCCAGGATATTGAAGGGATCTGCCGGCAGAATTCTCTTCTCGACATAGTCGGGGACAAAGCCGCCGATATCGTCGCGGGAGAAGCCGAAACCCATCTGGGTCAGATCGTTGGTGCCGAATGAGAAGAACTCGGCCGTGCCGGCGATCTTGCCGGCCTGCAGGGCCGCGCGCGGGATCTCGATCATGGTGCCATACATGTACTGGATGGCCTTGACCTTGTATTTGGCGCAGACCTCCTTGTAGACCT
>DAOOPF010000104.1:11606-13071 GCA_035388125.1 bacterium | reverse complement strand
AAGAAGGGTTTTGCCGCCTGGAGCGTGCAGGAGGAGGCGGACCTTTACCGCAGCTATTTCTGCAAGGAGTAGGAGAGGGAGGATAAGCATGCATGGCGATAACGATGAAGCGGCGGCGTTTTACCGCGGCCTGGCCGCAAGCTACGACGGGATGACCCGTTTCGCCGAGCGGCTGCCTGGGGAGCGGGCGCTGCTGGCCGAATGGCGGGAGCGCCACGGTTTCAACCGGCTCATCGATGCAGCCTGCGGGACCGGACTGCATGCGATCGCTCTGGCGCAGCTGGGCGTCGAGGTCACCGGCGCCGACCTCTCGCCGGAGATGCTCGCCGAAGCGCGCGCCCATGCCGCGGCCGAGGGGGTCGAGGTGCAGTGGGTGGAGGCCGCCATGGAGCAGCTGACCGCCCGGGTCAAGGGACCATTCGACGCCCTTTTTTGCCTGGGCAACTCGCTGCCCCATCTCCTCGACGAGGCGGCGCTGGCGGCCGCGCTGACGGGTTTTCATGCGCTGCTCGCCCCCGGCGGTCTGCTGCTGCTGCAGCTCGTCAACTATGACCTGGTCCTGGCCTGGCAGCGCCGGATTCTCGCCGTCAACCGCGACGGCGAGCGCGAGTTCATCCGCTTTTACGATTTCGGCGCGCCGCTGCTGCGCTTCAACATTCTCGAGATCGACTGGTCGCAGCAGCCGCCTCAACACCGCCTCCAGGGCACGCCGCTCCACCCCTGGCGCCGCGCCGGCGTGGAGCGGGCGGTTGAGGCAGCCGGATTTGGCGCTGTCGAAATTTATGGCGATATGCGTTGGGGGGAGTATACGGCGGCGAAATCGCAGAATCTGGTGGTGACGGCGAAAAAGTAGCGCGGAGGCGGCCGTCAGGGCGCATCCGGATAAACAAAAAGCCGGTGCAGAATTCATCTGCACCGGCTTTTTGTTACCGGAAAATCATCGGCCGTTTCACCGGCCCGGGGCCGTTTCCGGCCGCTGGAAAAGGTGATGGAGGATCAGGGACCAGAAAAAGCCGCCGGCCACCTTGGCAAAGAACTGGCCGGCGATGATGGCGGGCATGACGGCGCCGAAGGCCAGGGTCGGGAAGAGCAGGCTGTCGACCAAAGCGCTGGGGAGGTTGCTGCCGTTGACCTTGACCAGCCAGAGCCGGTCGCGCAGGAGATGGTAGCTGAGGGCATCGACGGCGCCGGCCGCGGCGAAGGCGGCGAAAGAGGCAAAAGCGACGGCGGCGGCATCCCGGTTGATCAGCCAGGAGATGAGACTGCCGGCGAGAATGAGCAGGGCCATCTTGGGCAGAAGAGAACGGCTGCGCCAGGCCTCATGCAGGGCGTCCCGGCTGGTCAGATCGAGGCCGATGAGCAGAAAGGCGACCAGAGCGGTGGCACGGGGTCCGAAGGCGGCGATGGCGAGATTGGCCGCCACCACGCTGACCAGATAGGCCGCGACCAGCACGCTGTTTTTAAA
>DAOOPF010000104.1:0-11506 GCA_035388125.1 bacterium | reverse complement strand
CTTTGCTTTCTCGCGCGGATTTTTTATATTAGCCCTGCCAAGCCAACCCGGACCCCAAGAGGAGAAAACTGCATATGAGCATCACACAACAGATGGCCCGCTTCGCCCTCGATCTCCAGTACGAAGCGATTCCCGAAACCGCCCGCAAGGAGGCGCGGCGCTTTCTGCTCGACAGTTTCGGCTGCGCTCTGGCGGCGTTGAACAATGAGGATATGCGCGCCGCCCACCGCTATATCGAAAAGCTCGGCGGCGTCCCCGACGCCACCATCATCGGCAGCGGCCTGCGCACCAACGCCCCCAACGCAGCGCTGATGAACAGCCTGCTCATCCGCGCCATCGACTATAATGACATCTACTGGAAGCAGGACCCCAGCCATCCTTCGGACATCATCCCCGCGGCCCTGGCAGCCGGTGAAAAAGCGGGCCGGGATGCGCGCGACCTCATCGCCGGCATCCTCATCGCCTACGAGCTGGAGATGCGCTGGTGCCTGGCGGCGACCCCGGGTGTGCGCGAGGTCGGCTGGCACCACGCCACCCTCACCCAGTTCGTCTCCCCCTTTGTCGCCGCGCGCATGCTCGGTCTCACCGAGGCCCAGACCATCGCCGCCGCCGGCATCAGCGGCTCGAGCCATTTCACCCTCGGCGGCGTCGTCGCCGGCCACCTCACCAATATGAAGAATACCGCCGATCCCATGGCGACCGAGGCCGGTGTGGCGGCGGCCCTGCTCGCGGCCGAAAACTATACCGGCCCGGTCGAGGTGATCGAAGGCAAGGAGGGGCTCTATCACGTCCTTCACAATGTGCAGTGGTCGACCGAAACCCTGCTCAAGGGGTTGGGCAGCGAATTTCTCATCACCGAGTGCGGCTACAAGCCCTTCCCGACCGAGGCCCTCACCCACCAGCCCATCTCCGCGGCGCTCAAGCTGCGCGAGGAGCACCACCTCACCGACGATCTCATCAGCAACGTCCTGGTCAAGACCACCAAACGCGGGGCGGACATCCTCTCCGATCCCAGCAAGTACAAGCCGACCACCAAGGAGACCGCCGATCACAGCCTGCCCTACTGCATCGCCGCGGCTCTGGTGGACGGCCAGGTGCTGCCCTCCTCCTTCGACGAGGAGAAGCTCAAGGATCCGCGCATCTGGAGCATGCTCGGCAAGATCACGGTGGTGGCCGACCCCGAAATCGACGCGATGTTCCCGGGGGTCAAGCGGGCGATCGTCACGATCACGACAGTGGCCGGCCAGACCTACACCGCCCAGGTGGACAACGCCAAGGGCAGCCCGGAGAATCCGATGAGCGACGAAGAGGTGATCAGCAAGTTCAGTGCCAATGCCGGGGGAGTGATGAAGCGGGAGCAGCAGGAGCGTCTGATCGACGCGACCTGGGCGCTTGGCACCCGGCCGCTGCCGATCGGCGAGTATATGAAGCTGCTGGTGGTCTGATCAGTGCTTCAGCGGCGCAGCCCGGCTCAGCGGCCGGGCCGGTGCGGGGTGGCATAGAGTCCGATGGCAGCGCGCAGGTAGAGCCAGCCGGCGGCCGCCAGGAAGAGCAGGTCCTCGAGGAGGCGGGCCAGGCCGGCGCGGCTGCCCGCTCCCGAGGTCGAAAAGCAGCCGCAGGAGATGTCGAGTCCGCGCGCCATCGCGGAGGCGATGGCGACAATAAAGACCGCGTTCATGAGGACGATGAGCAGGCTCGCTCCGGGCGTCCAGCGGTTGAGGAGGAGGGCGAGACCGCAGAGCAGTTCGAGCCAGGGGAGCACCGCGGCCATGAGGGCGACGAGGAGTTCGGGCAGCATCCGGTAGTTGCTGATCGAAGCGGCGAAGCCGGCCGGATCGGCGATCTTGCTAAAGCTGGCGAAGATGAAGAGGGCGCCGAGCCCGAGGCGCAGCAGGGTCTCGATGCGGGGGAGTTTTATGCTATTCATGACGGGCCTCCTCTCCGCGCTCGAGCGTGCCGGTGCGCTGATACTCCCCGATCCCGCCGCGATAGACCGCCACCTTTCTGAAACCCGCACTGATCAGTTCCCCGGCCAACAGATCGCCGAGATCGCAGGTCCCGCCGCTGCAGTAGAGGACCAGCCATTTGTCCTGCGGCAGGGCTCGCACTTGTTCCATCTTTTCATACCAGCCTTCGAAGGGGATGTGGAGGGCCCCGGGCAGATGGCCGGCGAGGTACTCTTCGCGGCTGCGGGCGTCGATGAGCACGGCCGTCCGCCGCTGCAAAAGCTGCTCAAGCTGGGTGAGGCTGATGAGGCGCGGGGCCGCGCCGGTTTCGCTCTCGTCCCAGACCCCGGCGCCGGGCGTGGCGGCGCTGATGGCGATGCCGCGGGGGTTGAGCTGGTTGGCGGCCAGGCCGAGGATAAGCGCTGCCAGGATCAGGATCAGGGCCTGGCGCAGGACGAAGGGGGGGAGATATCGGGAATACTTCACGCAGTTTCCTTCCATTGACCGGGATCCGGAGAAGGCGGCGGCCGGTGCGGCGGGATGCCGCGAGGCGCCGGTGAATGATAATATAAATATTAACTTGCTGTAAGGCAAAATAATTTTGAAATTTGCCGGAAAATGGCTAAATTTTCAGCCATTTTGACAGAGGAGCATGATGGACACCCTGCTGCAATCGAGCTATTTTATTCTTTTTCTCATCGTCGCGATCGGCATTATCATCGGCCACATCAAGGTGCGCGGCATTTCGCTGGATGTCTCGGCGGTCATCTTTGTCGCGCTCATCTTCGGCCATTACGGCTATCGCGTCCCGGCCGATTTCCAGAACATCGGGCTGCTGCTTTTCATCTTTACGATCGGCATCTCCGCCGGTCCGGGTTTTTTCGCCTCCTTTCAGCGGCGCGGTTTTCAGCTCATCCTGACCACCGTCGTCATTGTCGTCACCGGCGCCGCGGTCACGATCGCCCTCTCCTGGGCTTTCGGCGTCGATTTTAAAATGGCGAGCGGCCTTTTCACCGGCGCGCTCACCAGCACCCCCGGCCTGGCGGCGGCGATCGAGGCGGCGCAATCCCCGCTCGCCTCGATCGGCTATGGCATCGCCTACCCCTTCGGGGTGATCGGCGTGATCCTCTTCGTGCGCGTCATGCCCCGGCTCCTGCGGGCCGACCTGAAAAAGGCGGCACATGACTACGCCGCCGAGGCCTTCATCGCCCATCCCGAGATCCACAACCGCAATTTCGTCGTCGAAAACGCCAATCTGGACGGCAAGGCGATCGGCGAACTGGATATCCGCACCATGACCGGGGCGACGATCTCGCGGGTGATGCACGGCCGCACCGCGGTCACCCCCTCGCCGCAGACGCGGCTCTATCTCGGCGATCTGGTCAAGGCGGTCGGCACCGAGGATGCCCTTGAAAAGAGCCGCCTGCTGATCGGCCCCGAGACGGCGCAGGAGATCCCCCTCACCAAGGGCTATGACGTGCAGTGGGTGCTGGTGACCAACAAGGCCGTGGTCGGCCAGTCCCTGGCCGCGCTCCATATGCACACCAATTACAACGCCAACATCACCCGCATCCGCCGCGCCGACATCGACATCGCCCCGCGGCGCACCAGCATCCTCCGCTTCGGCGACAAGCTGCTGGTGGCCTGCGACAGCGAGAACATGAACCAGGTGGTCAAGCTGCTCGGCAACGACAACAAGCGCCTCTCCGAGACCGATTTTCTCCCCATCGCCCTCGGCATCGTCGGCGGGGTGCTGCTCGGCCGGCTGCGCGTCCCCCTCCCCGGCGGAATGGACTTTTCGCTCGGCCTCACCGGCGGGGTGCTCGCCGCGGCCCTCGTCCTCAGCCGCATCGGCAAGACCGGCCCGATCATCTGGAGCCTCTCGGGCACCGCCAACCAGGTGCTGCGCCAGCTCGGACTGCTCTTCTTCCTGGCCGCCGTCGGCACCGAAGCCGGCGCCCATATCTCCGAGGCGATCGACCAGTACGGCCCGAGCATCTTTCTCGTCGGCGCGGCTATCACCCTGATCCCGATGACCGTCGGCATCCTCATCGGCAGCAAGCTCTTCCGGGTCAACATCCTCACCCTGCTCGGCACCATGACCGGGGCGATGACGAGCACGCCGGGGTTGGGGGCCCTCAATCCCCTGACCGACTGCAACGCGCCGGCCGTGGCCTATGCCACCGTCTATCCCGTCGCACTGGTCTGCACCATCATCTGCGCCCAGATTATCTCGATCTTGTGAACCCTGCTACAAGATTCCGGAACTATTTTCACGCTTTTTTTGTTACAACCTTTGAAGATAAAAACCAGCTCACAATAACAATGACCATGGAGGATGTATGATTTCAAAGAAAATGGAAGCAGCCCTCAATTCGCAGATCAACAAAGAGATCTATTCGGCCTATTTCTATCTCGCCATGGCCGCCGACCTGCGTGAGAAATACCTGGACGGCTTTGCCCACTTTTTTGAGTACCAGGCCAAGGAAGAGATGGAACACGCCATGAAGTTTTATGAATATGTCAACGAGCAGGGCAGCCGTGTCATCCTCGAAACCATCGAGAAACCCCAGGCCCAGTACAAGGACGTTGAGGAGATCTTTTCACTGGCCCTCAACCATGAAAAGTTCGTGACCAAATCGATCAACGAGCTCATGGCCCTGGCCGTCAAAGAGAGCGATTACGCCAGCGCCGGCATGCTCGACTGGTTCATCAAGGAGCAGATCGAGGAAGAGGCCAATATGGACAAGGGGCTTTATCAGGTCAAGATGGCCGTCAAGCACCCGCACGCTCTGATGATGCTCGACAGCCGCTACGGCCAGCGCGGAAACAGCTGATCTTCCACACCGCCAAAACACAAAAGGAATGGAGCAAGCCTCCATTCCTTTTTTTTTAACAACCGAGGAGTTTTACATGTCCACTGCACTTCGCCTGCTCAGACCGGCGGATCTCGATGAACGCCTCGCCGCACTCGGCCAGGGCACTCCCCCTCTCAGCGCCGCCCACGGGCTCATGACCGCCGTGATCATCGGACCCGCGGAGCTGCAGCCGGAACGCTGGCTTCCCTACACCCTCTCAGCCGACGGAAGAATACCGGAAAGCGCCGGCCGCGAGGAACTCGAGACCCTGGCGCTCTCCCTCTACGGCCTCTACAACGACACCCTCGCCTTCATCCGCGAGGGCCAGTTCCAGCCATGGCTCGGCCGGGAAGACGATCCAGAGGCCAGGATGGTCAACCTCGGCCTCTGGTGTGTTGGCTTTTCCAAGGGGATGCAGTTTTTCGAGGAGAAGTGGTTCAGCGAATCCGACAAGGGCATGGCCGAGCTGCTCGTGCCGGTCTTTTATTTCATCCAGCCGGAACGCTTCATCCCCCTCTATCTCGAAGAAGAGAACGACGAGGAGAAACGCTTCGAACTCGACCTGCTCATGCAGAGCCAGCTGCCCGAGTCGGTGCACACCATTTACGACTTTTGGCGCGCCCGGAAAGAGCCGCCGGCCGCCTAAATTCTGATTTTTCGCCGGACCCCTCTGTTCTAATAATTTGTTTTAATACAAGATATCATCGCCCATTCCGCCCCGGGAAATTGGCGTCAAAAGAGCCTTTTTCCGCCGGCCGGAGAAAATCCCCTTCCCGCTAAGCCCTATAATTTCAAGGGTGGCGAAAATACAAAAAATATTATTTTTGCTTGCTTTTTTTATCACCTTTTATTAGTATAGTTCCAGGGGAAATTCAACCGGTTGACGGGCAGCAACATATACTCTTTTGGGGATTGGGATGGGTGGAATTTAGAATTATAGGCACGGACTCACGACGGTGAGCTGTGCCTTTTTTTTACCCTCCAGAACACCTTTTCGGCATCCGACAGTTCTCAGCATCTCAGTGGTAAAAATAGTGCGTCCGCGCGGATCACCTCCTCCGCGCCTTTCCTCTACTGCATGACCCTCTCCGCACTCTGCGCGGGCGCCCCTGTTATCCTGCAAGGAACAACTCTGTTCTCACTGCGCCACCCTCCGTATGGGCCGCCCGCACCGTCACCGGCGCCGGGCCCTGCCGGAGAGGGACGCCGTCCCGTCCGTTACGAGGCCATGATGAAGAAATTCTTTTCCATCGCACTTTTTGCTGTGCTCTGTGCAGGGCCGCTCCACGCCGGAGAAAAGCCGCTCTATACCGCCGTCAACGTCGAGGTGGGAGCCGGTTTTGTCATCCGGGATTTCATCATCTATCCCTACTCCTCCTCCTATCTGATGGGCTACTCGCGCCTCCACTACACCGGCCGGGAGCTGGTCGATTTTGTCCGCCTCGACTGCCGCCTCTACAGGCGGGGGATGCTGGCGGGGACGGCGGAGCTCTACGGCGACTATGCCACCTATGGCCAGAACGGGATGCGGCCGGGGACGGAGAATTACTGTGCGAGCTACATTGACCGGGTCGATTTCGACAGCGTCGCCTTCAGCATCACCTTCCGCGCCGGCGACGGTCTGAAACCGCCTGTTGACAAGGAGGGGCTCAAGGTCACCGCCATGAGCGCCGCCGACTGGGGCCCGGGCCGCAAGGTCTCGGGGCAGGTCCGCAATGTCTCCGGCCTGGCCATCCCCTACCCCTCGATCCTGATCTGCCTCTTCCGGGAGGGCCAGCTGGTGCAGTACTGCCAGGCCTTCGCCGACGCACCCGGCCACCTCCTGCTGCCGGGCCAGAGCGCCTCCTTTCACAGCTACATCGGCAGCGCGCCTTACGACGCTATCATCTGCCTTTCGAACACCACCCTGCCGGACACGCCGGTCAGGAGCCTTTCGCGGGTGGGGATGCAGACCGCCAGCAATCCCGTGCTCTTTTACATGTCACAGATTTGAACTGACCCGGCTGCACACCGCAGCCGGAGACGCCTCTCCTTCCCGCCTCGCCGTGTCGTATTGATGCAGAGGGAAGGTGCAGCCGGTCAGCCTTTACTACCGTCGCCCTCAGCCCGCAGGCCCCCTCCCTGCGGCAGCGACTGACAAAAGCCCTGAGATGATCAGGGCTTTTTTTATTGGCATGAGGATAAAACAGCTGCAGTGAGGCTGAGCGGAGGAATCACCCTTCCCGGAAAAAACGCTCGATCTTTTCGATTCCGGAACTCTCCGCCTCTTTCAGGGTGCCGGCGAAGAGCACTTCGCCCTGGTCCATAAACAGGCAGCGGTCGGCGATGCGCTTGATGCTCGCCACCACATGGGTGACGATGACCATACTCATGCCCAGTTCATCGCGGAGTTTGAGGAGGAGATAGTCGAGGCCGGCGCTGGTGGTGGGATCGAGCCCGGCCGAGGGTTCGTCGCAGAAGAGCAGGGGAGGATCGAGAATGATCGCCCGCGCCAGAGCGGCGCGTTTGCGCATACCGCCGGAGAGTTCGGCCGGCAGCTTGTTGATGGCCTGCTCCATCTCGACCAGCCTGAGTTTGGTGTGCACCAGCCGGGCGATCAGTTCAGGCGGCAGGGTGGTATGCTGCTCGAGGGGGATGGCCACATTCTCGGCGACGTTGATGGAGTTGAGCAGGGCGCCGTTCTGAAAGAGCACCCCGACCTCCTGGAGCAGCTCATCGAACTCGGGCTCGTCCATGTTGGTGATGTCGCGGCCGAAGAGTTCGATCGTGCCCCGGGTGGGCATATAGAGGCGGATGAGGTGCTTGAGCAGCGTGGTTTTGCCGCAGCCCGAAGCCCCGAGGATGACGGTCACGTCCCCGGCGAAGGCGGTCAGCGAGACATCGTGGAGGATCTCCTCCCCGTCATAGCCGGCATGGAGGCCGGTCACCCTGACGATCTCGCGCTTTTTCTGCTCCTGTTCCACCTAGTACTCCAGTCCCTGACCGAAATAGAAGATCAGCCCCAGGAGGCTGTCGGCGAGGATCACCCAGAAGATCGAGGCGACCACCGCGGCGGTGGTAACCCGTCCGACATCCTCGGAACCGCCCCGCGCGCTAAAGCCGTAATAGGCCCCGACCAGGGCGATGATCCAGGCGAAGACCACGCTCTTGATCAGGCCGGTCATGATGTCGCGGAAAAAGAGGACGGTCATCACCTCCTGATAGAAGGGCCGGGGGCCGATGCCGAGATAGCTGTAGCCGATGACCATCGCCCCGAGGATGCCGATGATGATCGAGAGGACCGTGAGCAGGGGCATGGTGAGGGTGATGGCGTAGAATTTCGGCACCAGGACGTAGCGGGTGGGATTGAGTCCCATCGAGCGCAGGGCGTCGGTCTCTTCGGTCACCCCCATGGTCGCCAGTTCGGCGGCGATGGCCGAGCCGCTGCGGCCGGCGAAGAGGATGGCGGTGATCAGGGGGCCCATTTCGCGCGTCATGGCGATGGCGATGAGGTCGGCCACATAGATGGCCGCACCGAACTGGCGCAGCTGGGCCGCCGACTGCAGGGCGAGGATGAAGCCGAGGAGAAAGGAGATCAGGGCGACGATGGGGAGGGCATTGACCCCGATGAGGATGGATTGGTTGATGAACTCGCCCTTGCGGATCCCGCGGCGGTTGAAGAGGCCGGCCGCGGCGAAATAGAGGGTATCGGCGATGAGATAAAGCATGGTGCGGGCGGTCCGGGCGGCACTGACGGCGCCGTCGCCGATCCGGTAAAAAAAGCCCTCCCGGGCCGGAGCCGCCGCGGCGGTTCCGCCGGGCGAGGCGAAAAGCCGGAGCGCCTCACTGACCTGGGCGGGCACGCCGGTCAGCTCCGCCTCCCGGCCGCGGTCCCGCAGCTCCTGCCGGAGCTGGTCGATCATCGCGACTCCGGCGCTGTCGATGCGCTCAAGGCCCGAGAGATCGATCCGCACCTTTTCAGCCGCCGAGGCGGCGATGCGGCTGCGGATATCGATGAGAGCCCGGGCCGCCTCCTCCCGGCTCAATACGCCTGTCAGGCCGAGGGTATCGCCGGTGAGCGTGATTTTGAGCATGGCCTATTCCGGGGGATACTGGTAATAATCGGCGACGCGGAAGACGAACTCTTCCATTTCGCTGAAGAGGAGTCTGCTGAGGGCGGCTGCGTAACCGTTCATGCTCCGGTCCTTGCCCAGGCGCGTCTGCTTGTCGAATTCATAGGTGAGCAGGGTGGTGCTGCTCTCGAGATAGACCAGCCGGAAAGTGCCGGCGGCGCGGGCGAGATCGTTCTTCCCCTCGCGCGACCGCTCCAGCGCATCGATGGAGCAGGTGATCATCACATCGGCTTCAGCGCGGTTGTAGCGGGAGACCTCTCTGAAAACGCCGGACTCCCGGAAGGCCCTGAGGAGCAAGCCGGTGGCCATCTCGCCGGGTTTGTCGGCCCAGAAATTGTAGTAATAATAGACCAGTTCGTTGCTCTCGCTGCGCTGGGCGATGCGCGAATCCTGGTAGGGATCGGCGACCCGCACCGGGCTGATAAAGGCGCTGACCAGAAAGGGCGCGGGCACATCGAGCAGCCAGGTATCGACATGGGCATCGCTCTCGATGAGAAAATATTTCCGGGCCAGAGTGGCGCGGCTGCCGCAGCCGAGCGCGAGCAGCATGGTCAGCAGCAGCGAGAACCGGAGGAGACTTTTCATGTCACTTCTCCAGTTGATAGTCGGGGATATCCTTGGGTTTGCCACCGCGCAGCAGAATCGAGGGATCCTCGCTGATGAGGCGGGAGAAGGTATTGAGATTGTCCATGGTCTCCTGGGCTCTCTTCATGGTGACGGTGATCTCCTCCTGGCTCTCGTTGTAGCGCCGGCCGGCCTCCTTGAGGATGCTGTTGGTGCGCTCGAGGGTCAGGTTGAAATCCTGCACGATCTTTAACAGGTCGGCCTCCTTGAGGGTGCGTGAGAAGCGGGCCAGGTTGCCGATGATCTCGTGGAGCGAATCGGATTCGGCGAGGCCGCGCAGGTTGTTGACGGTATAGCGGGCGGAGGTGGCGGTCTCCTGCAGATCGGTGGTGATCGCCTCGCCGTTGGCCATGATGCGGGCGAAGGGGGCGTTGTTTTTCGCCAGGATGTCGTGGAGTTCGTTGAGCGACCGGTTGGTATTGTCGAGCAGGGTGATCATTCTGTCGCGGTTGGCGGCATCGGTGAGGATGGCGATGTTGTTGAGCACCAGCTCCGCCTTGTTGGCGATCACCTCGGCTTTGCCGGTGATCTCATCGGTGAGGGAGCGTCCGGTCTTGATGGTCCCGCCGGGCTGGAGAAAAGCCGAGGTATCGCTGCCGGCGTGCAGCTCGATCACCTTGATGCCGGTGATGCCGAGAAAGGTGATCTCCGCCTGGGTATCGGTCTTGACCGGAGTGGCGGGATCGAGACTGACCTCGACGATGACGCGGCGGATATTGCCGGGATCGATGGAGATCTTGCTGACAAAGCCCACGTTGAGGCCGTGGTATTTGACTGTGCCGCCCTCGAGCAGGCCGGTCAGGGAGATGTCACTGAATCCGATCACATAAGAGTCCCGCTTCTGGATATAGCGCGGCGCCAGCACGGCTGCCAGCAGGGCCACCAGAGCCACGAAAGCGATCGTGAGAAAGAGGCCCAGACGCATTTTTTGGGAACGTGTCACCATAGTACGTCCTTTGCATATCTTTATACCCTTGTTTATTTTACAATGTTTTCAGATAATATACAACACTAAAATGAGCGCGCCGGGGTGACGGCTGCCCGGCCGGGAAGAAAAAAGGAGTAAATAGTGTTATCTTTATACAATCAGCATAGTTCAAAAACGCCAATAACCCACTAACAGGAGGTTCTGAAATGGGACTTTTGGATTTCATCAAAAATGTTGGCGCCAATCTTTTCGGCAAAGGCGAAGACGAAGTCACCACCATCACCAATCTGCTCAACACTGAACTCCCGAACCAGATCACCAATCTTCAGGTCAAATTCGATGACGGCGTGGTCGAGCTCTATGGACAGGCTGAAAGCCAGGCCGTCAAGGAAAAAGCCGTCCTTCTGGCCGGTAATATCAAGGGTGTCTCCAAGGTGAACGATGTCTATCTGACCGCTCCCCCCGCTGTTGAAGAGACCACCTATTATGAAGTCAAATCGGGCGACAGCCTCTCCAAGATCGCCAAGGCCTTTTATGGCAACGCGATGAAATACCCGGTCATCTTCGAGGCCAACCGCGAAGTGATCAAGGACCCCAACCTGATCTATCCGGGGCAGAAGCTGCGCATTCCCAAAGTCGGCTAACCTCCCCCCGCTGTAAGTCAAAAAGCCCGTGCATCCTGTGATGCACGGGCTTTTTGATTTCAGGCGGCGGTGTGGATCGCGGCCGGGAGTTCACGATGCACCCGGAGATGCACGCGCCTTCCGCCTTCGGGCCTGCGCCGGATTCAATCCCCCCAGTTGACGCTAAAGCCGCGCACGTCGACGTGGACGAAGGGGCCGTGACGCCGGGTCGCGCGATAACGCGCCAGTCCGCCCAGATAGGGGGCGAACCACTCGGCGCCGGAGAGCCACTCCGCAACCTGCAGGAGAACGCCGGCGTCCGCATAATCCCGCCGCCCGTCCTTGTTCAGGTCATCCATGATCGAATCGACCGGATCGGCATCGATATAGATGTCGGCCGCGCCGCCGTAGCAGT
>DAOOPF010000103.1:0-13382 GCA_035388125.1 bacterium | reverse complement strand
TGATGGTGCCGGCCATCACGCTGGGGGTGATCTGGACCTTTAACAATTTCAATGTAGTCTGGCTGGTCTCCAACGGCGGCGAGCCCTCGGACAAGACCCACATACTGGTGTCATGGATCTACAAGAGCGCTTTTACCTATTTCCGCATGGGGTATGCCGCCGCCTTTTCGATGGTGCTGTTTGCGATCCTGCTCCTCTTTAGCTGGAATTTCATCAAAAAGACCCGCGCCACCGAGGCGGTGTATTAGAGATTAAAATTTGAACGATTGAAAAGAGCCTAAAAGTTTTCACACAGCGGCACAGAGCCACAAAGAAAGGAACCCTGAACTTCAGGTGAGTTCTCCGCGTCCTCTGTGCCACTGTGTGAGTAAAACCAAACAGCTGTAAGGGCAAACCATGCGGAAACCACGAGACCTTTCGACGACGGGTAAAATAGCCGCCTATGCTGTGCTGATCATCTTCACGCTTTTCGCCATCTGGCCGGTGCTGCAGGTGGTCTCGATATCGCTGCGGCCCGGCGACCGGCTGCTGAGCAAATCCCTGGCGATCATCCCCGATGACGCTACCCTGCAGTCCTATATACGTCTCTTCACCGCCGAGCCCTTTCTGCGCTGGCTGGGCAACAGCATGATCGTCTCCGGCATCGTCACCCTGGTGGGATCGCTTCTGGCCGCCTTCGCCGGCTATGCCTTTTCGCGCTACAAGTTCCGCGGCCGCGATACGGCCATGATCGGCATCATTACCACCCAGATGTTCCCTGTCACCATGCTTCTTCTGCCCCTCTTCATCCTGCTCATCAAACTCAAGGCCTACGACAATTATCTCGGTCTGATCATCGCCTACTCCGCCACAGCGCTGCCCTTCACGATCTGGCAGATGAAGGGCTTTTACGACACCATCCCCTACAGCCTGGAGGAGGCGGCCAGCATTGACGGCTGCACCCCCTTCGAGATTTTTTGGCGCATCGTCATGCCCCTGGCTGCGCCCGCTCTGGTCATCAATGCCCTTTTCACCTTCATGACCGCCTGGAGCGAATATCTGGTCGCGGCGGTCATCATCCAGGACAAAACCATGTTCACGCTGCCGCTCGGCCTGAAGATGTTCCAGTCCAATATGGAGGTGGCCTGGGGCCTTTATTCAGCCGGGGCGGTGATGGTGAGCCTGCCCGTGGTCCTGCTCTTCCTTTTTCTGAGCCGCTGGCTTATCTCCGGCCTGACCCTGGGCAGTGTCAAAGGCTGAGCCCGCCGGGCCGCTTTTTCCCTTGATATTCTGACCATAGTTTCGTATCATGAAACGCGGGGGAAGAAGCTGAGGAGTGGCGTCATGCATAAAAAGGGACATATCGATCCCAAGCTGCAGAATTTACAGCTGGACGAGGTCGAGACCCTCGACCGGGAGACGACCGGCGGCAAGGGTCTGGCCTACTACGAGTCCGTCCTGATTTCCCGCCCTACCGTTTTTCATAATCACCTCTCCGGGTCGGTCGGCAATTACGTGGAAAACTTTGATGTCCGCATCACCTTCCATGAGCATGAAATTGCCGGCACCTGCTCCTGTCAGCGTTCCCGCAAAATCTGCAAGCATATTCTCGCCCTGCTTTACAGCTGGGTCAACGACGCCGAAGAGTTTCTCGACGTCGAGGAGGTTCTCGTCACCGTGCGCGCCATGAAAAAAGAGGAGCTGCTCGGGATCGTCGAGAACATCATCCGCCAGAATTCCGGGTATGCCGATCTCTTTCTGAAAAAGCCGCAGCTTGATTGGGACGAGATCGAGCCGGTGATCGGCGGAGAATAGAGCGGCCGCGGGGGGTGAGCGGCCGGAGTCAGAGGCGGGGCGTTTCTACAGCATTCAGGCAAGGAAAAGATCACACGATGGTGCAGTCAATAATCGGTAAATGTATTCGCGCAGCAGCTTTGTTATTGCTTCTGGGAACTATTCAAACTCTTTTTGCGGATGAGCTTTTTCCGGTCTCCCCGGATCTTCAACACCGGGTTGATTTCTGGATAAAGGTTTTCAGCAAATATGGCCGGGACCAGGTGATTATCCATGACACCGACCATATGAATGTTATCTATGATGTGGTGGATCTCACCGATGGGACAGGGACGAGGCGTTCCCGCTTCGGCCGGGTGGACGCCGCCCGCAAGGAGATCCGCGCCGCCCTTCAGCGCCTGAGCAGGATCACCATTCCGAGCGATACCCTCAAATTGACCCTGCGCGAACGCCAGATCTACAGTCTCTGGAGCTTCAGCACTGACCCGCGCAAGTTCGCCAAAGCTGCGGAGAATATTCATCTGCAGTATGGCGTGCGCGAACTCTTCACCAGAGGGCTGCAGCGCTCCGGCGCCTATCTCGACTCCATGCAGGCGATCTTCCGCTCGCACGGCCTGCCGGAGGATCTCTGTTACCTTCCCCATGTCGAATCCGCCTTCAATCCGCGGGCCTATTCCAAGGCCGGCGCAGCGGGCATCTGGCAGTTCACCCGTTCGACCGGCCGCCTTTACCTCAAGATCGATTACGCCATCGACGAGCGCTTTGATCCCTTCCTGGCCACCCATGCCGCGGCCCGCCTTATGCGCTACAACCATAACCAGCTGGGCAGCTGGCCCCTGGCCATAACCGCCTACAACCACGGCACCGGCGGTATCGCCCGGGCCAAAAAGCAGGTCGACAGCGACGACCTGGCCGAAATCATCGATGAATATGACGGCCGCCGCTTCGGCTTTGCCTCCAAGAATTTCTACGCCGAATTTCTCGCCGCACGCGAGCTGGGCAAGAACTATCGCAGCTATTTCGGCGAGGTGGAGCTGGAAAAACCGGTCAGCCATCAGCTCTTCGAGCTGCCCAGCTACAGCACTCTTGATGCCCTCGCCCGCAAGTTCAAAATGAACAAGGATGTCATCGCCGACCTCAATCCCGCCCTGCGCCGTCCGATCCTGAAATCGGCCCGCCGCATTCCGAAAGGCTACGTACTGCGCCTGCCCCTGCAGCCGGGTATCGACCCTGCAAGCCTCTATGCCCAGCTGCCCGCGGATGAAAAATACGATGAACAGGTGTCGGATCGCTACTATGTGGTCGAGAAGGGGGACAACCTGGGCCGCATCGCCCGCGAGTTCAATACGACCGTCGGCACCCTGATGGATCTGAATGACATCAGCAATCCGCGCCGCCTGCGCGTCGGCCAGCTCCTCGAGCTGCCCGCCCCGCGCCGGCTTGCGGGAGAGGCCGCCGTGCCCGCTCCCTCCACCCAGCCGCCCGTGCTGATCCCGCCCGCTGCCGTCGCCACCCCGGCGGCCGAGCGCGAGGAACTCCCCGGCAGCGCCGACGCGGAGGTCGCGACCGCCGCTCCCGCCGATACCATGCCCAGGGCCGATCTGCTCACCCTGGCGCGCGAACACGCCGGCCGGGACGGCACCATCTACGGCCCCACCGCACCCGATGCGGAGGGGCATCCGCCCCCGGCCCCCAGCAACTGGCGCTTTGAGGTCGATTTCACCGAGCCGGCCGGCGGCACCATCACGGTCCAGGATGAAGAGACCATCGGCCATATCTCGGAATGGCTGGGTATCACTCCGCAGCGGCTGCGCGCTCTCAATGGCCTCGGGTCGGGCGCCAGGCTGACAGTCGGCAAAAAGATCAAGGTCGTCTTTTCAGCCACCACGCCGGCGGAGTTCCACCGCCGCCGCCTCGAGTTTCACCGCGCTCTGCAGGAGGATTTCTTTTCCAATTTCCGCGTTGACAGCACCGGCACCTACACCGTCAAGCCGGGCGATGCGATCTGGTCGCTTTGCAACCGGACCTTCGATGCCCCCTTCTGGCTTTTGCAGCGCTATAACCGGGGGGAGGATCTGCTGGTCCTCAAACCGGGGCAGACTATCATCTATCCCCTGTTATCGCCCCTATCCGAAGGTGCGGTCGTGAATCCCTGATTCCGGCGACCCCCGCTCTTCCCGAGAAAGGGTTAGAAGATGAAAAGAGGAATGGTCTTCGCAGCACTGGCCCTGATCAGCTGCGGATATACCGGGGAGCAGAAGGTCTACTCCGGGCTCGATCTCCTGGTCCGGGATCACTTTGAACCTCTCGCGGGCAAGCGGATCGGCCTGATCACCAACCACACCGCCGTCACCCGAGACGGGCGCCACGCCGCCGATCTTTTTGCGCAGGCCGGGAACCTGCAGCTGGTCGCCCTCTTCGGCCCGGAACACGGGGTGCGCGGCACCCTCGAGGCGGGCGCCCTGCTCGATCATGAGAAGGATCCCCGCACCGGCGTCCCGGTCCACAGCCTCTATGGCCAACACAACAAGCCGACGCTGGAAATGCTCAAGGATGTGGATGTACTGGTTTTCGATATTCAGGATGTCGGCGCCCGCTTCTACACCTATATCAGCACTCTTTTCTACGGCCTGGAAGCGGCGGCTGAGAAGAGCATCCCCTTTGTGGTCCTCGACCGCCCCAATCCCGTCGGCGGGGAGATCGTCGAGGGCCCGCTTCTCGATCTCGCCTACCGTTCCTTCGTCGGCATCCATGAGCTGCCAATCCGGCACGGCCTCACTGTGGGGGAACTGGCCGGCCTCTTCAACGGGGAGGGATGGCTGGCGGGAGGAGTCAAGGCCGATCTGCACGTGATCCGGATGGAAAACTGGCAGCGTGGCCTCTTTTACACCGGCACCGGCTTGCCCTGGATCAAACCCTCCCCCAACATGACCGACCCGCATACCGCCCTGCTCTACCCCGGCACCTGCCTGGTGGAGGCGACCAACCTCTCCGAAGGCCGCGGCACCACAGCCCCCTTTCGTCAGATCGGCGCACCCTGGCTCGACGCTCCGGCCCTCTGCCGGCGCCTCAATTCAGCGGGAATCGAGGGCGTGACCGCGGATACCGTCACCTTCACCCCGGTCAGCCTGCCGGGAACGGCCACCAATAACAAGCATGAGAACCGCGCCTGCCGCGGTGTGACCTTTACAGTGACCGATCCCGGACGGTTCCGCGCCGTCGAACTCGGCTTGCACCTGCTCGCCGCCGTGCGCGACCTGCATCCCGATTCGCTGGTGATCCGCGAGGCCGGCATGAACCGCCTCGGCGGCGACGGCAGGCTCACCCGGGCGCTGCTCGCAGGCGAGCCGGTGGAGGAACTCATCGCCATCGCCCGCGCCGAGGAAAACGGTTTCATCGCCCGCCGCCTTCCCTATCTGCTCTATTGAGGTCGTCCGGACCGGGGGAATAGGACTCCAGCCGTTACTGTTACTCTGAAAACACGACTATCGATATGCGAGGGATAAAAGTGGCTATATACAGTTGCAGGGGAAAAAGCGCAGTTCTGGCGCTCTGGCTGATGACCGCTCCGTGGAGCGCTTTGGCATCAAGTATCGATGAGGGCGGAGGGGCCGGGGTGCCGCCCGACTCCATCCGTTACCATCTTGATCCGGTCATAGTGACCGCCTCCAAAATAGGTGAATCGCAGCGTGAGATCGCCGCCAGTGTCGCCGTGCTCGAAGAGGCCGGCCTGGCCTCCGCACCGTCAGCCACGCTGCTCGGCGCGATCCAGCAGCGCGTGCCCGGTCTCTATATCACCGAGCGCGCGGTCATGGGCTACGGCGTCTCCGGAGGCGCAGGCACCTTCTCCATTCGCGGGGTGGGCGGAAGTCCGGTCACCGGAGTGCTGGTGCTGCGTGACGGCCGGCCCGACATGATGGGCCTGTTCGGTCATCCCCTGCCCGATTCCTATGGCGCCCTGGGCGTCGAGAGGGTGGAGGTGATCCGCGGACCGGCCTCCTTTCTTTACGGCACCAACGCCATGGGCGGCGTCATCAACCTCATCAGCAAACAGCGGCATGAGGAGGGTTTCGAGACCCGGGCGAAAGCAGCCCTGGGCGCTTACGCCAGCCGCTCCTTCTCCCTCGCCCACGGAGGCAAGCGCGGCAGGTGGGACTATTACCTGACCGCGGCATCGGACCGGACCGACGGTCACCGCGATGACTCGGATTATACGGGCCTCCACTATACCCTTCACGCGGGCTATCGCCCGCAGACGGGGATGCATGTGGCGTTGAACGCCAACCTGGCCAACGTTGACCTCTCCGATCCCGGCCTCATCATCGCCCCCGTCAGCGGCCAGTGGTACGACATCCGCCGCCGCGGCCTGGATCTCTCGCTCTCCGACGATAACCGCCTCGGCGAGTTCAATCTCAAGCTGCATGGCAATTTTGGCCGCAATCGGGTTTATGACGGCTTCCGTTCCGATGACTATACCTACGGCGTGATGCTCTATCAATCCAGCAATCCCTGGCGCGGGGTCACCACAACCCTGGGACTCGACTGGAAGAGCTACGGCGGCAGCGCGGAGAATGTCATCGCCGGCCGGGACTTTGGCACCCACAAAATCACCGAACTGGCCCCCTATTTTCATCTCCAGCAGCTTCTCCTCAAGCGCGTCATCCTTTCGCTCGGTCTGCGGGCCGAAAAGCACGGCCTCTACGGTACGATCCTCCTGCCCAAGGCCGGCGTGGTCTTTTATCCTGCTGAAAGCCTGACCCTGCGCTTCTCCGCGGCCGAGGGATTCCGCAGCCCGACCATCCGCGAGCTCTATCTCTTCCCGGCGCCCAACAGCGAGCTAAAGCCCGAATCGATGTGGAATTATGAGATGGCTTTTTCCTGGATGGCTGCCGACAGGTTCCGGTTCGAGTCGGTACTCTTCCGCAGCGAGGGATCGGAATTGATCAGGCTGCAGGGCCGCTATCCCAATATGGTGCTCAGCAACAGCGGGTCCTTTGTTCACAGCGGCTACGAACTCAGCGCCAGCTGGCTGCCAGTGGCGGACGGCGAGATCACGGCGGCCTGGAGCAAGATCGATCCCGGCGACCAGACCATGAACACTCCCGGCAAAAAGCTCAGCCTGAGCATCGACATCCCCTGGCAGAGCCTGCGCTTCAGCGTCGCGGCACAGCACATCCGCGATCTTTATGGCGCCGATTACCGCGCCCAGCCACTTGCCGATTATACTCTGGTTGACGCGGCGGTGCAATGGCGCGCACTGCCCTGGCTGAGCGGCCGGCTGCTGCTTAAAAATCTCCTCGATTCCGAATACCAGACCATGACCGGCTATCCCATGCCGCGGCGGTATGCCATGCTGGAATGGACGGCGGGCATTTAAACAACCCTTCCAGCTGGCGACAGCCTGAATCCGGATGCCCTGGCCAATACGGAGCGCTCATGTCGCATCAACATCGGCTTTATTTCAATGCGCGGGCGGAGGAGTGGCCTCTCCGGCGTGAACCTGTGAGCGTGCTGGCGGCAAAGTTGGATATGTTCGATATCAGACCTGGGGACTGGATTCTGGATCTCGGGGCGGGAAAGGGACGGCTGGCGGCCGCGCTGCGCGAACGCTGCGGGCCTGAAGGTCGAATCGTGGCCTTGGATTGCGCGGAAAGGATGCTCGCGGCGGGCGCGGAAGAGTATGCCGCCGCTGCGGCACACCCGCTCTGCTGCGACGCCGCCCTGCTGGCGTTCCACGCGGAATCCTTCGACAGGGCGGTCTGCCTGGGCACCTGGCCCCATTTCGTCCAGCCGCACAGGGTCATGCATGAACTGCTTCGGGTCCTGCGCCCCGGAGGTCAGCTGCTCATTTTTCATACCTGCGGCAGCCGTGAACTGAACCGCTGCCACCAGCGGCTCGCCGGGGTGGTCGCCGCCGACCGTCTGGTGCGCGCGCGCACGCTGGCGCGGGCGCTGTCCGGCTGCGGCTTTGCCGGCCTCGTCCACTACGAGGGGCCGCAGCAATATTGGGTGCAGGCGCAAAAACCGGGAGGCGAACCCTCCTGAACCGCTTCATCCTCTTCGACAGATCCGGACCGTTCCTGCTGCGCCGGCCCGCCTCCAGGTTTTACGCTCTCCTCCTCCGCAACACCCCGCTGTCAACGCAGAAACTGAAGCTTACGTGTCGTCCTGAACTCGTCCGCCTGCATGGTGTAGAGGTAGACCCCTGCCGGCACAGTCATGCCGTTCTCATCCCGGCCATCCCAGAGCAGGCGGTGCTCGCCCGCCTCACGCACCTGATCGACGAGCAGCCGGACGGCCTGCCCGAGCAGATTGTGGATCATGATCCGGACCGGGCCGCTCTCCGGCATGGTGAAGGTGATCGCGGTCGAGCTGTTGAAGGGATTGGGATAATTCTGCGCGAGGCTGAACTGTCCCGGGGCCTCGACCAGAGTGGCTGACGCGACTCCGTGCATGGTCTCCACACCCGCATAGCTGATGTCCGAAAGCCGGTAGTAAAAGGTCCCCTGCACCGCAGGCAGAGGGTCACTCCAGGAGTAGTTGCGCCTGGACTGGCTGTTGCCGGCACCGGGGATGAGGGCGGAGGTGATCCGGGTGAAGGGGCCCTCTTCGGACAGGCTGCGGTAGAGGTGGAAGCCGAGGTTGTTGGTTTCGCTCTGAGTGGTCCAGGCCAGTTCGATGGTGCCTCTGCCTGCCACGGCCGTGAACCGGGAGAGCTCGACCGGAGTTTCGAATGTGTTATAACCGAGATTGATATCGGCCAGGCTCTCGCCCAGGTCGGTGACCAGCAGCCATTCGCTCTGAATGGTGGTGGTCGCGTCCCATCCGTCCGGCAGAAAAGCGGCATCCGGCCGCACCTGATAGCTGCCGATTGGGAGGAACCTGAAAGCATAGGCGCCGGCGGCATCGCTGGTATCGGAGGCCAGGACTTCAAGAGTCGGGCCGTAGAGGTCGATCTTGATGCCGGCCATGCCGGGTTCGCCGGCGTCGCGTTTCCCGTCATGGTTGAGATCCTGCCAGATCAGCCCGGAAATCGCGCCTGCGACCACGAGCTGGTCGATGTCGCGGGCCGGTGCACTCGAATATTTCTGCAAGAAGGGGCCCTCTCCAGAGGCGAGGGCGGTCGCTGCGACCGGGCTGGTGCTTTCGCTGCTGATGAAAAGCGTGAAAGTCAGGGTGCGCTCGGCTCCAGCCGGGAGCAGGCCGGTCGTCCAAAGCCAGCTGCCGTCGGGGGCGATGGCGCCCTCACCGGGCTGGGTGACGATGAGTCCGGGCGAGAGGGCGACCGCCAGAGTGCACGCGTGCGCCGCTGCGGCGCCCTGGTTGCGGATGGTCGCCGAGTAGGTGATGAGTTCGCCCTTGCGCACCTGGGTGCGACTGTTCTGCAGCTCAGCGCTGAGGCTTGGCGCGGAAGGGGCATCGCCCATGATGAAGGGCTGCGGTCCATAGAGAGAGAACTGGTTATCGCCCGCGGCCGTGAGCTGGAGCGACCACCACCCGGATTGAGGCGTCTGAACAAGATCTCCACCTGGAGGGGGCAGGAGTGCGCTGGCGCTGTTGTTCCAGACCCCGTCTCCGGAGACGGTGCCGGCGATGTTTTCCCCGGAAGGCGACGTATAGACTACAGCTTCGTTATCGTCCATGCCGAAATTGGCCAGGAGGAGTTCCCCGGTCCCGGGCGGTGCATAAAAATGGAGGATGGCCGTCGCTCTGGTGAGCATCTGCAGGGCGCTGCGGCCGATCGCCAGGTGAATCTCATCTCCGCTGCCGGCAGTGCCATCCGGATCGTTCTCGACGATCCGGAGACGGTAGGTGTTTTCGTCGTCCACGGCCGTGGTGGCGAGGATCTGATAGATGCCGCGGCCGTACTGGCCGGGGGTGAATTCAGCCAGGCCATTCCAGCTCTCAGAGGTCAGCGCGTCGGCGGGGTAGGTTCGATCCGCCACTATTGTCGAGCCGTCCGGTGCCAGCAGCTGGAAACGGGTTTCATCCCATGTACTGCCCTTGAGTTCATCCAGTTCCCCGCCGGTTTGAAAACATTCCGGGTCGAAGAGTTCCAGCCGGACCGTAAAGCCATCAGGGACGGACGCGGGCACATAGAGATAAAAGAGATGGGGCTGATTGCCGCCGGCGCTGTTGCTCCACCAGTCGCCGTGACTGAGCAGGCCCTGGGGACCGTTGGTTTGGACCACGGCGGGAGAGGTGAGAGGGGGCAGGATCTCTTCCCCTGCTCCAGCGTGCGTCGCCATGGCGATGAGCGCGACGGCTGCGAATAACAGATACTTGTATTTCATTTTATACCTCCCTGGTCGCCTGACAAAAGTCCGGCGCGCCGCTGCACCCGAGGAGGTAATGGCCAAAGGGTGTCTGATGGTGCAGCGGTTGCAGCTGTGCAATGCACGTGCAGCAGGCCGGAGGGGCGCACCCCAACGGCCTCTGCCTCACTATTTGATCAGATTCATGATCTTTTTCTCATAATAATCGCCCGCGCGGAAAAGGTAGATATAGAGACCGCTGGCGACGGGCAGATTGAATTCATCGGTGCCGTCCCATACCACTTCATGCTGCCCGGCGGGCCACTCCTGCGCGAAGAGACTTCTGACTTTCTGCCCGAGCTGGTTGTAGATGGTCAGCTCGGCATGCGCGGGCTCTCCGACGGTGAAACGGATGCGGGTCTGGCTGTTGAAGGGGTTGGGATAATTCTGCGCGAGCGCGTAGGCCGCGGGCTGGTTCGCGACCGCGGTGACGGGACCATGCCAGGCCATCTGGCCGCTGTAATCGACGTCCATGAGTTTGTAGTAGTAGGTGGTTCCGGCGGCGACATCGGCATCCAGATACTCATACTGGTGCTCGGAAGCGGAGGTGCCAGCGCCTTCGATGATCGCGGGGGTTATTTTTTCATAATAGCCATCCGCCGCTTCGGCCCGGAAGAGCTGGAAGCCAAAGTTTTCGGTCTCCGAGGCGGTGACCCATCTGAGCAGAATGCCACGGCCATTAAAATGCGCGATGAATTCGGTGAGTTCGACTGGAACCCCGTCATGCAGCAAATATTGATAGCTGTTGTCGGCTTGATCGGTCTCTTCCGTGGTCGTGAGCAGATAGATGGTGCCGGTGGCTTCCCCCTCGTCGATGACCAAAGTGCGCACCGTCACCCTCCGCATCTCATTCATCACCAGGGTCTCCAGAGCCCACTCCAGGGGATTGCCGTCCGGAGCGGCGGGAAGAGGAGTGGCGCTCACAAAGAGGAGATTGGGCGCCAGCTGCATGACCAGGTGCGGCGAAAGCGAGGCGTCCGGGCCGCTGTTGGTGACATCGATGGTGAAATCGACATACTCGCCGACATGGGCTGAATCGTTGCTGACTGCGACGTTGAGGACGAGATTGGCCGCCGGCTTGATCTCCGGCACCACGAGCGGTGAGCTCATATAGCCCGCATTCCAGCCGGTGGCGTTGTCCTGGCTGACGAGATTAAAGATGGGTGTCCTGCCGCTGCTGGTATCGACTTCCGAATCGCTCAGGTTATCGCCGCCGGTCCGGGGCAGGCTGAAATACATCCCGGGCACCTTTTCGAACTGGAGATAAAAGCTCTCCGGCAGGAGGGAACCGGAGACCAGAAAGAGAAATGATCCGTCACTCTGCGTGCGCAGTGAGGTCAAGGCCTCGTAGGAGGTGCCGGCCACCTGCCGGAAGAGCTGCACACGGACCCCGGAGAAGCCGCGTTCGCTCTCGCCCCGCAGGCCGTCCTTGTTGACGTCCATCCAGGCGCACCCGCTGATGGAGGCCTGGCCGTATCCCGTGCTGCTGAACATGATCAGGAAGAGAAGCGCCAGCAGCAGGAGCCACCACAACCGGACCAGTTCGGTGCTCCAGGAGCGGGATTCAAAAATGTTCGGGTTCTTTTTCACAATCATTCTCCTCAGATTGCTCAATGCCCCATTCATGCCACAACGAATATCCCTGTTGAGGAAGCGGCGCCACATAATCGGATCGCGTCTGAGAGGTTCAGGATATTTTAACTGATTATTATTAAATAAATTATTAATCAACTGCCCTGTTGCTGCGGCCTGATTTCATACCCACTCAGTCAAAATATGTGCCACAAATGCGGGGCGCCTGCGCCTCTTATTCTCCGCGGCCGCCGTTTCTCCTGCCGGTACATATTTTCCGGCTGGATGTGCGACGGCGCTGTCCGGCTGGCAGTTCATGTGCATCCTGCGCCGGTAAAACCCGTTTTCAGGGAATGTGACGATCGTTTATTTGGTACGGGAGAGATAGAGCGCGAATAGAAGGGTGGCAAAGGAGAGCAGGGTGTAGAGCATCGCCATGCGGAAAGCAGTCAGCGCCGGGCGACCTTTTTCCGCTTTGATCTCGTTGCCACCCGTATCGGGGTGTGAGGCGTTTGCCGGGTTGAAACCAGTTTTTGGGAAAGGCTTCTTTATCCGGCTTTTTCTTTTTGCAGGTTTTTCCGGATAAAGGCGCAGAGATCATTCATGGCCCGGGTGGCTTCGGGAAAGAGGGGGGCCATCACCGGGTAGCAGTGGAAGAGCCCCTCGCCGACGATCAGGGTGACCTCTACGCCGGCCACGCGGGCTTTTTCGGCGAACTGGACGGCGTCATCGCGCAGTACCTCGGCTCCGCCCGCCGTGATGAAAAGCGGGGGCAGGCCCTGCAGATCGCCATAGAGGGGCGAGATCAGGGGTTGGCCCTTGTCCTGGCCGGCTGCGTAGTGGTCGCCAAAGGCGGTCCAGGTGCCCTCCGGCGAGAGACAGATCTCCGCGTTGGCGGTGTAAGAGCCGCCGGTGCTGAGCAGGTCGGTCCAGGGTGAAATCGCCACCGCTCCGGCCGGGAGGGGGATCGAGCTTTGGCGCAGCGCGAGCAGCAGGACCAGGGCCAATCCGCCGCCTGCCGAATCTCCGGCGAGGATGATCTGGCCGGGTTTGAATCCCTGATCGAGCAGCCAGCGATAAACGGTGACGCTGTCCTCGACGGCGGCCGGGAAGGGGTGTTCAGGTGCGAGGCGGTATTCGAACAGCAGGGCGCCAACCCCGCAGCGCTTGACCAGTTTGGCGACCACACCGCGGTGATCGGTGATCGATCCCGAGATATAGCCTCCTCCGTGCGTGTAGAGGATGACCCGGTCATGGGCGGAGCCGGCCGGCCGGATCCATTCGGCGGGCAGGCCTTCAACAGTGACCGGTGTGCATTCGATGCCTTGCGGTGGTTTGCCGAACCGGGCAGCGCCCTTTTCCGCCTGCTCGCGAAAGTGGTGGATCGCTGCCAGCGTCGTCCAATCGGTTTTTGTTCCTTTGCTTCGGCTCCTGAGCATGCGGAGGAAGAAGCGGGCTCGCAAACTGGGCATGATGATTCTCCTGATAAAAGAGAGCGCACCGGATACCGAACCGGTGCGCTTTTTTTTCTCTCGCCCACCGGTCTCTGACTGATGCGGGTGCGACCACGACGGGCGATACTTGCTCTGATTGTCTCCGGTTCCCGCCCGGAATTCGGGGATTAGATCAACCGTTCCGAGACCGATTTGGCCTGCATGAACAATCCGAGATAGTCCATGCCGCCGGCCTTGGAGTCGGTGCCGCTCATGTTAAAGCCGCCGA
>DAOOPF010000102.1:9063-13529 GCA_035388125.1 bacterium | reverse complement strand
GGCGGCTGCGGACCGGCTACGCCCGCATCAAGGAGGCGATGGCCCTCGGCGGCGGATCGGTCAACGGCGACGCCCAGAAGGAACAGGCCTTTCTTGACAAACTCTCCCTGCTCATCGGCGATATCGAGACCCTGCGCGGCGCATCGCCGCCGCGGCCGTAAAGGCCTCGTCCGCGGCGTGGCCGGCCGAACCCACATCCCCGAGTACGAGCGCGCCCTCGCCGCCCGCATGGACAAGGCCGTCCGCGAGTACGGCATGCTCCAGGCGGGCGACCGCCTCCTGGTCGCCGTCTCCGGAGGAGCCGATTCGATGGCCCTCCTCCACCTCCTCTCCCGCCGTCTGGCGGTCTACGCTCCGGCCGGACTGCTCCGCGCTGTCTATGTCGATATGGGGTTCGGGACAGAGAGCGAGACCCGCTGCCGGATCATGCGCGATTACTGGCGGCAGCTCGGCGTGAGCGGCCGCATTCTCCGCACCGCCATCGGCCCGCTCGCCCACAGCGAGGCCAACCGCGAAAATCCCTGCTTCCTCTGCTCCCGCATCCGCCGCAAGGAGATCTTTGCCACCGCGGAACTCTTCAACTGCAGCAAGATCGCCTTCGGCCACCATAAGGACGATCTCGTCGAAACCCTCCTGCTCAACATGGTTTTCGGCCGCGAGATCAGCACCAGTCCGCCCAATCTCGCCATCCACAGCGGCCGCTTCCATCTGCTGCGCCCCATGCTCTTCGCCGAAGAGGCGCTGGTCAAGACCTATGCGGCCGAAACCGGCATTCCCGTCTTTGCGCAGGAGTGCCCCAGCGACGGCACCTCCCGACGCCAGACTATCAAGGCCTGGCTCGCTGCGCTCGAAGCCGAACATCCGGGCAGCCGCGAAAATATCTTTCAGTCGATGCGGCGGGTCAAGCCCGACTATCTGCTTTAGATCTCCGCCCCAAACCGCGCGCCCGCGCTTCCTCCTTGCAATTCCCGCGAAAATTTATTACTTTTTAGCGCAGCTCTGCGCCAGGCAGCTGTGCCCGACAGGGCCCTGCTCTCCCATTTTACCGTGAAGGAACACGTTCCGCATGCGGCTCAAGCTGAGCTATCCCTTTGACTGGCATGGACTGGAGGATTTTCAATCCTACAGCTATGATTCCGCGGGACTGCCGCGCGTCGATTACGGCGGCGAAGAGGGATTGCGCTATAACCCCATCACCATCGCCCAGTACGGGCTCCATGCCCTGCAGCTCTTCGGCAAAGAGGAGAGGGAGGAGCACCGGGCCAGGGCTCTGGCCTGCGCGGAGTGGCTGGCGGCCAATGCCCGAGCCTATGACAAGGATATGTTCGCCTGGATCTATGATTTCTCGCTGCCCTTTTACGGCCCGCAGGCGCCCTGGATCTCGGCCATGGCCCAGGGGGAGGCGGTCTCCCTGCTGGTCCGCTGCCACGTCCTCGAACACCGCAGCGATTTTCTCGACCTGGCCCACGGCGCCATCCGCCTCCTCGACCTGCCGGTTGCCGATGGCGGTACCCTCGGCCGGCTGCCCGACGGCTCGCCCTGGTTCGAGGAGTATCCGACCGAGCCGGCCTCCCATGTCTTCAACGGCCACTTTTTCGCCCTGCTCGGAGCGGCGGATTGGGCCGATCAAACCGACCTGCCCGATGCCTGGCAGCGCTACGAGCGCGGCGTGGCCAGCATCGAGAAAAACTGGCGGCTCTGGGACCGCGGCTACTGGACCCGCTACGATCTCCATCCCACCAACCGCCTCGCCTCGCGCATGTACCAGAAGGTCCATGTGCGGCTGATGCGGCTGCTCGCTTTTCGCACCGCCCGCCCGCTCTTTTACCGGACGGCGAGGCGCTGGCAGACGATGCTCTATGACCCCTGGTGCAACGCGCTCTGGCTGGCGGTCAAGAGCCGGGAGAAGTTCAGGCTGAGGGGGTACGGCCGGTGAAAAAGGTGCTGATGCTCAGCTACTATTTCCCCCCGCTCGGCATGGGCGGAACCCAGCGCTCGGCCAAATTCGCCCGCTATCTGCCCGAATTCGGCTGGGAGCCGACGGTCCTGACCGTCAAGCCCATCGCCTATTGGGCGGAGGACCCCACGCTGCTGGAGGAGGTGGCCGGTGTGCGCATCGTCCGCACCGGATCGCTCGATCCCCAGCGCCTGCTCTATCTGCTCACAAGGCGGGCCGGAACAAAGGCTGGTGCGGCGGCCGGACGGGAGGGAGCCGCCGCGTCGGGCGGAGCTGCGGCATGGCTGAACCGCCGGCTGCTGCCCTGGTTTCTCCTGCCCGACAGCAAGATACTCTGGCGCTGGCACGCCATTCGGGCTGCGGCCCGGCTGCTCAGGACGGGTGAGTTCGCCGCCATCTGGTCGACCTCGCCGCCCCACTCCACCCATCTCATCGCCCGGCGGCTGGCGCGGCGTTTCCGCCTCCCCTGGGTGGCCGATTTCCGCGACGAGTGGGCCGGCGGCGTTGTCGTCCACGAGCCCACCCGCTGGCACCGGCGCCGCCAGGAGGCCCTGCAGCGCAAGGTGGCGCGCTCGGCCGGCGCCCTCATCGGGGTCACACCCGGCATCGTCGCCGCCCTCACGGCCGCAGGCGGATCCGGCAGGAGCCGCTGCATCCCCAACGGTTTCGATGCCGCCGACCTGGCCGGCCTCGAAACGGCGGACCACAGCGGGAAGAGTGCGGGGGAGCCGTTCACTCTCTGCCACTGCGGATCGATCAGCCGCTTCAGCAATCCAGCCCCCCTGCTCGAGGCCCTGATCCCCGGCGATGCCCGCTGGCTGCGCCTGCGCTTCATCGGCTATGACGCCAGCGGAGGATTCGAACAGCAGGTGCGCATGCTGGGGTTGACGCAGATGATCTCCTGGAGCGGCTATCAGCCTCACCGCCGGGCCCTCGCGAGCATGGCCGCCGCCGATGCCCTGCTGCTGATCGCCTGCGACGAGCCGCACGCCCGCTTTATCCCGGGCAAGACTTTTGAATATCTGGCCAGCCGCAAGCCCATCCTGGCGATCACCAACGTCGAGGAGACCATACGTTTGCTCGACGCCATGCCCGGAGTTCTTATCTGCGCGCCGGATCAGCCCGCCGCCATCCGCTCGGCGCTGCTCCGACTGCAGAGCGAGCCCGAACTGCACAAGGCCGCCGGGGAGAGAAACCTGGAACAATTCGAGCGCAGACAGCAGACCGGCGAACTCGCCCGGATTCTGGATCAACTCTACGAGGAACGCTAAATCCCTTTCATGAAGAAACCGATACTGCCATACTTTGCCCTCTTCGTCTGCCTGCTTGCACCACCCGCCGGCGCCGGCGGGCCGATCGATTACGCCTGGCCCTCCGACGCCAGCCGCATGCTCACCTCGACCTTTGGTGAATACCGCAGCCACCGCTTCCACGCCGGCATGGACGTCAAAACCTTCGGCCAGGTGGGCTATAAAGCCCTGGCGGTGCGGCCGGGCTCGGTCTCCCGCGTCGAGGTCTCGCCCTGGGGCTACGGCCGCGTCCTCTATCTCCTCCTCGATACCGGCGAGACCGCGGTTTATGGCCACCTGCAAAAGTTCGCCCCCGAGGTCGCCCGGCGGGTCGGGGAGGAACAGCAGCGCACAGGCCGCTACGCCGTCGCCCTCCGTTTTGCGGAGGGCGAAATCCCCGTCGAACAGGGAGAAGTGATCGGCTGGACCGGCCAGAGCGGGTCGGGAGCGCCCCACCTTCACTTCGAGCTGCGCGACGCCTCCGAATCGCCCCTGAATCCCCTGCTCAAAGGCTACAAGGTCAAGGATTCGATCGCCCCCTCGATCCGCAGAGTGATGTTGATCCCCCTCAACGCCTCCGCCCGTGTCGCAGGCGATCTCGAGCCGCTGACCCTCACGCCCAAAACGGCGCAGGGGGGGCGGCTGCAGATCGATCGCACCATCCCGGTCTTTGGACGGGTCGGCTTTGCGGTCAGCATGCTCGACCAGATCGACGGCGCCGCCAACCGCATGAATGTCTACAGCTATCGCCTCCTCATCGACGGTGAGGAGCGCTTTTCCGCCCGCTGTGACCGCTATCCCTACGATCTGGACCATCAGGCCGATCTCGACCGCGACTATCGCGCCCTGGTGCGCACGGGCGATCTTTACCAGCGCCTCTTTCGCGAAGCCGGCAACGAGCTTCCCTTTTATGCGGGCGACAAGCCCTGGTACGGCACCCTCGAGTGCGATCCCGCCTCCGGCGCCACCACCTGGCTGACCGGCATCACCCGCGCCCTGGGTTTCTTCTGGGACCTCCCCTCCGGCGTCACCATCCTCGAAAAGGGGCTCCATACCTTCCGCATCGAGGCCCGCGATTTCAACGGCAATCTCGGCGTCGTCGAGGGCCGCCTGCAGGCCGGACCGCCGCAGCAGAACCACGCGGAAGCGGCCGGCGCCGAACCGGTGCAGGCCTCCTATACCATCAACGCCGGCTATTACGACAACTATGCCCGCGTCGC